>NZ_BAAJXA010000047.1:0-71874 GCF_057537855.1 Streptomyces diversicolor
ACACGCGTCCGGCACATTGGTGGGTGTCGGCAGGGCGGGAGCGGCTCCCCGCCCCGGCCGGCGCCGAACGGCGCCAAGGACCTCCGGAGCGGCTCCCGGACCTCCATGGACGCCATGGACGCGCAAGCCCGGCCCTGACCCGGCCCGCGTCCCTCGCGGGGACCGCCGTCGTCCCGCCCCCCGGCAACGGGGGTGCGGCGGTCCCCGCGCACA
Organism: Streptomyces diversicolor; assembly: GCF_057537855.1. Lineage (NCBI taxonomy): Bacteria > Bacillati > Actinomycetota > Actinomycetes > Kitasatosporales > Streptomycetaceae > Streptomyces > Streptomyces diversicolor. Next base: position 214 of record NZ_BAAJXA010000047.1, read on the forward strand.
CCTCTCTCCAGGCGAACCCGGCGCGTGGTCGTGCCGCGGGGCGCGGGGCGCACGGCCCGGTCGGCCGTCACTCCTCCCAGGCGTCGTCCCTGGAGGACGAGCCCGAGCGGTGGCGCAGCCGGCCGAACAGGCCCGGAGTGGTGCGGGCCGCCTGCACCGCGTTGACTCCGACGATGCCCACCCAGGTGACGACGAGACCGGGCAGATGGCCGACGGCGCCGCCGATCGCGGACAGCGGGATCGCCAGCACCATCGAGACGATGCCGAACCCGAACCGCTCCCCCCAGGAGTCGGTCGGCTTCGGGGACCGGGAGCCCCGCGCGATCTGCATCTGCTGCTCGGCGAGCTGTCTGCGCATCCGGCGCTCCACCGCGCCGTCGATGCGCTGGTCGACCTTCTCCAGGAACGAGTCGACCAGCGCGGACTCGTACTCCTCGCCGAGTTCCCGACGCGCCTGGAGGGTGGCGTCGAGTTCCTTCTTCAGGTCGGCGTCCCGCGCCTCGATTCCGGTCATACGGGCACCGTAAAGGGCCGGGGACGCCCGCCGCAGTAGGGCTAGCCCCCCTCTTGGCGTCGGGACGGCGGCCCCGGGCGGGTGCCGGGGCGGCCCGGTGTCAGGGCAGCAGGGAGACGAGCCCGGTGCCGAGGTCGCAGCGGGCCGCCGCGACGTACGCCGGTGTGAACGCCGGGTCCGCGCGGATCGCGTCACGGACCCAGGCGGTGTGGGCGCGCATGGTGTGCTCGGCCCAGTCGCCGGGGGCCGCCCGGGTCCGGCGCGCCGCGGGGATGATCTCGCCGACGAGCAGCCGCAGATGCCCCGGCACCGGCGCGCCCGTCCGCAGGTGCTCCAGGGTGGCGGCCACGGCACCGCAGCGCTCGTGCCCGAGGACGAGCACCAGGGGGATGCGCAGTTCCTCCACGCCGTACTGCACGCAGGCGAGCACCGCCTCGTCGAGCACCTGGCCCGCGGTCCGGGTGCACAGCAGGTCGCCGAGACACTGGTCGAAGACGAGTTCCGGCGGCACCCGGGAGTCGACGCAGCCGACGACCGCCGCGAAGGGGCGCTGCCCGGCGGCGGGCGCGCGGCGCCGTCCGCTGTCGCCGTGCGGATGGCGGGGGCGGCCGGCGGCGTAGCGACGGTTGCCGGCGAGGAGCGCGTCCAGGGCGGCGGGCGCGGTGCGCGGGGGACGGGACGGGGGGCCGGGCGTGGCCGCCGCCGGTGTCGCGGGGGCGGCGGCCAGCGCGCCGACGGCGGTGGCCGTCAGGAAGGCCCTGCGGTTCGGGACCATGACGCTTCCTCAGGAGTCGTGCGTACGGCACTTTTCACCGTAGGCACAAGGAGGGTCACGTGGTGTGGCCATGGGGGGATCCGCGTCGATTCCCCGGTGCATCGGCGCCGTCGGGGCACCGCCGCCCGCGCGGTCACCGGCGCGGGCGTCCTCCGCGCCGGCGCACGGGTCGCGCGGCGCCGCGCCACCGGCCGGGACACTGCGCCTGATCACGGCCTGGATCGGCGGCTGTCCCTTGCCCGGCTGTATACGGTCATGCAGAGTTCTTGGTGTGTGAATAGGGCGCCCGGTGCTCCGGCGTCCATCGGCGGTCCGGATCCGAGGGAGTCCGAACCTTATGGTCATCTGGAGGGGGAGCACGTGATGAGCGTGACCGACAGCCCTGCGACCCGCCTGCAGGCGCTCTTCGAGGGGCACCGGCTCACGCCGACCCAGCGGCGCATCGCGCACAGCATGGTGCGGCGGGCCGCCGACGTGCCGTTCCTGTCCAGCGTGGAGCTGGCCGAACTGGCCGGGGTCAGCCAGCCGTCGGTGACCCGGTTCGCGGTCGCCCTCGGCTTCGACGGCTACCCGGCCCTGCGCAGGCATCTGCGGGACGTCGTGCCCACCGAACCGGTCCCGCACGCGGCGTCCCACAACGAGTACCAGCAGGCCGTCGAGGCCGAGATCGAGAACCTGCGGCATCTGGCGGAGGTCCTTGCCGACCCGCGGCCGGTGCACCGGGCAGGCCGCGTCCTGGCCGCCTCCCGGCCGCTGCCGGTGCTCGGGCTGCGCGCCGCCGCCGCGCAGGCGTACGGCTTCGCGTACTTCGCCGCCAAGGTGCATCCGGACGTCCGGCTGCTCGACGAGGGCGGCACCATGATCCAGGACCGGGTCGACGCGGCCGTCCGCGCGGGCGCGAGCGCCCTGCTGTGCTTCGCCCTGCCACGGCACCCGCGCGAGGTCGTGGACACCCTGGCCTACGCCAAGGGCGCCGGGCTGACCGTGGTCACCGTCGCCGACTCGGCGTTCGCGCCCGTCGCCCGCCACAGCGACCTGCTGCTGCCCGCCGCCGTCGGCACCGGCCTCGCCTTCGACACCGCGTGCGCGCCGATGCTGCTCGGGCGGGTGCTGCTGGAGGCGATGTGCGACGACCTGCCGGACGCCCAGGCGCGACTGGAGGAGTTCGACACGAAGGCGGCCGCCCGCGGGCTGTTCGTGGAGTGACCCGCCGCTCTCAGAGTTGTCTCACGTTGCCCCGCTACCGTGCCTGCCCGCAGGCACTCGAAGGAGCCGGAAGACGGGAGGCCGGACGTGGCACGCGGAGCACGTAGAGGACAGGGAGGACAGGGAGGACAGGGCCTGGCCCGGGTGGCCGTCGTGGTGCGGGCCGGGGCGGCACCGCTGTGGTGGCTCGGGGTGTGCGCGGCCGGCATCGGCGTGCTCGTGCCGGGCGTGACCGGGCGTCGGATCGGTGTGCTCGGCGGGGCCGCGCTGTTCATGCTCGGCGCCGCCGTCGTGGCGTACTCCCGGCGCCGCCGGTACACGGCCCTCGCCGTCGGCGCGGCCCGCGCCGGGCGGCACGATGTGCTCCAGGACCGGGCGGTGACGGTCCGCGTCTGGCGCCGCGGCCACCGCTGGTGGCTGCTGCTCGCCTTCCTCGCCGCGTTGGGCAGCTCGTTCGCCGTGCCGGCGGCCGGGGGCATGCTGCTGGCCGGGACCGGTGCCGGGCTGCGGCTCAAGGCCGCCTGGCTCGGGCGGCGTGAGCGGGCCGGGGACGCGCTGCTGTGGGTGCGGGTCGACTGGCTCGACGGGCGCGGCGGGCGCCCGGCAGGCAAGGCGGTCAGGGCGTACCGGGGCACGGGCATCGCGGCGGGCGACGCGGCCCCGGGCGGGGCGCGCCGCCGCACCGCGGCGCTCGTCTGACCGTGGCCCCGGCTCAGACCTCCAGGTCCTGCTCTATCTTCTTCAGCTGGTGCCGGGCCATCGCGAGGTTGGCCCGGCCGGAGTCCAGCACCAGATACAGGAACAGGCCGTTGCCGCCCCGGCCCTTGAGCAGCCGGATCAGGTGGTACTGGTTGCTCAGCGTGATCAGGATGTCCTCGATCTCGCTCTTCAGGCCCAGGTGCTCCATGGTGCGCATCTTGGCCCGGATGACGTCGGTGTTGCCGGCGGCGGCCACGTTCAGGTCGAAGGTCTTGCTGCCGCCCATCGTGCCCAGCGCCATCCCGCTGGTGTAGTCGACCAGCGCGACGCCGGTGGCGCCCTCGATGGAGGTGAGGGCCTCTTTCAACGCTGTCTCGGTGTTGGCCATGGCGGTGGTTCCTTTCGTCAACTGTCGGTTGCGGTGCGCGCGTCGGTCATGGCGGCGCCCTGGGCGCGCGCGGTTCTGGTGCGTGCGGCGGCGGCACGGCCCGCCGCCGGTTTCCCGGCCCGCTCGGCCGCGGCGCCCTCCGCGGCGTCGACCAGCTCGCCGATCCGGGCGGCGGCCCTGCGGCCCTCCAGGTGCAGCCGGCCGACGTTGACCCGGTCCTGGGTGAGCAGGGTGAGGACCGCGGTGCGGCCCGCCGCGTAGGTGGCGACATAGCCGCCGGAGCCGCGGACGAGCAGTTCCCGCAGCTCGCCCTGGCCGGTCGCGTCGGCGAGCCGCACGGCGACGCCGAGCGCGGCGGCGGTGAGCGCCGCCAGGCCCTCCGGATCGACACCGGGGGTGTCCTGGGCGACGACGAGCCCGTCGACGCCGGCCGCGAGGGCGCCGGTGAGCTGGGGGACGCGGGTGCGCAGTCGGCGCAGCTCGTCGAGGATGTCCGACTCGGCCGCCATCAGGTGTCTCCTCTCGGTGGGACGGTGCCGTTCAAAGGGCCTCCAGCGCATCCCTGAGCCTCTTCAGCAGCGCGATGTCCGGGTCGGTGACCTCGGCGGCGGGTGGGGGAGCGGCGGGCGTCGAGTGGCCCGGCGACAGCAGCCCGGCCGCCGCAAGCCGTCGTACGTCCACCAGGGTGTGGAACGCGTGTCTGCCCAGCTCACGGGCGATCTCCGGGGCCGTGCGGACGCCGTCCGCGCGGTCCAGCACCGCCCGCCCGCGCGGCGTGAGGGGCGGGGCCGCGGCCGGGTCGGCCCGGATCAGCGGCGCCTGGTCGACGGCCGGGTCGGGCCAGATGCGGTGCAGCAGCCGGCGGCGGCGCAGCGTCTCGCGCTCCAGCGCCGTCACGGGGACCGGACGCAGCGGTCCCGGCCGGGCCACGGTCTCGTAGCGGAAGCGGCCAGGGGCGCTGCTGGGGGCCAGCGCGAAGTACCCGGCGTCGTACAGCGCGCCCAGGTGGCACAGCTCCAGGGCGCCCGTGGTCAGCCGGCCGGCGTCGAGCAGCAGCCGGACGGCGCCGGGCGGGTCGGCGGCCCGTTCCGCGGCCTGCCGCCACACCGCCACGTCGAGCGTGCCCCGGGCGGTGAGGAGCACATCGAGGCCGGGGGCGAAGGGGCTCTCCGCGTGGATCACCCGGCCCTCGTGCAGCAGCAGCGTGCCGTACTCGCGCACGAGCACCCCGGTGGCCCGCTCGTCGGCGAGCCGGGTGAGCATCGGGGAGAGGGCGCCGTGGGTACGCTCCCAGGCGGTCGCCCCGTTCCGCACGGGCAGCGGCGGTGGCGGTGTGGCGACCATGGTCATTCCAGCACCAGTCGGCCGGCCATCTCGCCGAGCCGGATGCGGGCGAGCGCGAGGTTGCCGTCCTCGCGGGCCAGCCACAGGTGCAGGAAGACGGTGCTGTCGAAGGGCGTGTCCACGAACCGCAGCAGGTGGTAGCTGTGCCGGTTGCTGACGATCAGATCCTCGACCGGGGGGCGTTCGCCGCCACCGGGGTCGTCGGCGGCGGCGAACGCCCCGTGCTCGGCGGCCAGCCGGGCCAGCTCGGCGGCCTCCGCCGCGGAGGTCTCATGGTCCTCGCCGGGGGCCTCCCCGACGGTGCCCAGGGCCAGTCCGCTCGTCCAGTCGACCAGCGCGGCGCCCCGGGCACCGGGCAGTCGCATGGCTTCCAATAAGCACTCGTCGATTCCGGGCACCGTGGCTCCCCTCCCGCCTGGACTCCGGCTGAGTGACGACGACACTACGCAAGGTGTGCGGGAGGGGTGAGGCTTCTGGCATTTTCCACAGGAACATGCGGCCGATGAACTAGGGTGGCTCAACTGTGGTGCGCCGCAAGCCCGTTGGCCATCGCGCCCGGGGGTATGTCAGGGGCGCTCGGGCGGCCGGAGGCCGGTGAGCGCGGCGGCGTGCGCCCCTCCCGACTCGGCCACGATCTCCTCGATCGTCTGCGGTGCCCGCACCGTCGCGAAGGCCACCTCGCCCGTGCCGTCCGGCGCGAAGCCGTACACCCCGGGCCGGGCCAGGGAGTTGTACGCGTAGTGGTGGGCGAAGTAGTAGGCGCCCGTGTCCAGCGCCGCCGCGTAGTCCCCTTGGTCGAGCGGGGGCAGCGCACGGCCCTCGGCCAGCAGGTCGCCGGAGAAGCAGGCCGGCCCGGCCACGTCCTGCACCACCTCGGGCCCGGACTTGGGCCGCCCCTTCGCGTCGTACGCGGCGATCCTGAGCGGCCACGCCCCCGGCGCGTACACCGTCCGCGTCGCCACCTGCACGCCCGCGTGGGTCACCGCGACCCGTCGCCCGCCGGCGCTCTTGGCGTACTCCACCCGCGCCACAACGGTGCCGTGCTTGGCCAGCAGCGACCGCCCGAACTCCGTCACCAGCCCGTACCGCCCGTCGAACAGCCCCGGCACGGCCTCCCGCAGCACCCGGGCGTACCGCGCGTACGTCGGCGCCGTCGCGTCCGACGCGAAGTTCACCGGCAGTCCGCCGCCGATGTCGAGCGTGTCGATCTGCCGCCGCCCGGCGCGCTCGTTGATCTCCTCGGCGAGCGCGTACGTCTCCGCCACGCCCTGCGCCAGCAGCGCCAGCGGGATGCCCTGCGAGCCGGTGTGCGCATGCAGCCGGGTCAGCCACGGCCGGTCGAGGAACGCCCGTACGACCCACTCGCGGGCGCCCTCGTCGCGCAGCGCCACCCCGAACTTGGAGGTCGCCGTCGCCGTCGAGGTGGCCCCGATGGAACCCCCGCCGATCTGCGGATTGACCCGGATGCCCAGCCGGGAGCGGGTGGGCGCCGACCGCACCAGGGCGTCGACGCGGTCCAGTTCCTGCGCGTTGTCCGCGTTGACCGCGATGCCCAGCGCCAGCGCCTCGCGCAGTTCGGCCGGCGTCTTGGCGGGCGAGTCGAGCACGGTGCGCCGCGGCGGAACCCCGGCCGCCCGCGCCAGCGCCAGCTCGCCCGGGCTGGCCACCTCCGCGCCGATGCCCTCGCCGTCCAGCAGCCGCAGGACGGCCACCAGCGGGGTCGCCTTCACGGCGAAGGCGTGCAGCACCGGTGTGCCCGGCGCCACCACCGCGTCGAACGCCGCCCGCAGCGCCGCCGCCGAGTCCCGGATGCCGGTGACGTCCAGCAGCCCGACGACGGGTGCCGTGGGGCCGAGCAGCCCCTGCGCCACGGCGGCCCGCACCGCCTGGTCCCGCCGGGCGGCCCGCCCCTCCCCGTCCGCCGCGCCCTCGCGTGTCTCGTCGTGCGTCCCGTCCGTGTGCGTGTTGTCACCGGTGTCCACGGCGCCCCCCGTCCCGTCGTTGCCTGAGCCCATGCGTCCAGCCAAACATCCGTGCCGCCTCCCGTGGCGGCCCGCCCCCGTATTGACTAGCCCTATTCATGGCGCCAGGATGTGAATAACCACCGCAACACGCCGCAGTGACCGCCGGGAGCGATCCGCGAAGCGCTCCGCTGGACATGGCGCGATGTGCCGTCGGTCGTCTGCGGCACCCTCGTGGCTGGTCGCGCAGTTCCTCGCGCCCCTTCGGGGCGCTGTCGGACCGCGGCGGACCTCACCGGACCTGCTTAGGAGGCACACCATGTCAGGACCCCGCGCCGTACGAGCGCCCCGCGGTACGGAACTGAGCGCCCTGGGATGGCAGCAGGAGGCCGCCCTGCGGATGCTGCAGAACAACCTGGACCCCGAGGTCGCCGAGCACCCCGACAAACTCGTCGTCTACGGCGGCACCGGCAAGGCCGCCCGCGACTGGCGCTCCTTCGACGCCATGGTCCGCACCCTGAGGACCCTCAAGCAGGACGAGACCATGCTGGTCCAGTCCGGCCGCCCGGTCGGCGTGATGCAGACCCATGAGTGGGCCCCGCGCGTCCTGCTCGCCAACTCCAACCTCGTCGGCGACTGGGCCAACTGGGAGGAGTTCCGCCGTCTGGAGGCCCTTGGCCTGACCATGTACGGGCAGATGACCGCCGGCTCCTGGATCTACATCGGCACCCAGGGCATCCTCCAGGGCACCTACGAGACCTTCGCCGCGGTCGCCGCGAAGAAGTTCGGCGGCACCCTCGCCGGGACGATCACCCTGACCGCGGGGCTCGGCGGCATGGGCGGCGCCCAGCCGCTCGCCGTCACCATGAACGACGGCGTCGTCATCTGCGTCGACTGCGACCCGCGCGCCATCGAGCGGCGCATCGAGCACCGCTACCTCGACGTCCGGGCCGACTCCGTCGACCACGCCCTCCAACTGGCGGTCCAGGCGCGCGACGCCCGCCGTCCGCTGTCCATCGGCGTCCTCGGCAACGCGGCCGAAGTGCTCCCGCGACTGCTCGCGATGAACGCCCCGATCGACATCGTCACCGACCAGACCTCCGCCCACGACCCGCTGGCGTACCTGCCGGTCGGCATCGCCTTCGAGGACATGGCCTCCGCCGCGGCCAAGGACCCGGCCGGCTTCACCACCCGCGCCCGCGAATCCATGGCCCGGCACGTCGAGGCCATGGTCGGCTTCCTGGACGCCGGCGCCGAGGTCTTCGACTACGGCAACTCGATCCGCGGCGAGGCCCAACTCGCCGGATACGAGCGGGCGTTCGCCTTCCCCGGCTTCGTGCCCGCCTATATCCGCCCGCTGTTCTGCGAGGGCAAGGGCCCCTTCCGCTGGGCGGCCCTTTCGGGCGAGGCGGCCGACATCGCCAAGACCGACAAGGCGATCCTGGAGCTGTTCCCGGAGAACGAGTCCCTGGCCCGCTGGATCAGGATGGCCGGCGAACGCGTCCACTTCCAGGGCCTGCCCGCCCGCATCTGCTGGCTCGGCTACGGCGAGCGCGACAAGGCCGGCGAGCGCTTCAACGACATGGTGGCGTCCGGCGAACTGGCGGCCCCCCTCGCCATCGGCCGCGACCACCTCGACTGCGGCTCCGTCGCCTCCCCGTACCGGGAGACCGAGGCCATGCTCGACGGCTCCGACGCGATCGCCGACTGGCCGCTGCTGAACGCCATGGTCAACGTGGCCTCCGGCGCCTCCTGGGTCTCCATCCACCACGGCGGCGGCGTCGGCATGGGCCGCTCCATCCACGCCGGCCAGGTGACGGTGGCCGACGGCACGAAGCTCGGCGGCGAGAAGATCCGCCGCGTGCTCACCAACGACCCCGGCATGGGCGTCATCCGGCATGTGGACGCGGGGTACGACAGCGCCGAGTCGGTGGCCGCCGAGCGCGGCGTGCGGGTCCCGATGCGCGAGGGTGACGACGCGTGAGCCGCGACCCGGGCGGGCAGGGCGGCCCTCCGGCGGGGGCCGAGGACGCGGCGCCGTCCACGACCGCGGCCGTGCCCGCCCTCCCCCAGGAAACCGCGCCAAGCACGGGCTCGGGCGAAAACCCGGCCACCCCACGGAACGACGGCCCACGGCCACGCGGGGCGACCGGCCACGGGGAGCCCGGTGGGGCCGTTGGTCACGAGGATCCCGGTGGGGCCGTCGGCCACGGGGAGCGCGGTGGGGCCGTTGGTCACGAGGATCCCGGTGGGGCCGTCGGCCACGGGGAGCCCGGCGGGGCCGCGGGCCACCGCGCGCCCTCCTTCCAGGAGATGTGGGCCGAACTGCTGCCCATCGGCAGGCACCCCGACTCGGGCGGCTACCGGCGCTACGCCTGGACCGGGGCCGACGCCGAGTGCCGTGCCTGGTTCCGGGAGCAGGCCGAGCGGCGCGGGCTCGCCTACGAGACCGACCGCAACGGCAACCAGTGGGCCTGGCTGGGGGACCCGGCCGCCGGGGACGCCGTGGTCACCGGGTCGCACCTCGACTCCGTGCCCGACGGCGGCGCCTTCGACGGGCCCCTCGGCGTGGTGTCCGCCTTCGCCGCCCTCGACGAACTGCGCGCACGGGGCGTGCGGTTCGGCCGGCCCTTCGCCGTCGTGAACTTCGGCGACGAGGAGGGCGCCCGGTTCGGGCTCGCCTGTGTCGGCTCCCGGCTGACCGCAGGACAGCTCACCGTCGAGCAGGCGCACCGGCTGACCGACGCCGACGGCGTCACGCTGCCCCGGGCCATGGCCGCCGCCGGACATGACCCCGACACCATCGGGCCTGACCCGGAGCGGCTGGCCCGCATCGGCGCGTTCGTGGAACTCCACGTCGAGCAGGGCCGGGCGCTCGACCTGTCCGGCGACCCGGTGGGCCTCGCCGACGCCATCTGGCCGCACGGGCGGTGGCGGCTCGACTTCCGCGGCGAGGCCAACCACGCGGGCACCACCCGGCTCGCCGACCGGCGCGACCCGATGCTGCCGTACGCCGAGACCGTGCTCGCCGCACGCCGCGAGGCCCGGCTGGCCGCCGCCGTCGCCACCTTCGGCAAGATCGCCGTCGAGCCGAACGGGGTCAACGCCATCCCCTCCCTGGTGCGCGGCTGGCTCGACGCCCGCGCCGCCGACCAGACGGCCCTCGACACGGTCGTCACGGGCGTGGAGCAGGCCGCGCGCGCGTACGCAGCCGCCCACGGCGTCGATGTCGACGTCGTCCGCGAGTCCTTCACGCCCGTCGTCGAGTTCGACCACGCCCTGCGCGACGAACTCGCCCGCATCCTGGGGCCGCGCATGAAGGTGCCCGTCCTGGGAACCGGTGCCGGACACGACGCGGGAATCCTCTCCGGGAGCGTCCCGACCGCCATGCTGTTCGTGCGCAACCCCACCGGCGTCTCGCACTCGCCGGCCGAGTTCGCCGCCGAGGACGACTGCGCGGCCGGGGTGACCGCGCTCGCCGACGTACTGGAAGGGCTGGCCCGCGCGTGACCAAGAGGACCTACTGGATGGAACACGCCTGGCTCGGCGACCGGGTCGAGCCGGGCGTGGCCGTGGAGGTGGCGGCCGGCCGCATCACGGCTGTCCGCGAGGAGACGCCTGCCCCGCCGCCCGGGGCCGAGGTGCTGCGCGGTCTCACGCTCCCCGGGCTGGCCAACGCGCACAGCCACGCCTTCCACCGGGCCCTGCGCGGCACCGTCCAGGTCGGCTCCGGCACCTTCTGGACCTGGCGCGAGGTCATGTACTCGTTCGCCGACAGACTGACCCCGGACACCTACCACGCGCTGGCCCGTGCCGTGTACGCGGAGATGGCGCTGGCGGGCGTCACGGCGGTCGGCGAGTTCCACTATGTGCACCACGCGCCCGGCGGCACCCCCTACGCCGACCCGAACGCCATGGGCGAGGCGCTCATCGCCGCCGCGGCCGAAGCCGGTATCCGCATCACCCTCCTCGACGCCTGTTATCTCTCCGCCGGCTTCGGCAGCCCGCCCACCACCCATCAGCGCCGCTTCTCCGACGGCACCGCCGAGTCCTGGGCGACACGCTGTTCACTTCTCAAGGAGCGGGATCACGCACGGATCGGAGCGGCCGTCCACTCCGTACGGGCCGTGCCCGCCGGGCAGTTGGCCACGGTGGCGCGGTGGGCGCAGGAGCGGCGGGCCCCGCTCCATGTGCATCTGTCCGAGCAGACCGCCGAGAACGAGGCATGCCTGGCGGCGCACGGCCGCACGCCCACCCGGCTCCTCGCCGACCACGGCGTCCTCGGCCCGCGCACCACTGGTGTGCACAACACCCATGTCACCGGCGACGACATCGCCCTGCTCGGCGGCTCCGGCACCGGCACCTGCATGTGCCCGACGACCGAGCGGGACCTGGCCGACGGCATCGGCCCCGCGGCGGCCCTGCAACGCGCGGGCTCCCCGCTCAGCCTCGGCTCCGACAGCCACGCCGTCATCGACCTGCTCGAAGAGGCGCGCGCCATGGAGTTGAACGAGCGCCTGCGCACCCGCGCCCGGGGCCACTGGACGGCCGCCGCGCTGCTGCGGGCCGCCACCGCCGACGGCCACGCCGCCCTCGGCTGGGACGAGGCGGGCACCATCGAGGCGGGCGCGCTCGCCGACCTCACGACGATCGCGCTCGACTCGGTCAGGACGGCCGGGCCGCTGCCCAGGCTCGGCGCCGAGACCGCCGTATTCGCCGCGAGCGCGGCGGACGTGCGGCACACGGTCGTCGCGGGCCGGCATGTGGTGCGCGACGGGGCGCACACGCTGGTCCCCGACGTGCCGCAGGCGCTGGCGGCAGCGGTCGAAGCCCTGCGCGCCTGACGACCCCGACCGGCCCGCCCCCGATCAGTCCGCCCCTGACCAGGCCACCCTCGATCAGCCCGCCCACGCACAGCCCGCCCACGGACAAGGACGCCATGAGCAGCACCGCCATCACCGACATCGCCACGCTGGTCACCAACGATCCCTCCTCCGGCGACGGTTCCCCTCTCGGTCTGATCCAGGACGCGGCCGTCGTCATCGACGGCGACCGAGTCGTGTGGACCGGTGAATCCAGCAAAGCACCCGCCACTGACAATCGGCTCGACGCCGGCGGCCGGACGGTGCTGCCGGGCTTCGTCGACTCCCACTCGCACCTGGTCTTCGCGGGCGACCGCACCGCCGAGTTCAACGCCCGGATGTCCGGCCGCCCCTACCGGGCGGGCGGCATCCGGACGACGGTGGCGGCCACCCGCGCCGCCACGGACGGGGAACTGGAGGCGAACCTGACCCGTTATCTGTCCGAGGCGCTGCGCCAGGGCACGACGACGTTCGAGACGAAGTCCGGGTACGGCCTGACGGTCGCCGACGAGGCGCGCTCGCTGCGCATCGCCGCCGCCCACACCGACGAGGTCACCTATCTCGGCGCGCACATCGTGTCACCGGACTACGCCGACGACCCGGCCGGGTACGTCGCCCTGGTCACCGGCGAGATGCTGGACGCCTGCGCGCCGTACGCCCGTTGGATCGACGTCTTCTGCGAGCGGGGCGCCTTCGACGGCGACCAGGCCCGGGCGATCCTCACCGCCGGCAAGGCCAGGGGCCTGCACCCCCGGGTGCACGCCAACCAGCTCTCCCACGGCCCCGGCGTGCGCCTGGCGGTCGAACTGGACGCGGCGAGCGCCGACCACTGCACCCACCTCACGGACGCGGACGTCGACGCCCTCGCGAGCGGCGACACCGTCGCGACGCTGCTGCCGGGCGCCGAGTTCTCCACGCGGGCCGAGTGGCCCGACGCCCGCCGGCTGCTCGACGCGGGCGTCACGGTCGCGTTGTCGACGGACTGCAACCCCGGTTCGTCCTTCACGTCGTCCGTGCCCTTCTGCGTCGCGCTGGCCGTGCGGGACATGGGCATGACGCCGGACGAGGCGGTCTGGTCGGCCACCGCGGGCGGCGCCGCGGCCCTGCGCCGCACCGACATCGGCCGCCTGACCCCCGGGGCGTACGCGGACCTGACCCTCCTGGACGCCCCGAGCCATGTGCATCTGGCCTACCGGCCGGGCGTGCCCCTGGTGACCGGTGTCTGGCGCCGAGGCACCCGGGTCCTGTGACCTCGGGCGCCACAAGCGCCCACGACCGGGTCGGCCAGGCCGCCGGGCCGCCGTTTGCCGACGTCGTACGACTCAAGGGGCGTCCGGAAGGCCGGGCAGCCCAAGAGGCGTCCGGAGGCCCGGGTGCCCCGAGGCGCGTCTGGTAGGCCCGGGTGACCCAAGGGGCATCCGGCGGCCCGGCTGACCCCAGGCGCGCCGGGGAGGCCGGGGTGACCCGAGGCGCGTCCGGAAGTCTCGGTTGACCCAAAGCGCTTCGGGGAGGCCCGGTTGACCCAAGGCGCGTCGGGGAGGCCCGGGTGACCCGAGGGGCGTCCGGGAGACCCGGCTGACCCCAGGCGTGCCGGGGAGGCCAGGGCGACCCGAGGCGCGTCCGGAAGGCCAGGGTGACCCGAGGGGCGTCCGGAAGGCTCGGCTGATCAAAGGGGCGTCCGGAAGGCCGGGCGATCCAAGGGGTGTCCGGGAGGCCCGGCTGACCCGGGAGGTGTCCGGGACGCCGGGCGGCCCGGAGGGTCATTCCTCCAGCGTCAGCCCCTTGCGCAGGCGTACCAACGTCCGTGACAGCAGCCGGGACACGTGCATCTGCGAGATGCCAAGCTCCTCGCCGATCTCCGACTGGGTCAGGCCGGCCACGAACCGCAGGGACAGGATCTTCCGGTCCCGCGGCGGGAGTTCGGCGATCAGCGGCTTCAACGACTCGACGTACTCGATGCCTTCGAGCCCGTGGTCCTCGTAGCCGATACGGGCCGCGAGCGCGCCCTCGGCGTCGTCCTCCTCGGGCTGGGCGTCCAGCGAGGAGGCGGTGTACGCGTTCGAGGCCGCCATGCCCTCGACGACCTCCTCGTTCGAGATGCCGAGCCGCTGGGCGAGTTCGGACACCGTCGGGGCGCGGTCCAGTTGCTGGGCCAGCTCGTCGCCCGCCTTGGCCAGGTCGAGACGCAGTTCCTGGAGCCGGCGCGGCACCCGCACGGACCACGAGGTGTCCCGGAAGAACCGCTTGATCTCGCCGATGATGGTCGGCATCGCGAAGGTCGGGAACTCGACACCGCGGGACAGCTCGAAGCGGTCGATCGCCTTGATCAGGCCGATCGTGCCGACCTGGATGATGTCCTCCATCGGCTCGCTGCGGGAGCGGAAGCGGGAGGCGGCGAACTTGACCAGCGCGAGGTTGAGTTCGACGAGGGTGTTGCGGACGTAGGCGAATTCGTGGGTGCCTTCCTCCAGCGACTCCAGCCGCTCGAAGAGGGTCTTGGACAACGCCCGTGCGTCGACGGGTCCTACCTCGTCGTACGGGGGGATCTCGGGAAGCCCCGCGATGGGATCCAGCTGTTCCGGTGGGGGTGTCGACGTCGCGGTCTGGGTATGCGATGCGTCGAGCCGGGGTGACATGGTGTCCTCCATCGTTCTCGGCATTGGGCTGCCGAAGCCATGCGTGCACTGCGGTGTGCGGCGCCTCCAAAGCCGGCCGTGTCGGTTTGTGTGTCCTTACTAGCCCTACCTGCTTCACCGAGACCCTTGCAAGTGGCTTTTGTGGGGATATGTCCGTTTGTGTGCGGTTGTTCGGGTGTCGGAGTGCGTACGGAAGGCGTAATGTTCGAGGGCGACCGCGGAGCCCTGACAGCGCCTGCGCGACAACGGCACAGGAACACGAGCAGGGCATCGGCGGGACATCAGTCAGCAGCCACGACCTCGGGAGACAGACGGCATGGACCGCGGGACGGTCGGCAGCGCACAGTCGGGCCGGCTTCTGGTGGAGGTGCGGGAAGCGGGCTCCAGCGCCGTGGTGGCACCGGCGGGTGAGCTGGATCACCACACCGCCGATCTGCTGCGCGAACCGCTCGACGACCTCCTGGACAAGGGGTTCTCGCGACTCGTCGTGGACTGTTCACGGCTGGAGTTCTGCGACTCCACGGGCCTCAACGTGCTGCTCGGCGCCCGTCTGAAGGCGGAGGCCGCCGGGGGCGGGGTGCATCTGGCCGCCATGCAGCCGGTGGTGGCCAGGGTGTTCGAGATCACCGGGGCGGAGGCGGTCTTCACCGTCCATGACACCGTCGAGGCGGCCCTGGTCGACGAGACCGGCTGAGCCCGCCGTGGATCTTCCCGGACCCCCCGAATCGGGGGGTGTTTCGTCCGGTGCGCCGGGCAGGAGACATCCTGGACCGGTCGGCCTCCAGGAGTGTCGCGGAACCGAAGAACGGCCTGTGGGCGGCGTAGGGGCCGACGGGCGCCGACCGCGACTGCATGCTGAACGTGAACTGCTCGATCGTGAACTGGTGAATCGGTGAGGTGAAGCGCTGATGAGCACCACCCGGCCTTACCCGCCGGGCGACCGCGGCCCGGAGCCGAGCGGCGCTTCCGGGGCGTCCGAGGGGGAAGCGCCGGGCGACGGCGCGTCCGCGGGGGCAGCGGCCGTACCGCCGGAGGGCCCACAGGCCCGCAGGCTCCGTCTGGTCGGCGAGAGCGGCGTCGTGCCGCTCGCCCGCGACTTCACCCGCCAGGCGTTGTACGCGTGGGGCTGGCTGCCCGCGGCCTCCGCCGACCAGCGGGCCGCCGCCGAGGACGTGCTGCTCGTCGTCTCCGAACTGGTCACCAACGCGTGTCTGCACGCCGAGGGGCCCGAGGAGCTGTTCCTCGCCCTCGACAACAAGGTGATCCGGGTCGAGGTCTCCGACCGGGGCACCGGCCAGCCGGCGCCCCGCACCCCGCACCGCGCGGGGCGGCCCGGCGGCCACGGCATGTTCATCGTGCAGCGGCTCTGCCTGGACTGGGGCGTGGTACGGGCCCCGGGCACACCCGGCAAACGAGTCTGGGCCGAACTGAGCGCACCGGCCTGACACCCCGCGTGTGCTCGGCTTACGCCGAGTTCAGGCTGGCGCCCGCGCCTGCCTGGCCGGGATGAGCCGTACGGGCTGGCCGTGAGGGGCGCGCGCCGGTCTGGTCTGGCCTGGCCTGGTCGGCCGCGCCGTCTTCGTGCTGACGCCCGCGTTGCGTGTCGGGGCACGATGTACGTCTGCGTAGGTCCGACGCGTACGGCGCGCGCGGGCTGGACTTGCGGGGCGCGGGCCGGCTGCTTCGTGGGGTGCGCGGTGGTCTGGCCTGGGTGGATGGGCGTCTTCGGGGCGGGGTGGGTCCGAGCGGTGCGGGGCGCGTGGGCTGGGTTTGCGGGGGCGCGGGTCGGCTGCTTCGCGCGGCGCGCGGTGGGCCTGGCCCGGGTGAATGCGGCGCGTTCGGGCTGGCGCCCACGTCCCGCGAGCGCCTGGCTCGTGCGGCGTGCGCCGGCCTGGCCTGTGCGGGACGCGGTCTGCTCGGCCCGAGCCCTACGCTGCGCTTGCCAGACCTGTACGGCCTGCGTTGCACTGGCCTGTGCAGATGCGGCGCGCCCGGCCTGACACCCCTGTCCCGCGCCTGCCTGGCTAGCGCAGCCTGCGCTGTCCTGACCTGCGCGGATGCGCTCCGTTCGGCTTGACGCCCGCGTCCCGCGCCCGCCTGCCCCACGCGTTCCACGTTCGCCCGACGCCCCAGCCCCGTGCCCGCCTGACCCGCGCGCCCTGCGCCCGCCTGACACCCGCGCCCCGAGCCTCGTGTCCGCCTGACGCCCAGCCGGGCTCGCCTGCCTGCGCGTCCTACGTTCGCAGGGCGCCCGCGCCCCGAGCCCCGCGTCCGCCTGACCCGTGCGTTCCACGTTCGCCCGGCCTCCCACGCCCGTGCGCGTCCCGCGCCCGCCTGACCGTGTGCCCCACGTTCGCCCGACGTTCCACGCCCTGCGCGCGTCTGACCCGCGCGCCCTGCGCCCGCCGGGCGCCCGCACCCCGTGTCCGCCTGATGCCCAGCCCCGGGCTCGCCTGCCCGTGCGTCCTACGCTCGCCTGACACTCGCGCCCGGCGCCTCGGGTCCGCCTGACGCCCAGTCCCGGGCTCGCCTGACCCACGCGCCCCGTCCGCCTGACGCCCCCGCCCCGCATCCCGCACCCGCCTGACGCCTGCGCGTCCCTGCCTGGCCCGTGCGTCCCCTCCGCCTGACGTCCACGCCCCACACCCCGCGCGCGCCTGACGCGTACGTCCCCGTCCGTATGGCCGCCCATGCCCCGCATCCCGTGCGCCCCCCGCCTGACGCCCGCGCCCCGCGCCCACCTGCCCCGTGCGCCCCTTGCTCCCCCAGTCCGTAAAGGGCCGTTCGGGTGAGTGAAGTGGTGGGGTTGGTTGTTCGAGGGGGGCGGCTGCTCGGGCGGCTCCTTATCCCGGCGCTCTTCCTCGTGGGGTCGATCGGTACAACTCCGGGTTGCTTCGTGTCTTCCCTCCTTACCGCCCCGGGCGTACCTTGACGGCCGATCTGATGTGCCGTCAGGAATGGGGTGGACCGTGTCGTACCCGAAACGAACCGCCGCGCTCGCGTCCGCCGCGGTGCTGGCCGGCTCGGTGGTGCTGCTGGCCGCGCCCGCGGCCCGGGCCGATGTCGTCGACGTCGACTACCAGTGCAAGACGCCCATCGGCGACAAGAGCGCCGTGTCGCCCATCGACATCAAGGGCGTCAAGAGCGGCGCCGGCTACAAGCTCACCATGTCCTGGCAGAAGGGCGTCTCCTCCAGCCCGGTCGAACTCGGCAAGGGCGCCATGAACCCGAGCGCCACCATCAGGCTGGGCGGCGCCGACAGCGGCACGCTGGCCGTGTCGGGCCCGGCCAACCAGGCCGCGATCCCCGCCAACACGCCCATCAAGATCAGCGACCTGAGCGGCACGTACACGCCGAAGAAGTCGGGCAAGGTCACCTTCACGGCGGGCGTCCTCACCATCAAGGCGCTCGGCACTACGACGACCTGCACCCCGTCCAACGACCCCAAACCCTCGCTGACCCTGGACGTCACGGCGGCCGGCGGCGCCTCGGGCCCGTCGCCGGGTTCGTCCGGGGGCTCCGCCCCGAGCGGCGGCGACTCCGCCGGGCAGCTCCCGAAGACCGGCCCCGAGGACTCCGCGATCGCCCTCGGCACGCTGGGTGGCACGGTCCTGCTCGCCGGTGTGGCCGGCGCCTTGTGGGTGACGCGGCGGAACCAGCCCGTACGCCGCTGAGCCCCCGGGCCCGACCGCTGGAGCCGCCGATGCCGTCCGCCGCCCGTGCCCTGTACTCGTCCCTGCTCACCCTGCTCACCCTGCTCACCCTGCTGCCCCTGCTCGGCGCCGCCCCGACGACCGCGGCGGCCGACCCGTCCCACCCGGCCACGGGCCCCGGCGGGTCCTCGCCGGCCGCCGGGTCCGCCGGCTGGTCGCTCGCGCCCGCCGGCGGCGGACGGCCCTCGTTCTACGCCGAGGGCACGCCCGGCGCGGCCTTGCGGGACGCCGTGTCCGTGACCAACCGGAGCACCCGACCGGTCACGGTACGGCTGCGGGGCACCGGTCTGCGCGTCGGCTTCGCCGAGACCGGCGTGCGGGTCCCCGCCCGCACCCGCGCCGACGTGCCGTTCACGCTGGCCGTGCCGGCCGGGGCCGCACCCGGCGACCGCCCCGGCACGATCGTCGCCCAGGACGGCCCCGGCCGGACCGCGACCGTGCGGATCCGGCTGCGCGTCGGCGGACCCGCGCTGTCCGCGCTGACCGTCGAGAATCCGGCCGTACACGCCGACCGCATCACGTACGAGCTGGTCAACCGCGGTACGACCGTCCTCGTACCGCGGCTCGCGGTGCGCGCGGACGGCGTCTTCGGCCGGGTCCTGGACCGCGCACCGCGCACCCTGCCCGTCCGGCTGGCCCCCGGCCGGCGGCTGCGGCTGACCGAGCCGTGGCCCGACCGGCCCGCCCTGGACGCGGTCGACGTACGGCTGACGGTGACCGCGCCGGGCGGGGCGCGCGCCACGGCGGACACATCGGTGCGGTTCGTGCCCTGGGGCGCGCTCGGCGCCGGGGCCGCCGCGGTGGCGGCCGGCGCGGCGGCGGCACTCGTCGTACGCCGTCGCCGGGGCCGCCGCCCGCCCGGAGCCGAGAGCGAAGTCCCGCGTACGGAGGTCGAGTTGACGGGAGCGGTGACGTGAGCGGCAAGCTGCGGATTCCGGTGCTGACGGCGGTGCTCGCGCTGCTCCTGCTGCCGCTCGCGGCCCCGGCGCAGGCGGCGCAGCGGCCCGCCGTCGAACTGTCCGCGTCGCAGGCGGGCACCGGGGGGTCGATCACCGTCAGCGGCACCGGCTGGCGCTCGCGCACCCTGCTGATGCTGCTGATCTGCGGGCGTGCCACGCCCGCACGGGGCGTGATCGGCGGCACCAACTCCTGCGCCAACGCCGACGGCCGGGCCGTCACCACCGACGCCCAAGGCGGCTTCAGCCGGAAACTGCCGGTCGCCGAGCCGCCGGTGCCCTGCCCGTGCGTGGTGCATGTGGCCACCGCGACCGGCGCGCGGGCCGACGCGGACGCCGTGTTCCAGGTCGCCGGGCATGCCGTCGAGCCGCTGCCCGCCGAGCCCGCCACCGGGCGTCTCGCCGTCCTGTCCGACACCCGGCTCGACGGGTCGAGCGGTGTGCTCACCTGGTTCGGCGCGCCTCCCTCCCGGACGCTGGTCTTCACCGTGGGCAACCTCGGGTCGACGGCCGTCCGCGACCCGGTGTTCCACGTGGGCACCGCGCACGGCGTGTTCGCCCCGCAGTGGGACGAACAGCAGTGGCGCGGCGCCCTCGCGCCAGGCAAGAAGGCGCAGATCAGACTGCCCGTCGAACTCGCCGCCGGGGCGCACGGCGACTACACCGTCTCGCTGCGCTACGGCGGCAAGGTCCTCGCCGAGCAGCCCTGGGGCGTGGGCCGGCCCTGGGGCGTGACGCTGTTCTGGATCCTGCTCTGCCTGGTCGTACCGGCCGCCCTGTTCCGGGCCGGCCTGGCCGTGGTGGACCGGGTACGGCCGCGCCGGGCGGGCGGCGTGCGTCACCGGGGGCTGCCCCGGCCGGCGTTCCGGCTGCCCTGGCCGGCGCTCCGGGCGCCCGGGCCGCGGGCGCCGGCCGACGGGCCCGCCGCGCCCGATGCGACCGCCGCGCCCGATGCGACATCGACGTTGCCGTGGTTCAGCCCGCACTCCGGTCCGGGCACGCCCGGCCGGCTCTCCGCACCGCACGACGACAGCCCGACGAGTCCTACGACTCCCACCACGAAGGGACCCACGTGAGCATGCGAAGGAGAGTCACACCGGTCGGCGGACGCGGCGCGGGCGCGGCGGCCGCGCTGATACTCGGCGGGGCGGGTGTCCTGCTGGGGGTGGCCGCGACGCCCGCGCAGGCCGCCGAGGTGTCGTTCGCCACCCACTGCGTACCGCCCGCGGGCATCGACCCGGTGGACGGCACCACGAAGGTAGAGATCACCGTGCCGGCCACCGCGAAGGTCGGCAACACGGTCGACATCGTGTGGAAGTTCGTCCAGGCCGCCTCGAAGAACCCCGACATCATCGATCTGCCCGCGAACTCGGTGCAGCCGTCGGGCACTTTGAAGGCGGCGGGCGCGCAGACCGCGGACATCGCGATGCAGGGGCCGCGCGAGAACCCGGCGATCCCCAAGGGCGGCGCCATGGTGCTGTCCGACATGAAGGGCACGCTGAAGCTGACGGCGCCCGGCGAGGTGACGCTGACGCCCGATGCGTACACCGTCAACGCGATGTCGACGGACACCAAGTGCACGCCGACGCAGACCGTGCAGAAGGCGGCGACCATCGAGGTGACGGCGGGCGACGGGAGTTCGCCGAGCCCGTCGCCGACGCCGTCCGATTCGGCCACGCCGTCGGCCACCCCCACCCCCACTCCCACGCCGTCCGCTTCGGCGAGCCAGAGCGACGGCACCGGCGGCCAGACCGACTTCACCGGCAAGGAGGTCCAGATCCCCTACGCCTGCAAGACGCCGATCGGCGACAAGAGCGCGACCTCGCCGGTGCAGATCAACGCCAAGAAGAACGGCGGGAGTTACGACCTCACCGTGCAGTTCAAGAAGTCGGTGATGGACAGCCCCGCCGACATCCCGAAGGACTCCGTCAAGCCGTCGATGGAGGTGGTCCTGGGCGGCGCCGACAAGGGCACCGTGCATGTGGAGGGACCGATGAACTCCGCCGCCATCAAGTCCGGCGACCCGATCGAGATCCCCGACCTGACCGGCACGTACAAGCCGGGTGCGAGCGGTACGTCCACGCTCTCGCCGGGCGTCCTGACGGTCGAGGCCCTGGGTACCACGACGACCTGTACGCCGACCAAGTCGGAGGTCTCGCTCACCCTCGACACGGCGGCCCAGCCGGGCGGGGCCGCGGGCGGCTCCTCGTCCTCGGGCGGCTCGTCGACCGGCGGCAGCGCCACCGGGGGCGGCCTGGCCGCGACGGGCTCCGACGACCACGGCGCCGTCAAGGCCCTCGGCCTGGTGGCGGGCACGGCGATCCTGCTGGGTACGGCGATCTTCACCTTCATGCCCCACCGCAAAACCCGATAAGCCCCGAGCCCAGCACCACCGGGGACCCGGTCCGACAGGAACCGGGTCCCCACCGCACCACCACTTCGCGGGGCGGTGCAGCGGTCAGTTGACCGTGCCCATCAGGTGTTTCACCTTGTTGCGGTACATCCACACCGCCGTGCCGGCGATGACAGCGAGGGTCGCCTCCAGGGCCACAATGCCCATCTTGTCCAGGTTGACGCCCGCCACGCCGAGCAGACCGGTCGTGGCGTCACCGGCGGTGACGGCAAGGAACCAGACGCCCATCATCTGGGAGGCGTACTTCGCGGGCGCCATCTTCGTGGTGACCGACAGACCGACCGGGGAGAGCAGCAGCTCACCGACGGTCTGCACGAAGTAGATCGCGACCAGCCACAGCGCGGCGGCCTTGTGGCCGTCCCCGGCGATCGACAGCGGGGCCAGGAAGAGGAAGAAGGACGCGCCGACCAGGATCAGGCCCAGGGCGAACTTCGTCGCCGTGCTCGGCTCCTTGCCGCGCCGGGCCAGCGCCAGCCAGAGCGCGGCGAAGACCGGCGCGAACGCCATGATCATCACCGGGTTGACCGACTGGTACCAGGAGACCGGGAAGTGCCAGCCGAAGACGCTGTTCTCGGCCCGCCCGTCGGCGAAGATCGACAGCGTGGAACCGCCCTGGTCGTAGATCATCCAGAAGACGGCCGCGGCGACGAAGAACCAGATGTACGCCGACATCCGGGACTGCTCGGTGCGGTCCAGTTCCTTGTCGCGCTTGATGCGCGCCAGCACCATGACCGGGATGACCAGGCCGGCGACGATGATCGGGACCATCACCCAGTTCAGGGTGTAGACGCCGGAGAAGCCGACGACGGCGTAGAAGACGGCGGCGACGGCCGCGCACAGGGCCGCCTTGCGCAGCGTGCCGGCCCGCTCCCGAGGAGACAGCGGCGTCGGCACCACGTTCGAGCGCGGGCTCAGATGCCGGGTGCCGAGCAGGAACTGGGCCAGGCCCAGCGCCATGCCGAGCGCGGCGAGCGCGAAGCCCAGGTGCCAGTTGACCTTCTGCCCGACGGTGCCGATGACCAGCGGCGCGGCGAAGGCCCCCACGTTGATGCCGATGTAGAAGAGCGTGAAGCCGCCGTCGCGGCGCGGGTCCTGCGGGCCGTCGTAGAGGTGGCCGACCATCGTCGAGATGTTGGCCTTCAGCAGGCCGGAACCGATCGCGACCAGGCCGAGCCCGGCGTAGAAGGTGCCGGCGCTCGGCAGCGCCAGGGTGAGGTGGCCGAGCATGATGACCGTGCCGGCGACGGCGACCGTCCTGCGGGGGCCGAGCACGCGGTCCGCGAACCAGCCGCCGGGCAGGGTGAGCAGATACACGAGGGACAGGTACACCGAGTAGATCGCGGTCGCCGTGGCCGCGTCGAGGTGCAGCCCGGCCGGGGCCACCAGATAGAGCGGGAGCAGGGCCCGCATGCCGTAGTAGGAGAATCGCTCCCACATCTCGGTCATGAAGAGGGTGGCCAGTCCGCGGGGGTGGCCGAAGAAGGTCTTCCCGGTGCCGGGGGTGCCCGGGTGGACCGAGTCCTTCGTCAGGCTGGACGCCATGGTCGTTCCTTGCTGGTCGGGACGCGCGTGGAGCTGGGGTGCGCGCCCGGTGGGGGGCGGCCGGCACCGGCGGACGGGCCGTCCACCCCACACGCCCACGGGGTGTTCCGTCCCGGATCGCGGGGCGGCGGACGGCGACCACCGGGATCCACGTGCCGTGTGCGCGACGACGCGTCCGGGGGTCCGGCCAGAGGTCATTCCTTCGAGGCCGGCGCAGGCCGACCCGCACACAAAAGAGACCTCCGGCGCCGAGTACGCGCCAAAGGTCCCCTGTGCACACAGGCGTTCTCACATCACCATACGGCAGGACAGTGCCGGATATGGAAGGATTTGAGACATGGATCACAGGTGTCGGCGGAACCGGGCGCCCGGTTCCGAAGGTCCCTCCACCATCGCACCTTCCGTACACGGGTTCGTACCGCTGTGACCCAAGGTAAGAATCCCGGGACCCGATCACACCCCAGCACATCGCGTGGGCGGACTACCATCACTCCATGACCCGTGTACTGCTCGCCGAGGACGACGCGTCCATCTCGGAGCCGCTGGCCCGCGCCCTGCGCCGGGAAGGTTACGAGGTCGAGGTGCGCGAGGACGGTCCCACCGCGCTCGACGCCGGAATCCAGGGCGGCGTCGACCTGGTCGTGCTGGACCTGGGCCTGCCCGGCATGGACGGCCTGGAGGTCGCCCGCCGGCTGCGTGCCGAGGGCCACACCGTGCCCATCCTCATCCTGACCGCGCGCGCCGACGAGGTGGACACCGTCGTCGGCCTCGACGCCGGCGCCGACGACTACGTCACCAAGCCCTTCCGTCTCGCCGAACTCCTCGCGCGCGTCCGGGCCCTGCTGCGCCGCGGCGCGGCGGAGCCGCAGCAGCCGCCGGCGACGCACGGTGTACGGATCGACGTCGAGTCGCACCGCGCGTGGATGGGGGACGAGGAACTACAGCTCACCGCGAAGGAGTTCGACCTGCTGCGGGTCCTGGTCCGGGACGCCGGCCGGGTCGTCACCCGTGACCAGTTGATGCGTGAGGTCTGGGACACGACCTGGTGGTCGTCGACCAAGACGCTCGACATGCACATCTCCTGGCTGCGCAAGAAGCTCGGCGACGACGCGGCGAACCCCCGGTACATCGCGACCGTGCGCGGGGTCGGCTTCCGCTTCGAGAAGAGCTGAGCCCCTTCGGGGAGCCACCGGGTAGGAGGACATGCGCCGCCGACTGATCCAGTCCACGCTCGCCGTGGTGCTCGTGGTGATCGCCGTCTTCGGGGTGTCCCTCGTCATCGTCGAGACCCGGACGATCAGCAACAGCGCCCAGGAGCGGGTGGACTCCGAGGCGCTGCGGCTGGCCAGCATCGTGGACAGCCGCATCCTCGGCGCGGAGGACGTCACCGCGGACATACTGCGCAACCAGGTCGGCACGGACCAGTACGCGATCATCCGGATGCCCGACCGGGCGCCGATCACGGTCGGCACCAAGCCCGAGGGCGAGGTCATCCAGTCCAGCGCCGACGGCGAGGAGGGCGAGCGGGTCACCGTCCAGGAGCCCCGCTCGTCGGTCACCCGTGAGGTGGGCCGGACACTGCTGATCATCGGGGCGGTGGCGCTGCTCGCGGTGATCGCCGCGGTGCTGCTCGCGGTGCGCCAGGCCAACCGACTCGCCTCCCCGCTGACCGACCTCGCGGAGACCGCGGAACGGCTCGGCTCCGGCGATCCGCGCCCCCGGCACAAGCGGTACGGGGTGCCCGAGCTGGACCGGGTCGCCGATGTGCTGGACTCCTCGGCGGAGCGCATCGCCCGGATGCTCACCGCCGAGCGGCGGCTGGCCGCCGACGCCTCCCACCAGCTGCGCACCCCGCTGACCGCGCTGTCGATGCGGCTGGAGGAGATCACCCTCACCGACGACCCGGACACGGTGAAGGACGAGGCGAACGTGGCGCTCACCCAGGTGGAACGGCTCACCGACGTGGTGGAGCGGCTGCTGACGAACGCCCGTGACCCGCGTACCGGCTCCGCGGTCAGCTTCGATCTGGACGAGGTCATCCAGCAGCAGCTCGCCGAGTGGCGTCCCGCCTACCGCAGCGCGGGCCGGGCCATCGTCAGCTCGGGCAAGCGGCATCTGCGGGCGGTGGGCACGCCGGGCGCGGTGGCCCAGGTGCTGGCCGCGCTGATCGAGAACTCGCTGATGCACGGGGGCGGCACGGTCGCGCTGCGCACCCGCGTCACCGGCAACCAGGCCGTGGTCGAGGTCACCGACGAGGGGCCCGGGGTGCCGGCCGACCTCGGCGCCCGGATCTTCGAGCGGGCGATCAGCGGACGGAACTCGACCGGGATCGGCCTGGCCGTGGCCCGCGATCTCGCGGAGGCGGACGGCGGACGGCTGGAACTCCTACAGGCCCAGCCGCCGGTGTTCGGCCTGTTCCTGTCCCGCACGCCGCCGCTGAAGAAGCCGGACGGGGAACAGCCAACGGTCCGTTGACGCCCCGCTCGTTCCGGCCGGTTCACGTGGTCTGCCGGCTGCGGCTGCGGGGCGGCCGGTCGCTTCCCCGCGCCCCTGCCGGGGGCGCCGTCTAGGAGATCCGCTGGCGCTGGCGGTCCTTGCCGGTCTCCGTGGCCAGGTACGACTCCGCGCCGACCACCGTCTCGCGGGCGGGCAGGGCCCGGAACACCCAGCTGCGGTAGGACCAGAAGCGGAACAGGGTCGCGACGGCGATGCCGAAGAACTTGAAGACGTTGCTCTGCAGCGGGCTGTCCCAGCCGAACCCGTACGTCGCCGTGTACAGGACGCCGTTCTCGATCACCAGGCCGACCACGCTGAACAGCAGGAACAAGGTGAGTTCCCGGGTGCGGCCGCCCTTGTCGCGGTCCCGGTACGTGAAGTAGCGGAAGCCGATGTAGTTGAAGGCGATCGCGACGACGGTGGCGATGACGCTGGCCCGGACGACGGGCAGCTCCGTGACATGCCGTACGAGGTTGAACACGCCCAGATTGACGAGGAGTCCCGCGCCGCCGACGGCGCCGAACTTGGCGACCTCGTGCACAAGCCTTCGCAGCCCCGAGGAACCCGGTTCCATGGTCGTGCAGGCTCCTGTCCGTAGGTTGCGCCGACCCAGCCATGCTAACCAGCGGCCACCGCTCCCGCCTCCGCATCCGGCCACGGGTCGGCAAGAGAGAGGAAAAGAGATCGGGCGAAATACGGATAAGAGGACGGTCGGGAGGAGCGGAATCCGGTCGTCGTGGCGCGGCCGATACCCTGGGGGCGTGACGTTCCCGGTAGTCGGCATGATCGGCGGGGGCCAGCTCGCTCGTATGACACACGAGGCTGGCATCCCGCTGGGCATCAGATTCAAGCTCCTCAGTGACACCCCTCAGGACTCCGCGGCACAGGTCGTCGGCGATGTCGTCATCGGCGACTACCGCGACCTGGACACGCTGCGCGCGTTCGCGCGGGGCTGCGACGTGATCACCTTCGATCACGAGCATGTGCCCACCGAGCACCTGCGTGCCCTGGAGGCGGACGGCGTGCTTGTCCGCCCGGGCCCTGACGCGCTGGTGCACGCCCAGGACAAGGGGGTGATGCGGGCGAGGCTCGACGCCATCGGCGTGCCGAGCCCACGGCACCGGATCGTGGCCGACCCGCAGGACGTGGCCCGCTTCGCGGCCGAGGGCGACGGGTTCCCGGTCGTCCTGAAAACCGTGCGCGGCGGCTACGACGGCAAGGGCGTGTGGGTCGTCGGGTCCGCCGAGGAGGCCGCCGACCCGTTCCGCGCCGGCGTCCCCGTGCTCGCCGAGGAGAAGGTCGACTACGTCCGCGAGCTGGCCGCGAACGTCGTACGCTCCCCGCACGGCCAGGCCGTCGCCTACCCGGTGGTGGAGTCCCGGCAGGTCGGCGGGGTCTGCGACACGGTGATCGCCCCGGCCCCCGGCCTGGACGAGTCGCTCGCACTGCGGGCCGAGGAGCTGGCGCTGCGCATCGCCAAGGAACTCGGCGTCGTCGGCCACCTCGCCGTCGAACTGTTCCAGACCCGCGACGGCCGTGTCCTCGTCAACGAACTGGCGATGCGCCCGCACAATTCCGGCCACTGGAGCCAGGACGGCGCGATCACGTCGCAGTTCGCCAACCATGTCCGCGCGGTCCTCGACCTCCCGCTCGGCGACCCGCGCCCGCGCGCGAAGTGGACCGTCATGGTCAATGTGCTCGGCGGCGACTACCCCGACATGTACTCGGCGTATCTGCACTGCATGGCCCGGGACCCCCAGCTCAAGATCCATATGTATGGCAAGGACGTGAAGCCCGGCCGCAAGGTGGGGCACGTCAACACCTACGGCGACGACCTGGACGACGTGCTGGAGCGCGCCCGCCACGCAGCCGGCTACCTGAGAGGCACCATCACCGAATGAGCCCTGTTGTTGGCATCGTCATGGGGTCGGACTCCGACTGGCCCGTCATGGAGGCCGCCGCCAAGGCCCTCGCCGAGTTCGAGATCGACTACGAGGTCGACGTCGTCTCCGCGCACCGCATGCCGCGCGAGATGATCGCGTACGGCGAGCAGGCGGCGGAGCGCGGGCTGAAGGTGATCATCGCGGGCGCGGGCGGCGCCGCCCATCTGCCCGGCATGCTCGCCTCGGTCACGCCGCTGCCGGTCGTCGGCGTCCCGGTCCCGCTGAAGCACCTCGACGGCATGGACAGCCTGCTGTCGATCGTGCAGATGCCGGCCGGCGTCCCCGTGGCCACCGTCTCCGTCGGCGGCGCCCGCAACGCCGGCCTCCTCGCGGCCCGCATCCTCGCCGCGCACGACGGTGAACTCCTCGCCCGCATGCGGGACTTCCAGCAGGAGCTGAACGACCAGGCGACCGAGAAGGGCAAACGGCTGCGCGCCAAGGCCGAAGGGTCGAACGGCTTCGGTTTCGGGAAGTGACAGGTATGACCTCACTGGACCGAGCCAGGGCGCTGCTGCGCCAACACCCCGTGGTCGACGGCCACAACGACCTGCCGTGGGCGCTGCGCGAGCAGGTCCGTTACGACCTCGCCGCCCGAGACATCGCCGACCACCAGAACGCGCATCTGCACACCGACCTGCCGCGGCTGCGCGAGGGCGGCGTGGGCGCGCAGTACTGGTCGGTGTACGTCCGCTCGGACCTGCCCGACGCGGTCCCGGCCACCCTCGAACAGATCGACTGCGTACGGCAGTTGCTGGCCCGCTACCCGAAGGACCTGGCGCCCGCGCTGACCGCGGCCGACATGGAGGCGGCGCGCGCGGACGGCCGTATCGCCTCGCTCATGGGCGCGGAGGGCGGCCACTCCATCGGCTGCTCGCTCGGCACCCTGCGCGGCCTGTACGACCTGGGCGTGCGCTATCTGACGCTCACCCACAACGACAACGTGCCGTGGGCGGACTCGGCGACCGACGAGCCGGGCGTCGGCGGTCTGTCGGCCTTCGGCCGCGAGGTCGTAGGGGAGATGAACCGGCTGGGCATGCTCGTCGATCTATCCCATGTGGCGGCGACGACGATGCGGGACGCGCTGGACGCCACGTCCGCGCCGGTGATCTTCTCGCACTCCTCGTCCCGTGCGGTGTGCGACCACCCGCGCAACATCCCCGACGACGTCCTGGAACGGCTGCCCGCGAACGGCGGCATGGCGATGGTGACGTTCGTACCGAAGTTCGTGCTCCAGGCCGCCGTGGACTGGACGGCAGCGGCCGACGACAACATGCGCGCGCACGGCTTCCACCACCTGGACACGACCGAGGAGGCGATGAAGGTCCACCGGGCCTTCGAGGAGGCGCACCCGCGTCCCGTCGCCACGGTGGCCACCGTCGCCGACCATCTGGACCACATGCGTGAGGTCGCGGGCATCGACCACCTCGGCATCGGCGGCGACTACGACGGCACGCCTTTCACACCGGACGGCCTGAACGACGTCTCCGGCTATCCGAACCTGATCGCCGAACTGCTCGACCGCGGCTGGTCCACGTCCGACCTGGCCAAGCTGACCTGGCAGAACGCGGTACGGGTGCTGGGCGCGGCGGAGGACGTGGCCCGCTCGCTCCAGGCGACGCGCGGCCCGTCCAACGCCACGATCGAGTCACTGGACGGCTGACCGCCCGGGCGGGGTGGCGGCCACAGCCGCCCGCCCCGCCCTACGAGGCGACCGAGGCGGCCCGGGGGCACTGGGCCGTACCCCTTCTCCCGGTCAGCAGGCGCACAGGCAGAACGGGTGGCCTGCCGGGTCCGCGTACACCCGCCAGGTGCGCGAGCGGTCCGCCGTGTCGAGTGCGGTCGCGCCCAGGGCGAGGACGCTCTCCTCGGCCGCGTCCAGGTCCTCCACCGTGAGGTCCAGGTGGAACTGCTGGGAGTGGCCGGGCTCCGGCCACTTCGGCGGCACATGCCCGGGCGCCGCCTGGAAGGCCAGCGTCTGCCCGCCGGGCACCTTCACATCCACCCAGTCGGGCTCCTCGGGGTGCGTCTCGACGGTGCCGCCCATCACCTCGGCGTAGAACCCGGCGAGCGCGCGGGGATCGGGACAGTCCAGAACGACGGCGCCCAGCTTGGCGTAGGTCATGACTTTCCTCCTCGATCGCTGGTTACCCCCAGAACGGGGATACGGGTAACCGTTACTGCATGCTCCCGCATGAGGGGTAACGTCGCAAGCATGAGTGAGCGATCGCCCGCACCCGGTGGACTGGCGCTGATCGAGCGCCTGGTCAACACCCTGGACATCGAGTCGGGCGCCGACGCGCTCGACACGGCGGACGGCCGGGCGCGCTTCGCCATCGGCGCCGGGGAACTGCCGGCGGCGCGCGAACTGCGCGAGTCGCTGCGCGCCACCCTGCTCGCCCACGCGGGCCACCCGCCGCACCGCGAGGTGACCCCGCTCGACCGGCTGCTCGCGCACGCGCCGCTGTACCTGTCCGTCGACGACCGGGACGGCACCGCGGCCCTCGTCCCCGCCGCCGACGGCTCCCCGCTGCTCTCCCGGGTCGCCGCCGCCGTCGCCGAGGCGCTGGTGGCCGGCACGTGGCTGCGGCTGAAGGCGTGCGAGGCCGTGACCTGCCACTGGGCGTACTACGACCGCAGTCCCGCGGGCCGCGGCCGCTGGTGCTCGATGCAGGTGTGCGGGGCGCGCGCGAAGATGCGGCGGTACCGGGCCAAGGAGGCGGGATAGCGACGGACCCCGTGCCCCGGCCGCGCCCATCGGTCGGCTGCGGCGCCGTCGTGGCTGGTCGCTCCCCCACGTTCTCGGCGTCGCTCGAACAGGGGGACCCCCAACGCGGCGGAGCCGCATGTCGATACAGCCCCGCGCCCCTTGGGGGAGCAGCCGACCCGGTGCGGCAGAATGCACCAGGACGCCGGTTCGGCCGACTGAGCCTCGGCCGAACCGGCGTCATCCCCACCAGGCGCCGCTCGATCAACCGCGCCCCGAAGGCCCGAGGGGCGGCCTGCTTCGGTACGCCTGGAGGCCCTGCACCGGCGGGCGGGGGCGCCCCGCGTCGTGTCATCGGGCGGGTCCCGCGTTGGAGGGTCCGCCGACGGCCTGGCGCGCCGGGAGGGCCTGCACCGGCGGGCGGGGTGCGGGGCGTGCCGGGTGAGGGCGGCCCTGCGTCGTGCGACCGGCGTGGTTCCGCGAGGCCGCGGTCGGCTCGCACCGTGGCATCCCGCACCGTCAGGGTCACCGCCCGCGTGCCCCGGACCGCCCGCCGACCGCGCACGCGGTGGCGGCCGGTGGCCGGGCGGCGGAGGGGTCGGGGTGGCCTGCGTCGGTGGGGGGTGTGAACCCTGCCGGGGCGAGGGCGGGGCTCCGGCGTGGGGGGCGGGCTTCGCGCGTCCCTGGGCGGCTTGGCATCGTGGGCGTGTCGCAGCGCCTGGGCTTCACCCGGGCCGGCGCGTACCGCCGGGCGGCCATGCGCGTCGTGTCGTAGGGGCCGTCCTCGTGCGCCCCCGGCGTCCCTTAAAGCGCCCGGTCGGGTCGGTTCCCGGGTTATGCGGTGGGGCGGCCCATGGCGCGGTAGGTCCAGCCGGAGCGGCGCCACAGGTCGGGGTTCAGGGCGTTGCGGCCGTCGAGGATCACCTTCGCCGCGGCCACCGCGCCCAGCTCGGCCGGGTCCAGCTCGCGGAACTCCCGCCACTCGGTCAGGTGCAGGACGACGTCCGCGCCGCGCACGGCATCCAGCGCCGAGTCCGCGTAGCCGAGCGTCGGGAAGACCCGGCGGGCGTTGTCCATGCCCTTCGGGTCGTACACCGTCACCTGTCCGCCCTGGAGATGGATCTGGCCCGCCACGTTGAGCGCGGGCGAGTCCCGCACGTCGTCCGAGTCGGGTTTGAAGGCCGCCCCGAGCACCGCGACCCGCTTGCCCAGGAAGGAGCCGCCGCCCAGCGCCTCCCGGGCCATCTCGACCATCTGGCCGCGGCGGCGCATGTTGATGGAGTCGATCTCGCGCAGGAAGGTCAGCGCCTGGTCCGCGCCCAGCTCTCCGGCCCGGGCCATGAACGCCCGGATGTCCTTGGGCAGACAGCCTCCGCCGAAGCCGATCCCGGCGCGCAGGAACTTCTTGCCGATCCGGTCGTCGTAGCCGATGGCCTCGGCGAGCCGGGCCACATCGCCGCCGGCGGCCTCGCACACCTCCGCCATCGCGTTGATGAACGAGATCTTGGTGGCCAGGAAGGAGTTCGCGGAGGTCTTCACCAACTCGGCGGTCGGGAAGTCGGTCACGACGAACGGCGTGCCCTCGCCGACCGGCGCCGCGTACACCTCGCGCAGCAGCTTCTCCGCCCGCTCGCTGCGTACGCCCACCACGATCCGGTCCGGGTGCAGGGTGTCCTCGACGGCGAAGCCCTCCCGTAGGAACTCCGGGTTCCAGGCCAGTTCGGCGTCGGCGCCGGCGGGCGCGTGCGCGGTCAGATAGGCGGCCAGGCGTTCCGCGGAGCCGACGGGCACGGTGGACTTGCCGACGACGAGGGCGGGGCCGGTCAGATGCGGCGCGAGGGAGGCGATCGCCGCGTCGACGTACGACATGTCCGCCGCGTACTCGCCGTGCTTCTGCGGGGTGTTCACACAGACGAAGTGCACATCGCCGAACGCGGCGACCTCGGCCCAGTCCAGGGTGAACCGCAGCCGCCCGGTGGCGCCCTCGATGCCGGCCACGTGTTTGCGCAGCAACTCCCTGAGCCCCGGCTCGTACATCGGGACCTCGCCGCGCTGGAGCAGCGCGATCTTCTCGGGTACGACGTCGAGCCCCAGCACCTCGAAGCCCAGTTCGGCCATGGCCGCGGCGTGCGTGGCGCCGAGATAGCCGGTTCCGATCACGGTGATCTTCAGGCTCATGGGTGCTCCAGGGGGAACGGATGCGATGCGAGGCCGAGCATAGCCGGGGGCTTTCGGCGCCCTGCGGCGGGCAATGTGCCCGCTGTCGGCAAGCTCACGTGGGCGCCGGGCGGGCGGCTCCCTGACATCTCGGTCACCCAACGGTGATCAGCGCCGTCACCGCGTCGGCGCCCCTGCGGCCGCGGAGCGTGAGAGACCGTGACCGGCCCCGCCCGCGGGCGGTGTTCAGTCGTCGAACCCCTCCGCCGCCCGCTTCTCGCGCAGTTCCCGGATCGCCCGGCGGCGGGCGAGGCGGTGGGTGCGGCGGATCTGGGCCTCCTGGTAGCGGCGGCGGTCCCGGTCGGTCTCCGGGAGCACCGGCGGCACCCGGCGGGGCCTGCCGTCCGCGTCCACCGCGGCGAACACCAGGTAGGCGGAGCCGACCTGGGTGGCCGGGGCCGACTCGTTCCAGCGTTCCGCGAGGACCCGCACACCGATCTCCATCGAGGTCCGCCCGGTCCAGTTGACCTGCGCCTTCACATGGACCAGATCGCCGACGCGGACCGGTTCGAGGAACGCCATCTCGTCCATGGAGGCGGTCACGGCGGGACCCCCGCTGTGCCGGCCGGCCACCGCGCCCGCCGCGTCGTCGACCAGCTTCATGATCACTCCGCCGTGCACCGTGCCCAGCAGGTTGGTGTCGCCGTGGGTCATGATGTGGCTGAGCGTGGTGCGGGACGCCGACGTGGGCTTGCCTGGAATGTCGGATTCCGCTGTGCGGGCCTGGTCTGTCATGGCCTCCACCATATGCCGAGCCGGCGTCTGCGGAATTTGTGTCAGGTTGGCAACAGCGGCGCTCTTATTTTCCGACGGCCCTTGTAAGCCATACAGCCCTGCCCTGCACACTGGGGCGCATGAATGATTGGCCCGAGGGATGGTCCGACGAGAACCGCGGAAGCCGCTACGGACGCGGCAGCGCCGGCGCGCAGCCTGAGGGCGCCCGCGTGATGCGCCAGGTACGGCGCGGCCAGGCGACCCCGCCAGGACAGCGCGGATACGGCGGCCCCGGCCCGTCGGCGCCGCCGCACGGCCAGGTCCCGCAGCAGCCGACGTACACCGACGGCCAGGGCTACGACGACTACGGCGACCCGCACGGCTACGACAGCGGCTACAACACCGGACAGGTCTACGGCAGGCCCGGCGGCGACGGTCCGGGCGGGCCCGCCGGACCGGACCCCCGCGGGCCGCGGCCCGCGCCGAACTGGCGGCGCCGGATCAAGTGGACCGCGATCACCGTGGTCGGCGTCCTCGTCGTCACCACCGTCGCGACCTACTTCTGGGCCGACTCCAAGCTGAACCGGGACGTCGACCTCTCGAAGGTCATCGAACGGCCGGAGGCGGGCGAGGGCACCAACTACCTGATCGTCGGCTCCGACAGCCGCAAGGGCATGTCGGACGAGGAGAAGAAGAAGCTGCACACCGGCTCCGCCGAGGGACAGCGCACCGACTCGATGATGATCCTGCACGTCGGCGGCAACGGCGACACGCTGATCTCACTGCCCCGCGACTCGGACGTGGAGATCCCGAGCTACAAGGGTTCGACGTCCGGCAAGGTCTACCAGGGCACGGGGCGGCACACGAAGCTCAACGCGGCCTACGCGGAGGACGGGCCGACCCTGCTGGTCCGCGCGGTCGAGTTCAACACCGGTCTGCACATCGACCACTACGTGGAGATAGGCTTCGCCGGCTTCGCGAACATCGTGGACGCGGTCGGCGGCGTCGACATCACCATCGACAAGGGCTTCAAGGACAAGTACTCGGGCGCCGACTTCAAGGCGGGCAAGCAGACGCTGAACGGCGAGCAGGCGCTGGCCTTCGTGCGCACCCGGCACGCCTTCGCCGCCTCCGACCTCCAACGCACCAAGAACCAGCAGAAGTTCCTGTCGGCCCTTGCCCACCAGGTGGCGACGCCGTCCACGGTCCTCAACCCGTTCAAGCTGTACCCGACGCTGGGTGCGGGCCTGGACTCGCTGACCGTCGACAAGGACATGAGCCTGTGGAACCTGGCGTCCATGTTCTGGGCGATGAAGGGCGTCAGCGGTGGCGACGGCACCTCGATGAACATGCCGATCTCCGGTTCCACCGGGGGGAACCTGGTCTGGGACAAGGCCAAGGTCAAGACGCTGGTGAACGAACTGAACAACGACGAGAAGGTCACCGTCACGGGTTAGCTCCGCTGGTTTGGCCGTGGTGCGTCGTCGTTCGGGTGCGGCGGCGTTGTGGCTGGGCGTGGTGGGTTGTTGTTCGGGTGCGGCTCCCGTTGTGGCTGGGCGCGCAGTTCCCCGCGCCCCTTTGGGGCGCTGGCCAGCCGGTGTTGGTCTGGTTGGGGGTGAGGGGTGTGGTGGGTTGTCGTTCGGGTGCGGCTTCCGTTGTGGCTGGGCGCGCAGTTCCCCGCGCCCCTTTGGGGGCTGCTGTTGTCGTTCGGGTGCGGCGCTGGGGGCGGCCGCGCGGCGGAGCCGCATGTTGATACAGCCCCGCGCGCCTTTGGGGCGTGTTGGTGAGGGCACCCTGGGGGGTGCCCTCTGTGGGGTCAGGTTCGGGTGGTTGCCATGGCTCGGCAGGTCTCCGCGCAGCGGCGGCACGCCTCGGCGCAGCGTTGCATCTGGGCGTCGTCCGGCATGGCCATACACGCCTCCGCGCACATGTCGCACGCCATCGCGCACATCCGGCACATCTCCGCGGACATCGGCGAGCGCCGCATCATCATGTCCGCGCACATCCGGGTCATCTCCGAGCAGTCCATGAGCGCGCGCATGATCTGCATCTGGGCCTGGCCGCCCATCGACAGGCAGGAGCTCATCGTCTCCTCGCACACGCTGTGGCAGCTCATGCACGCCTGGATGCAGTCCTGCATCTGCTGGGTCATGGCCGGCATGGTTCCGGGCTGGGTCATGGCTCCTCCACGGGGAACGAAGGGGGCCCGACGGGCCCCTGTGCTTCCGTCCTACTCCGCTCGGCCATGTCCCGCCATCCGGCGACCGCCGAGCAGTGAAGTGCGCCGCGGCCCGACAGTGCCCCCAAAGGGGCGCGGGGAACTGCGCGACCAGCCACGACGCCGCCGCACCCGACAACGACGCCCCACGGCCAGACCAGCGGAGCGGACCCGCTCAGAAGGACGCCTTGTCCTTGCCGGGGCACAGCACCTCGTCGCCGCGCACCGCACCCGGCCGGGCCTGCGCGGGCGGCGGCGCCTTCACCTTGTGCACCTCGTGGAAGTCCGCCCCCGCGATCACCCTGAGCACCGGCCCCTGGTCCGGCACCGACCGCAGCTCGCTGCCGGGCAGCGCCGCCGCCACCGACCGGGCCGAGCGGTCCCAGCGCGGGTCGTAGACGACCACCGTGCGCCGCACCTCACGCTCCGACGAGGTCACCGGCCGCCCGGTGGTGGCGAAGCCGGTCGCGGCGAGGGCCGCGTCCACCCGCTTGCCGAGCCCCTCCGTACCGGTGCCGTTCTCCACCTGCACCCGGATCTGCTGCGGCGCCACGTCCACCGGCACGGACGGGGCCTGCGTCGGCCGCCGCTCCACGGTGAGCGGCTTGTCCTCGCGCAGCGACCGGAACAGCTGCTCCGCCCGGACCCGGTCCCACTTCAGGGTCGACCCGATGCCCTTGACCGGGAACGCCATCTGCCCGATCGGCACGGTGGTGAACTCGGAGGAGGCGGGGGAGAAGGTGCGCATCGCGCGGCCCAGGTCGAGCAGTTCGTCCGTGCCGAAACCGGTGTCCGCCCGGACCGAGCCCAGCACCGCCCGTGTCACGTCCCGGAACCTCATCGGGTTCAGCAGCACCCCTGAGGAGGTCGCCCGCTCGATCAGCGCCGCCAGGAACCGCTGCTGGCGCTGCATCCGGCCGAGGTCGCTGGCCCCGTCGACATGCCGCGAACGGACGTACTGCAGCGCCTCGCCGCCCATCAGCGTATGGGTGCCGGGCGCGAGGTCGAGACCGGTGAACGAGTCCTTC
The DNA here is from genome assembly GCF_057537855.1 of Streptomyces diversicolor. Classification (NCBI taxonomy): domain Bacteria; kingdom Bacillati; phylum Actinomycetota; class Actinomycetes; order Kitasatosporales; family Streptomycetaceae; genus Streptomyces; species Streptomyces diversicolor. The sequence continues at coordinate 36,543 of NZ_BAAJXA010000047.1, forward strand.
AGCGGTGTCGTGGTGCAGATCCGCACCCCGCCGACCACGTCGACCGTCTTCATGAAACTGGTGAAGTCGACCTCCAGATAGTGGTCGATCTTCACATGGGTCATGTGCTCCACCGTGCGCACGGTCAGCTGCGGCCCGCCCTCCGCGTAGGCCGCGTTGAGCTTCAGCGGATGCGGTCCGTGGCGTGCCCCGGTGGTCTCGTCGACGTGCTCGGGCACCTCGGCGTACGAGTCACGCGGCAGGCTCACCACGGTGGCCCGCTCCCGGTCCTCCGAGATGTGCACGATCATGATCGTGTCGGTGCAGTGGCACGGCGCCCCGCCCAGCCGGAACCGCCGCCGCTGCTCCTCGCTGATCTTGTCCCGGCCGTCGGTGCCGACCAGCAGGACGTTCGTGCCGTGCCCGCCGCTCGGCCGGTTCTTCATGTCCCGGAACGGATCCACCCGGGCGATGTCCGCGTCCAGGCTGCTGACCACCGCGTGCCCGATCCCGGCCGAGGCGAGCACCACCACGGACAGCGTCGTCACCGCCCGCATGGCCCAGCGGGGCCGCTTCTGGCGCACGGGCCGCACCGGCCGCGCGGGCGGCCGCTGCGCACGACGGGGCGGCTGCGGTCGGCGCTGCGGCCGGGCAGCGGGCCGGGACGGGCTGGCGGACAAGGGGACACCTCCGGACGACGGCCGTACGTGGGATCCGGGAGCACCGTAGGCCCATACGATCTCCAGCCCGCGTCAGCGCCCCGGCGGCGCGCACCCGTGTCCCCCATTCGCGGTAACGTGAGCCCCCTATGAACGCCAAGCCCGACGTGCGGCTCCCCGCAGTTTCTGTGATCATGCCCGTCCTCGACGAGGAGCGGCATCTGCGCGGCGCCGTCCAAGCGATCCTCGCGCAGGAGTACGCCGGCGAGATGGAGGTCGTGATCGCCCTCGGTCCGTCCACGGACCGCACGGACGAGATCGCCGCCGAGCTGGTCCGCGACGACCCGCGCGTGCACACCGTCCCGAACCCGACCGGCCGCACGCCGGCCGCCCTCAACGCCGCGATCAAGGCGTCCCGCCATCCGATCGTGGTACGTGTCGACGGGCACGGCATGCTCTCGCCGAACTACATCGCGACCGCCGTACGGCTCCTGGAGGAGACCGGCGCGCAGAACGTCGGCGGCATCATGCACGCCGAGGGCGAGAACGACTGGGAGCGGGCCGTCGCCGCCGCGATGACCTCGAAGATCGGCGTCGGCAACGCCGCCTTCCACACCGGCGGCGAGGCCGGCCCGGCGGAGACCGTCTACCTGGGTGTCTTCCGCCGCGAGGCACTGGAGCAACAGGGCGGCTACAACGAGGAGTTCATCCGCGCCCAGGACTGGGAGCTGAACTTCCGCATCCGCGAGGCCGGCGGGCAGATCTGGTTCTCGCCCGAGCTGAAGGTGTCCTACCGCCCCCGCCCGTCGGTGCGTGCCCTCGCCAAGCAGTACAAGGACTACGGCCGTTGGCGGCATGTCGTGGCCCGCTACCACGAGGGCTCCATCAACGTGCGCTATCTGGCCCCGCCGACGGCGGTGTGCGCGATAGCGGCGGGTCTCGTGGTGGGCGCGGTCCTCACCCCCTGGGCCTTTGTGATCCCCGGCGGCTATCTGGCGGCGATCGTCGCCGGCTCGGTGCCCGCGGGCAAGGGCCTGCCGCCGGCGGCCCGGCTGCGCATCCCCGTGGCCCTCGCCACCATGCACATGTCCTGGGGCTGGGGCTTTTTGACCAGCCCGCGCTCCCTGGCCCGGCGGGTCATCGCCTCCCGCCGCCCGGCGGTGCTGAACTCCCGCTGAACCGACCGGACTTCGCCCGAACGCGGACGGGCCCCTCCCGAGGCAGGGAGGGGCCCGTTTCACCTCCGCGGCGGAAACCCGCTTCGGTGCGCTACCACCGGTAGGGCCGGTACACGTCCATGCACTGGTCCTTGTCCGAGCCGTTGATGGCGTCGGAACCGCCGGGCAGGTCCCCGGCCTTCGGCTTGGACTGCTTCGGATAGGCGGTGCCGTCGCGCCAGTCGGCGCCCACGACGACGGTGACCCCCGACACATCGGTCGACTGCTTCACCGAACTCGTCGGAATCCCCAGCGACTTGGCGACCGCCTGGGCGTCGCCCTCCAGGTCCGCGCTCGGATAGCGCACCACCGTCGCGTCCTCGGACAGCGGCGCCGATGTGTCCGCCGTCGCCCTGGTGTAGCCGTGCTGCACCAGCACCTGGCCGATCGTGCGCGCCCGACCGGGAACCGGGGCCTCGGTGGTGGTCCGGGTGGCGTTCTGCACCAGCACCCCGAGCCGGTCGGCGCCGACCGAGGGCGCCTTGGTCGCCTCGGCCGTCGCGGCCGGCTTCTTCTCCTTGTCCGCCGCGCCCTTGTCGTCGAACGGCACGTCGTCGCGGAGCATCTGCCACATCTTCTCCGCGTCGACCGGGTCCGGCAGGACGTGGTTGGCGTCCTGCGAGTCCTCGACCCACGGCATCGTCGTCATGGTGATGCGGTTCGTCGGCACCGTCTTGAGCTGCATGCCCAGGTCGTACAGCTTCCTGACCGTGCCGATCTCCTCCGAGACCTTCAGGGACTTGGTGGCCGCCTCGGCGAGGCCCATCAGCCGGCCGGTGTCCGTGAAGACGTTCTGCTGCTTCAGCGTGCGGATCATCGAGTTCATGTACATGTGCTGGGCTCGTGCCCGCAGGATGTCACTGCCCCAGGCGTGCCTGGTGCGCAGCCACTGGAGCGCCTGCTTGCCCTTCACCTTCTTGGTGCCGGCCGTCAGCTTCAGGCCGGAGCCGCCGGGCACGCCGGGCAGCGGGCGGTCCCACACGTTCTGGTTCACACACACGTCGACCCCGCCGATGGCGTCCGCCATCTTCACCACGCCGGCGAAGTCGATCGTCATCCAGTGGTCGATATAGACCCCGGTGAGGTTCTCCCAGGTGGCCAGCGTGCAGCCCGCCCCGCCGCGGGCCAGCGACGCGTTGATGATCGTGTTGGTCGCCTGGAACGTCTCGCCGGTCTCCGGGTCCTTGCACGCGGGGATGTCGACCCGGGTGTCCCGCGGAATGCTCACCACGGCCGCGCTCTTGCGGTCCGCGGACAGGTGGATGAGCATCTGCACGTCGGCGAGCGGCGGGTTGCCCCGGTTGTCCCTGCTGCCGCCGAGCTTCACGTTCTCGTCCGAGTTACGGCTGTCGGAGCCGAGCAGCAGGATGTTCATCGGCGTCTGCCCGGCCGCGTTCGGCTGGGCCCTGTGCGCCTTGGAGTCGCCGCTGCTGCGCTGGCCCTTCTGGATGTTTCCGTTGAGGTGCTGGTAGTAGAGGTAGCCGGCGCCCGCCGTGCCGAGTATCAGCACCGCGAGCACCGTCGCCGACCAGCGCAGCGCACGCCGTCCGCGGCCCCGTTTGTCACCGCTCGGGCCGCCCCCGCGCCGCCCGCCGCCGTGCCGGCCGCGTCCGTCGGACGCGCCTGGTTCCCGCGGTGCGAGCGACATCGTGTCGTCGACCGCGGGAGCCTCCCCCCGCACACCGCTCTGCGCCAAATCCCTGCCCTCCCCACCCTGCGCCTTGCAACGGGCCCGTCCCGCGTCGGGTTAGACGCGCGACGGGCCCGTTGGGTTACCTACGAGGCGCACTTGACCTTGTCTGCCGTGGACTTGTCCACTTCCGGCGCCTTTGTCGGAGCGGTGAGGGACACGCCCGCACCCTTGAAGTCCTTGCCCAGGGTCAGCGTCATCGCCGGCAGCCCCTGGGAGTTGGTCACGCTCTCGCCCGGTTTCATCGCGGAACCGGACAACCCCATGATGGCGGCCAGCCTACGGGCCTGCGGCGCCTGGTCCGGCGCGTACTCCAGGGTGGTCTTGGCCAGCTCCGCCGGGGCGTTGCCCGCGTTCTCCGACTTGAGCACACCCTCGTCGTTCTGCAGCCACTGCAGGGTCTCCTGCGCGCTGCCGGACACGGCGCCGCCGTTGAGGATGCGCACCCGGACCTCGGACGCGTCGGACTTGGTGCCCTTGAGCCGGGCGGCCTGCGCGTCCTTCTGCGCCTTCTGCTTCTTCTTCACCTCGGTGAAGGAGACGTCGTTCTTGATCGCGTCGAAGATCGCGGGAGCCGTGCTCTTGTTGACGACGACGGTCGCCTTGACCGTCTCCGCCGGGTTGTCCAGCACCGGCACCGTCATGAAGCTGATGTTCTTCGTCGGCACCTTCTTCAGCTCAAGCGCCACGTCCTTCAGCGTGCTGACCTTGCCGATGCCGGTGTCCACGGTCAGCGCCTTGGTGGCGGCCTCGGCCAGCGACACCAGCTTGGTCGGGCTGGTCAGGGTGTCGCTGGAGGCCATCTTGCGCATCAGCGACGCCAGGAACTGCTGCTGCACCTTGATGCGGTCCAGGTCGCCCTGGTTGCCCCAGGCGTGCCGGGTACGGACGAACGCCAGCGCCTGCTCGCCCTCGATCTTGGACTCGCCCGCGGGCAGGTTCAGATGCGACTTCGGGTCGTTCACCGCGTGGTCGAGACACACATCGACCCCGCCGACGGCCGACGTCAGCGTCTTCACCGCGTTGAAGTCGGCCATCATGAAGTGGTCGACGGGGATGCCGGTGACCGACTCCACCGTGCGCATGGTGCAGCCGGGGTCACGGCCGTCCTGGCCCAGGCTGGTGTTGAAGCGGACGCCGTCCGTGCCCGGGACGACCTTCTCGCTGCCGTCCTCCTGCTTCGTCGGGCAGTCCGGGACGTCCACGATCAGGTCGCGCGGGATGCTCAGCGCGGTGGCGTTCGTCCGGTCCTTGGAGACATGCAGCAGGACATTGGTGTCGGCGTGCCCGACGCTGCCGTTGTCGCCGTAGCCCTCGTTGCCCTTGCCGGTGCGCTTGTCGGTGCCGATGATCAGGATGTTGAAGGCCTCGTCCTTGCTGAAGCCCTGCTTGCCCGCGCTGCCCACGTCCGTGGTGGTGACGTTGCCCTCAAGGTGCTTGAGGTAGGCGTAGGCGGCGGCACCGGTGGCGATCAGGACGAACGCCATGGTGCCGCCGGTCCACATCACGGCCTTCTTCGCCTTCGACTTCTTCTTGGCCGGGCGTCGGCCGCGCCGGCCGGCCGGCGGCTCGGGCTCCGCCCGCCGTCTGCGCTGCGGCGGAACCTCCCGGCCCGGCGCCCGGCCCGTCTCCCGGCCCGGTGCCCTGCTCTGCTGCCGGCCCGGCGCCGCCGTTCTCTCCCGTGGCGCACGGTCGGATTCCCGGGAATCGGATCTGCGCGGCCCGGGCACCGACGACTGCGGTGCGGAAGGAGTCAGTCGCAGTTCGTATTCGCCGGTGTTCGGATTGAGTACCCACTGGTCTGCGGGATCGATGTTGTCCGCCCGCCCACGGCCTTGCGCGTCCACGGTTGTCCGAATCCTCCGTCGGGGCCACGCGGCGCCTTCCCCCTCAGGCGCTCGGGTCTCGGTTCAAACAGTGCACGGCCCCAGGACGGACCTCGTGGCATGGTGCACCGGATCGCTCACACTATCCGCCCAGTTCAGCGTCAAGCGACGGCGGTGACAAATTCCACGTCCCTACAACCGGGCAATCCGCCTCATATTTCTGGACGGACGTCTGTTCCCTTGGCGCGCGCTTTACCCGCAGGGGTCCTCGGCGGCGGTGTTCCCCCGGAAGGCCGGTGCCGGGGAGGGGTCGTTCCGGCCACCTGAATTGCCACTTTTTGTCGCCGATTCCGATGGAATCCGCCCGGTGATCGTCACCGGGGCATCGGACCGCAGCCGCTCGAACAGCTTTTCCGCCTTCGGTTCGAGGAGTTGGTCGCGATTGGCATCGGAGGGGTACGACTCCCGGGGAACGGTCAGGAACTGCATTTTTTCGGTGGGGATGTTCCGCAGCCCGCGCACGAGTTGGTACAAACCGCGCAAACGTGCCAGTCCGGGGTCGGTGGTGAGCGCCGAAGTGGCCGCCTCCAGCAGCGGATACAGCTTCACCGGGTTCAGCAGGACGTCGTTGGTCCGGGTCTTGGCGACCAGCGCGCCCAGGAATTGCTGCTGGCGTTCCATGCGGCCGGTGTCGCTCCCGTCGCCCAGCGACTCGCGGGCCCGCACATAGCCGAGCGCCTGCTCGCCGTCGAGCGTGACCCGGCCCGCGGGCAGCCGCAGCCCGGCGGCCCTGTCGTCCACGGGCTCCCGCAGACACACCTCCACCCCGTCGACGGCGTCCACCATCTCCTTGAACCCGCTGAAGTCGACTACGGCGTAGTGATCGATCCGGATGCCGGTCAGCTTCTCGACGGTGCGCACCGCGCAGGCGGAACCGCCCGTCTCGAAGGCGCTGTTGAGCATCGCGAAGACCGGTGCGCTGCGCCCGCCGTCCGGGCGCAGACAGCTCGGCACGGCGACCATCAGGTCCCGGGGGAGGGACACCGCGGTGGCGCCGTGCCGGTCGGCGCCCAGGTGCAGCAGGATCGCGGTGTCGGACCGCCCGGTCCCCGTGTCCCGCCCGTACGCCCCGTTGCCGTCCCCCGAACGCGTGTCGGAGCCGATGAGCAGGATGTTCTGCGCGCCGCGCACCAGCGCCGTGGGCCGCTCACGCTCATAGCGGGCCAGTTCGGCGGCGGCCGCCTCGTCCGCCGTGATGTTGCCGTCGAGCCTCGTGTACGCGACCCATCCGCCGCCCGCGCCCAGCAGGACCAGCGCCGCCAGCCCCAGGACCGCCCCCTGCGTCCAGCGCCGCCGGCGCCGGCGTATCAACCCGTATGCGGTGGCGGAGGCACCCGCGCCCGGACCGGGTTCGCTCCCGCGGGGCGTACCTGCGGTGTCGGTCACGTCCGGACCACCCCCTCGTGGCGTACGAGCGTGTCGCCCTGCTCCTACGACGATGGCCCGCGACGGTCCGAGAGGCGGCCCCCTACTACTCCAATCAGGTGATTTTCAACGAGCTGTCCGCGCCAGCGGGACACCCCAGCACGACAACCAACCCAAAACACGCACGCAACCCCCGGTAACACCCCTCCCCGGTCCCTCCGAACCCCCCGGAGCCCGACGCCGCCGCCCGCTCGCTCCGACGGAGCCGCACTCGCTTTCCGGGCGGACCGCATTCGTTCCCGGGTGGGACCGCCGCCCGCGACCGGCCGCAGCGCATCGCCGGGCCCACCGTCAGCTCCGGCCACCCTCGCCGCGCCCGCACCTCGGCGGGGCCGCTACCGCTGCTCGCCGCCTCGTGTTCCGGTGGGCTCGGGCGATTGGGTCTGCCGCGCGGTCGCCGCCTGCTCCGGTCGGCGGGGCCGCGTTCGCCCTCCGGCGCCAGCGTGCTCGTTCCCCGGGTGGGGGCGCATTCGTTACCGGGCGGTGTGGGGCTCGTTCCGGGTCGGGCAGCCGCCGCTGTCGGTCGCCTCCCGCTCCGGACGGCGAGGGTGGTTGCCGGTTCGGTCGGTGGGCCGTTGCTGTCGGGCGGAGCCGTCCGGTCAGTGGCGGGCCGCGGTCACGCGTTCGGTTTCCATTCGCTTGGTCAGGGCCGCCTCGTCCAGTCGTGTCAGGTGCCGGCACAGCACCACGGACCCGCCGACGGCCAGCGGCGCGTACAGACCCGCGCTGAGCCCTTCCCAGGTGTCGTACGGCAGCCCGGACAGCAGCCGGGAACCGGGCCCGGTCAGATCCAGCGCGGGCGCGTCCGCGCGGGCCCGCTCCACGACCTCGGCCCCCGTCATCTCCGCCCCGGCCACGATCAGCGCCGGCTCCTCCGGATCCACCGGCGCGAAGGGCGCGAACCGGTCCCCCTGACCCGGCACCTCCACGGCGTAGTCGAGGAAACCGTCCGGTGGCTGCGGGAACCGCCCGCCCAGCGGGCGCAGCGCCAGCGCGACCCGCTCGCCGGAGCAGGCCCGCGCCGCCTCCAGCGAGTCCGGCCCGCTCACCACGACGTCGGCCGCGGCGGGATTCCCGGCCACGTCCGCGACCGCGCCCACCGACGAACACGCCAGCAGCCACACCGCGGTCTGCCAGTGCGCGGGCAGCAGGAGCGCGACCCGGTCCCCGGGCCCGGCGGCCAGATCGCCCTGGAGCAGATTCGCGGTCTTGGCCACCCAATTGGCGAACGTGGCCACGGACAGTTCGACGCGTTCGCCCGTGGCGTCGTCGTAGAAGGTCACCAGGGGGCGTGCGGGATCCGCGGCGAGCGCGGAACGCAGCAGGTCGGCAGGGGTGCGATCGGTGGCGTTCACCCGCGCAAGGGTACGCGGCGGCGCGGGCGCGCACCGGCCGGCGGGGCCACCGGTTCGGAGGAGCGACAGCCGACGGGCCGTCAGTTCACCGATGGACAGATATGTATGACTATGTTCAAGATCAGGGGCATGCGTGGACATTTCTCCTCTTCCATCGGTGCCCCCTCGGTCGGTCTCACCTGCGCGGCCGTACTCGCCCTCCCGCTGACCCTGCCCGCGACCGCCGCGCCCGCGACCGCCGCGCCCGTGAGACCGGCGCCGACCGCGGACGGGGCCACGACCGTCGGCCGGCCGGCCGACGCCGCCGTGCCCGGCAGGACCCAGTCGCTGCCCCTCGTCCCCCTCACCCGTGCCCGCGACCTCGGCTCCGCCTCCGAGCAGGTCGTGCACCGCCAGGACGTACGCCGCTTCTCGCTCGTCGGCGTGGTCTGGGACAACCCCGGCACCGAACTCCACGGCCAGGTCCAGGTCCGCACCCGCTCCGTCGCCACCGGCAAGTGGTCCGGCTGGCAGGACATCGAGACGCACAACGCCGACCACGGGGCCGACCCGGACACCGCGGAAAGCGCCTCGGGCCGGGTGCGGGGTGCCACGGCCCCGCTGTGGGTGGGCGACTCGGACGCCGTGGAGCTACGAGTCAGGGCCGACGCCGCACCGGCCACCGGCGACGGCCGCACCGGCTCCTCGGCACCCCTGCCCTCGGGGCTGCGCCTGGACCTGGTCGACCCCGGCACCGAACCCAAGCGCCAGGGCTCACCGGCCGACGCCTCCCGCACCGGTCTCGACCTGGACGACGCCGCGGCCGGCGCCTCCGCCGCCAACACCGACCTCGTCCCCCTCGGCGCCGCCGAGATCCCGTCGCTGAGCAAGAAGGACACCGAGCGGGAAGCGCTCGCCCTGCGCGGTGCCCCACGGGCCGGAACACCGCGCGCCCAGCCGTACGTCGGCCCGCGCCCGCGCATCGTCACCCGGAGCGGCTGGGGCGCGGACGAGAAGCTGCGCGAACGGGGCTTCGTCTACACCAAGTCGGTCAAGGCGGCGTTCGTGCACCACACCGCCTCGGGCAACAACTACAAGTGCTCGCAGGCCCCGTCCGTCATCCGCGGTATCTACCGCTACCACGTCAAGAGCATGGGCTGGCGGGACATCGGCTACAACTTCCTCGTCGACAAGTGCGGCACCCTCTACGAGGGCCGCGCCGGGGGCGTGACCAAGGCCGTCCTGGGCGCCCACACCCTCGGGTTCAACAGCGACAGCATGGGAATCGCGGCCATCGGCACGTTCAGCTCCAGCAAGCCGACCGCCTCCGCGGTGACCGCCGTCGCCAAGCTGACGGCGTGGAAGCTCGGGCTCTTCGGCGCCGATCCGAAGGGCAAGACATACCTGAGGTCCGGCGGTGGGAATCTGTACCCGAAGGGGACGAACGTACGACTGAACGTGATCTCCGGCCATCGGGACGGATACGCCACGGACTGCCCGGGCAAGCACCTGTACTCCAAGCTCGGCTCGGTCCGTACCGCCGCGGCCCGCTACCAGGGGCGCTGAGGCCGCAGAACGCGGGTACGCCGTCGGGGACGGCCGGGGGAAATCCGCACCCGGACATGACGTGACACCGCGCGGCCATCGAGGGCGTCATCGCCCGGACTGCATACACTGACCGGCCGGAAGACAGTTCGGCCGGTCCCGGCAGGAAGCGGAGACGACAGGTGACAGAAGCCATCCTCCTGGTCGGCGGCAGGGGCACCCGGCTGCGTCCGCTCACGGTGCACACGCCCAAGCCCATGGTCCCGGCCGCCGGGGTTCCGTTCCTCAGCCACCAACTGGCCCGGGCGCGAGCGGCAGGCGTGGACCACATCGTCCTCGCCACGAGCTATCTCGCCGAGGTCTTCGAACCGTACTTCGGCGACGGCGCGGCGCTCGGCCTGCACATCGAGTACGTCACCGAGGAGGAGCCGCTGGGCACGGGCGGCGCGATCCGCAACGTGGCCGCGCGCCTGCGCTCGGGGCCCGACGACCCGGTGCTGGTCTTCAACGGGGACATCCTCACCGGCCTCGACATCGGGGCGCTGGTGGACACGCACGAGTCGACGGGCGCCGATGTCTCCCTGCACCTGACCCAGGTGACCGATCCGCGCGCCTACGGTCTGGTGCCCACCGACGACACGGGCCGCGTCCTCGCGTTCCTGGAGAAGCCGCAGACCCCCGAGGAGATCGTCACCGACCAGATCAACGCCGGGGCGTACGTCTTCCGGCGCTCGGTGATCGACACGATCCCGGCGGGCCGCCCGGTGTCGGTGGAGCGCGAGACCTTCCCGGACCTGCTGTCGGCCGGGGCCCATCTGCAGGGGATGGTGGACTCGACGTACTGGCTCGACCTGGGCACCCCGGCGGCCTTCGTGCGCGGCTCGGCCGACCTGGTGCTGGGCCGGGTTCCCTCGCCGGCCGTCCCCGGCCGCTGCGGGGACCGGCTGGTGCTGCCGACGGCGCGGGTCGCGCCGGACGCGAAGCTGACAGGCGGCACGGTGGTGGGCGAGGGCGCCCTCGTGGCCGGCGGCGCCCGTGTGTTCGGCAGCACGATCCTGCCCGGCGCGGTCATCGAACCCGGCGCCGTCATCACCGACTCGCTGATCGGCACCCGCGCCCGGGTCGGCGAACGCTCCGTCCTGACCGGCACGGTCATCGGCGACGGCGCGGTGATCGGCGCCGACAACGAACTCCGCGAGGGCGCCCGCGTATGGTGCGACGCCCGCATCCCAGCAGGCGCGCTCCGCTTCTCCCCGGACCAGTAACGCCCCCCGGACCCATCCACCCGGACCGGCTTGGCGACAACGACGACAAGGGCGGGAGCACCGACAACAAAAACACCGTCAACTCCCGCTCGCCGGCCGCAGCGTGACGTGGGCGCCGTCGGGCATGGCGGTGCCGGGTGTTGTCGTTGGCTCAGGCTGCCGCGGCGCAGGGTGGTGGTTCGGGCGCTGGGGGCTACAGTCGGCCGATGTCTGCGCGGGGCATGCGGGGGGCTCGGCGGGCCGGTGTCCTTCCGCTCAGGAGGATGAGGCGGGCGGCCCGGTGCCGCTGGCCCGCGTACGGCTCCAGCAGCGACAGCATCACCGCGTCGTCCGCGTACCGGTCCCCGGCGAGCGCCCAGCCGACGATCCCCGGCAGATGCAGATCCCCCACGGTCACCGCGTCCGGCGCCCCATGACTGCGCTGCACCGTCTCCGCCGACGTCCACGGCCCGATCCCCGGCACGAGCTCCAACCGGGCCTGCGCGTCCGCCGGTTCCATGCCGGCCGCCTCCTCCAGCCGCGCGGCGACCCGCACTGCCCGCAGGATCGTCGACGCCCGTTTGTCGTCGACCCCGGCCCGATGCCACTCCCAGGACGGGATCAGCGCCCACGTCCGCGGCGCGGGCATCACCCACAGGCGCCCGGCCATGGGTCCCGGCGCCGGTTCCCCGTACGTGCGCACCAGCAGCCGCCACGCCCGGTACGCCTCACCGGTCGTGACCTTCTGCTCCAGGACCGACGGGATCAGCGACTCCAGCACCAGCCCGGTCCTGGTGAGCCTGAGCCCCGGCCGCCGGCGCCCGGCGACGGCCACCAGCCGGTGCCGCGGCGCGAACGCGTCGGGGTCGTCCGCCGCGCCGCACAGCACGGGCAACCGCTCCAGCAGCCAGTCCGCCCCCGGCCCCCACGCCTGCCCGCGCACCCCGTCGCCGTACGCGGACACCCGGAGCGTCCCGGGCCCGTCGGGCGTCCTGCTGGCCCGCCACACGGACCCGTCCGGCGTGGCCAGGAACGTGGGGTCCGCCGGCCCGCGCCTCAGCGGCCCGAGGACCAGCCCGAGATCGAGCGGCCCGTCCGGCGCCCACGTCCGAACCCGTCCCGGAGCCGGCCCGGCCTGCCGCGGCACGCCCGCGGGCACGGCGACCTGCCCGCCGCGCACGGTCGTACGCGTGGGCCGCGGAGCGAAGCGTCCTGCCACGGTGGGGTCCCAGAGTTGCCGGAGTGGTCCTACGACACGTACGAGACCAGGCGCTCATACGGCACCGTCAGCGTACTTCCACGAACGCCGACGCCTCACGCACCGGGCGGGCCCGGGGCGGCTCAGCCGGGTGCCCGACGGCCACCGCGCCCATCGGATCCCAGTTGCCGGGCAGCCCCAGGACCTCCCGCACCACGTCCCGGCAGAACATCGTCGACGACACCCACGCCGACCCCAGCCGCTCCCCGGCCAGCGCGACGAGGAAGTTCTGCACACCCGCGCCCATGGCGACCACGAACATCTCCCGCTCGGCACCGTCGCGCCGCGCGTCCCCGTAGGTGTGCGAGCCGTCCATGACGAGGCACGGCACCACGAGATGGGGCGCCCCGCGCAGCACCTCCCCGCGGCGCACCCGTTTCGCGATCGACTCCTCGCTCTTGCCGTCGCGGCGCAGGTCAGCGATCCAGGCGTCCCGCATGGCGTCGAGCAGCCGGGTCCGGGCACCGGCCGACTCCAGCAGCACGAACCGCCACGGCGTCGTGTGGTGCGGGGCGGGCGCGGTCACCGCGGCGGCCACCGCCCGCCGTACCGCCCCGGGGTCGACGGGCTCGTCGGTGAAGGCCCGCACGGTACGCCGCAGGGTGACCGCCTCCCGTACCGCCTCGGAGGTGCCGAGCCGGAACATGTCGTCGCGCGCGTCGCGCACCAGGGCCCGCGCGCCCGTCCCGTGCTCCCCGGCCACCAGGTGGGGCAGCCCGCGCAGCACGGCCACGGGCCGCCCGTCCGCCTTGCCCTTCACCAGGTCGCCCGCTGCGGCCAGTTCGTCCGCCGTGGCGACGACGGTGGCGCTGAGCGGGTTGCCGTACGCGTCCGTGCCGCCCCGCAGATCGTCCAGGACCCGCACGCCCGCGGCGCCGATCGCCACGTCCGTGAGCCCCGCGCGCCAGGGCCGTCCGAACGTGTCGGTCACCACGACCCCGACGTCCACGCCGAGGGCGTCGCGCAGTCCGTCGCGGATCGCGCGCGCGGAAGCGTCCGGGTCCTCGGGCAGCAACAGCACCGTCCCGGCCGGGGTGTTGGAGGCGTCGACCCCGGCGGCGGCCATGACCAGGCCCTGCCGGTTCTCGACGATCCGCAGCGGGCCGCGCCGGGCCACGACCCGTACCGTCTCCGCGTCGATCGCCGCCTCCCGGTCGGCCGCCTCGACGGCGCGTCCCTCCGCCTTGGACACGATCTTGGACGTGACGAGCAGCACGTCCCCGTCGCGCAGGCCGGGTTCGGCGGCGGCGATCAGCTTGCCGATGTCGTCACCGCGCTGCACCTCGGGAATCCCGTCAGGCGCCCACACCCGAAAACCAGTTACCCCACCACCCGCACTCCCGCGAGCCGCGCCGACCGCAGTCCCGTCAGCCGCACCGTCGTCACTCCGGTCAGCCGCGCCGTCGTCACTCCGGTCAGCCGCGCCGACCGCACGCCCACCGACCACGTCGGCCGCAGTCCCGTCAGCCGCGCCGGTGCCGGCGGTGTCGTCGGGTCCGGACCGCCGCGGGATCGTCTCGTCGCTCACGCTCCCCGCACCTCCTCCGCGAGTGCCAGCGCCGCACGCGCCATCTGCGCGGCCGCGTCCACGTCGGTCATCATCAGCGGCACGGCCCGGCAGCGAATGCCGGCGCTCTCCACCCGCTCGACCGCGTCCGCGTCGACCGTGTCGACCAGCCAGCCGTCGAGCAGCCCCGAGCCGTAGTGCTCGGCGACCGCCGCGGCCGTGGACTCCACGCCCACCGCCGCGAGCACCTTGTCGGCCATCCCGCGCACCGGCGCGTTCCCGACGATCGGGGACAGGCCCACCACCGGCACCTCGGCGTCGGCGATCGCCTCCCGGATGCCGGGCACGGCCAGGATGGTGCCGACGGAGACGACCGGGTTGGACGGCGGGAAGAGGATCACGTCCGCCTCGGCGATCGCCTCCAGGACACCCGGCGCCGGCTTGGACTGCTCGGCGCCGACCGGCACGACGGCCTCGGCGGGAACGGAGGCGCGCAGCCGCACCCAGTACTCCTGGAAGTGGACGGCCTTGCGCTCGCCGTCGATCTCGACCGCCACATGCGTCTCGACACGGTCGTCGGTCATCGGGATCAGCCGTACGCCCGGCTTCCAGCGGTCGCACAGCGCCTCGGTCACCGCGCTCAGCGGATAGCCGGCGCCCAGCATCTGCGTCCGCACTATGTGCGTGGCGAAGTCCCGGTCGCCGAGCCCGAACCACCCGGGGCCGGCCCCGTACGCCGCGAGTTCGTCCTTGAGGTGGAAGGTCTCGTCGGCCCGACCCCAGCCCTGCTCCTCGTTGATGCCGCCGCCGAGCGTGTACATCACCGTGTCGAGGTCCGGGCAGACCTTCAGCCCGAAGAGGTGGATGTCGTCGCCGGTGTTGCCGATGACCGTGACGTCCGCGTCCTGCGCGGCCTGCCTCAGACCGCGCAGGAACCGGGCACCGCCGATGCCGCCTGCCAGAACCACAATGCGCATGGAAACAGTGTGTCAGCCGGGTACGACAACGCGTCAGGCGGTCACCGGACGCGGCTCGACGTGCGCCTCGCAGTGCGGGGCGGTGTGCATGGGCATCTCCGTGAGGCCCGGGTGGTAGACGTGCAGACTGACCGCGGGCTCCAACGTGTCGTTGAGCACCTCGTGCACATAGCCCGGGGCGAACACCCGTTGCACGCCCGGCGTCAGGACGCGGGTGCCCCGCCGTGTCCGCTCGGTCAGCGCGCCCTCCAGGACCGTCAGCACTCCGGAGGAGCGGCCGTGGTCGTGCCGCCCGCTGCCCTGGCCCGGCACCCACGACAGCAGCCACACCTCGTAGCCGGGGCCGGTGCGCAGCCGGTGGTACCAGCGGGTCGTCGCGTCGTACCGGACGAGGTGTGCCCACTGGGCGCGGTCGGCCGCGACCGCGCGGGCGAGGCCGGCGAACTCGGCGACGGTGGCCGGGTGCTCGCGCGGTGGCTGGAGCAGGTGCGGGACTTCGAGGAGGTCGCCGGCGATCTGGAGGTCGTTCTCGCTGTTCATGGGGGTGCTGTGGGTCCTCGGCAGGAAATCGGCGGGAAGCAGGACATCGGCAGGAAAACAAGGGGCGGCTTCTGCAACGGCGAAGCGAAGGAAGGGTGGTACGAGAAAGAAGTGCCTACGAAGCGGAGGCGTAGGGGCGGCCGGAGCGCGGGTGACTCAACAGCCGGAACGCAGATGACGCAGACAACGCAGACAACAGCTACAGCGAGCGCGGGCAGCTCCG
This sequence comes from Streptomyces diversicolor, assembly GCF_057537855.1. Lineage (NCBI taxonomy): Bacteria > Bacillati > Actinomycetota > Actinomycetes > Kitasatosporales > Streptomycetaceae > Streptomyces > Streptomyces diversicolor. The sequence continues at coordinate 52,027 of NZ_BAAJXA010000047.1, forward strand.
TGCGACCCGGCGGAGCGGGTCAGGACGAGTGCCGAATGCGCGAGCATGCCCACAAGGACAGCGGTTCACACCCGCACTGTCAACTCGACGTCCGAAATGTGGCACATGCTTCACCTCATCCGGTTCATCTGAGGGGGGAAAGGTTTGCTCACCGGGTGTCCGGGAGACATGGCGCACATCCGGGAGTGCGAGTCTCGTCGGAACGCGATCGAACTCCTGGGCGTCCTTCTCCGTACGGATGCCTGTACGAGGTCGGCGGCCCGCCCGGGCCCCCTCGGCGTGTCAAGGTTTATGGCGATTTGAACACTTTCCGCACGGCCTTGGTTCCGCAGAGTGAATAACGGGCCCAATAGCAGATCTCGGCTTGACTCGCCCGGAGCAGCACACTTGTAATTTCACTCGTGTCGTTCAGCCGAAATCGGTAACGGCCACCACACGGGGACGTGAAAGACAGACGAGGGGCGCACATGACCGAGCTGGTGCAGCAACTGCTGGTCGACGACGCGGACGAGGAACTCGGCTGGCAGGAGCGCGCGCTGTGCGCCCAGACCGACCCCGAGTCCTTCTTCCCCGAGAAGGGCGGCTCGACCAGAGAGGCCAAGAAGGTCTGTCTCGCCTGCGAGGTCCGCTCCGAGTGCCTGGAATACGCCCTCGCCAACGACGAGCGCTTCGGCATCTGGGGCGGCCTGTCCGAGCGTGAACGCCGCCGCCTGAAGAAGGCGGCCGTCTGATCCGAATAGCCCCGAACAGCTTCGAACAGCTCCGAATAGCTCCGAACAGCTTCGCGCGGCACAGAACCTTCACGTACCGAGGTCACGAACGGCCCGTAGCAGGTGGGTTATCCACAGGCGGCGGGCCGTCGGCATGCCCAGCCGATAGTGTGGTCGCTCGTCCGAGACGCCCCCGTGCCCCCTCGGGGCACAGGCGTCCACCACAGTCCACCGAACCGGGGCCCGTACCTCGATGTCCGTGCACAGCCATACGGCAGCCCGTCAAGACGCCGCTGCCGCAGCAGCGTTCGACCCTGCCGGCCCGGCAGCGTTCGATCCCGCCCGCCCGCCCGAGTTTCCGCGTCACGTGGTGACCGCGGTGCTCGTCTCCCATGACGGCGCCCGCTGGCTGCCCGACGCGCTCGCCGGGCTGTTCGGCCAGGAGCGGCCCGTCCAGTACGCGGTGGCGGCCGACACGGGCAGCGCGGACGACTCCGCCCAGCTCGTCACCGACGCGCTCGGCGCCGACCGCGTCCTGCACCTCGCCCGCCGCACCGGCTTCGGCCAGGCCGTCGAGGAGGCCCACCGCGCCGCACCGTCGCTCACCCCGGACGACCTGCCGTATCTGAAGCGCCCCAGCGGCTGGGACCCCGTCACGCGCAGCTGGCGCGACGACGCCTACGACATGCCGGAACTGCCGCACGGGGAACCGGTCCAGTGGCTGTGGCTGCTGCACGACGACTGCGCCCCCGAGCCCGACGCCCTCGCCCAGCTGCTGCGCGTGGTCGACAACGAGATGGAGCTGGGCCGCGACGACGTCGCCGTCGTCGGCCCCAAGCTCCGCGGCTGGTACGACCGCCGGCAGCTCCTGGAGGTCGGCGTCAGCATCGCCAACTCCGGCCGCCGCTGGACCGGCCTCGACCGCCGCGAACAGGACCAGGGGCAGCACGACCACGTGCAGCGCGTCCTGTCGGTCTCCAGCGCCGGCATGCTGATCCGGCGCGACGTCTTCGAGGAACTGGGCGGCTTCGACCGCCGGCTGCCCCTCATGCGTGACGACGTCGACCTGTGCTGGCGCGCCCACGCTGCCGGCCACCGCGTCCTGATCGCCCCCGAGGCCGTCGTGCGGCACGCCGAGGCCGCCTCCCGCGAGCGCCGCACCGTCGACTGCGTCGGCCGCACCGCCGCCTCACCGCACAAGGTCGACAAGGCGGGCGCCGCCTACACCCTCCTGGTCAACGCCCGTACGGCGGTGCTGCCCTGGATCCTGCTGCGCCTCCTGCTCGGCACCATCCTGCGGACCGTCGCCTATCTCGTCGGCAAGGTCCCCGGGCAGGCCGTGGACGAGGTCCGCGGCCTGCTGGGCGTGCTGCTGCGGCCCGAGCGGATCGCCGCGGGCCGGCGCAGCCGCGGCCGTCCCCGGATCGACAAGGCCGAACTGCGCCCGCTGTTCCCGCCGCCCGGCGCGACCGTGCGGGCCACCGTGGAGCAGGTCGCGGGCAACCTCTTCGGCTCCTCCGACCCCGAGGCGTCCTCGGCCGGACGACACGGCGGCGCGGTGGAGTCAGGCCCCGGCGGCGACGACGCGGACTTCCTGGAGATCGAACAGTTCGCCCGCCTCAAGCGCATCGCCCGCAAGCCCGGACCGGTGCTCTTCCTGGTGCTGCTGCTCGTCTCGCTGGCCGCCTGCCGCTCCCTGCTCGGCGGCGGCGCCCTGTCCGGCGGCGCCCTGCTGCCCGCACCGGCCGACTCCGGCGAGCTGTGGTCGCGCTACCTGGACGCCTGGCACCCGGTCGGCGCCGGCGGCACCCCGTCCGCGCCGCCTTACCTCGCGATCGTGGCGCTGCTCGCCTCCCTGCTCTTCGGCTCGACGGGCCTCGCGGTCACCGTCCTGCTCGTCTGCTCGGTGCCGCTGGCCGGCTTCACCGCGTACTTCGCCTCCCGGCCGCTCGTCACCTCCCGCCTCCTGCGCGCCTGGGCGGCCGTCGCCTACGCGTTCCTGCCCGCCGCCACCGGCGCCCTCGCGGGCGGCCGGATCGGCACCGCGGTGCTGGCCGTGCTGCTGCCGCTGATCGCCCGCGCGGGCATCGCCGCGAGCGGCCTGGCGCACGGCCCGGACGCGCGCGGCAGCTGGCGCGCCACCTGGGCGTACGCCCTGCTGCTGACCGTGGCCACCGCCTTCACGCCGATCGTGTGGCCCATCGCCCTGATCCTCGGCGTCGGCGTGCTGGCCGTGCGCCGCTCCGACCTCGTCGCAGGCGGCCTGCGCTTTCTCGCCCAGTTGGGCACCCCGCTGCTGATCCTCGCGCCCTGGTCGCTGACGCTGTTCCCGTCCGGCTTCTTCCAGGAGGCCGGACTGGAGTACGGCTCCTCGGCCGCCTCCGCGCTCGACCTGCTCGGCGCCAGCCCGGGCGGCCCCGGCACGGTGCACGGGCTGATGCTCATCGGTCTGGTCCTGGCCGCGCTGGCCGCGCTGCTGCGCTCCGAGCGCCAACTGGGCATCCGCACCGCCTGGGTGGCGGCCCTGGTCGCGCTCTTCTTCGCGGCCCTGTCCAACGGCTCCGCCTGGGCCGGGCCCGCCACCCTCGTCTACGGCATCGCGCTCCTGGCCGCCGCCGCGCTCGGCGCCGACGGGGCACGCGCACGCGTGGCCGAGCAGAGCTTCGGCTGGCGCCAGCCGGTCGCCGCGCTGATCGCCTTCGCCGCCGCGGCCGGACCGCTGCTGGTCGCCGCCGGCTGGATGATCCGCGGCGCCGACGGGCCGGTGCAGCGGCGCGACCCGGTGCAGGTGCCCGCGTTCGTCGCCGAGGAGAGCGGCACCCGTGACCAGGCCCGCACCCTGGTCCTCGACAGCGACTCCGGGGCGCACGTGCGCTACACCCTCGTGCGCGGCTCCGGCGTCCGCATGGGCGATGCCGAACTCGCCGTCGCCGACGGCGAGAACGCGACCCTCGACAAGGTCGTCGCCAACCTCGTCGCCGGCTCCGGCGCCGACCAGGTGGACCAGCTCGGCGGCTTTGCCGTCCGCTACGTCCTGGTCCACAAGGGCGCGCCCCGCGAGGTCAGCCGCGTGCTCGACGCCACGCCCGGCCTGAGCAGGCTCAGCCAGCAGCACGGCAGCGCGCTGTGGCGCGTCGACCGGCCGGTCTCGCGCGCTGCGATCGTCTCCGCCGACGGCGCGGGCAGCCCGCAGCCCGTCGCCGCCGGGCCCGTGGAGATCCACACCACGATCCCGTCCGGCTCCGACGGCCGCGTCCTGCGCCTGGCCGACACCGCCGCCGACGGCTGGAGCGCCACCCTGGACGGCAAGCCGCTCACCCGCACCACGGTCGACGGCTGGGCCCAGGGCTTCGAACTCCCCGCCGGCGGCGGCACGCTGGACGTCACCTACGACGACCCGTTCGGCCACACCGCCTGGCTGTGGGCCCAGGGCGCGCTCGCCGTCGTCCTGGTCGTGCTCGCCCTGCCCGGCCGCCGCCGCGACGTCGACGACGACCTGCCCGAGGAGGAGGCCGCGGGCGCCGAGGCCGTCACCGGTGAGGGCCGCCGCGCTCGCCGTCTGCGGGCCCAGGCGGAGGCCGAGGCGTCCGGCGCACCCGAGGGGACCGACCCGGACGGCACACCGCCGCCCGCACCCCAGGCCCCCGCGGCCGTACCGCACCAGCAGTCCTACGACTCGGGGACGCCCCCGGCCGAGGACACACCCGCCTGGGAAGGCGAACCGGCGGCCTACGCGGGCGCCGAGTACTACGGCGGCCAGTACCAGGGCGCCGAGGCGTACCAGGGCGGTTACGACCAGCAGGCGTACCAGGCCGACCCGTACCAGAGCGGCCAGTACGACCCGTACGGGTACGGCGGGCAGTCCCAGCAGGGCGCGTACGACCCGACGTACCAGCAGGGCTACGACCCCGGATACCACGCCGGATACGACCCGGCCCAGCCCCAGCCGCCCCAGCAGCCGCACCCCCACGGCACCGGCAGTGAGCGCCCCGACGGGAGCCAGCAGTGAAGCGCACGACCCTGTCCCTGATCGCCGGCACGGTCGCGCTGGCCGCCGTCACCGGATTCGCCGCGCTGGAGACCCCGGACGCGGCCGGCACGACCACCGCCGAGGCGGCCGTCGAGCTGCCCGTGGAGCGCACGAGCCTGCTGTGTCCCGCACCCAGCCTCTCCGACATCGCCGAGACGTCGTACACGTCCTTCACGCCGGTCACCAAGGGCGCGACGAGCGACGGGAAGGCCCAGCTCCAGGGGGCGACCGAGGAGTCGGCGGACGGCACGGGCGACACCAGGAAGGGCAAGGACACCAAGAAGAAGACCGCCAAGCCGGTGCTCACCCCCGAGAAGCCCGGCACCCCGGCCACCGGCGACACCTCCGGTGCCGACGGCACAGCGCTCGTCGGCACCGCCGAGGGGAAGTTCGCGCCCGGCTGGACCGTCCAGGAGACCACCGCGGTCGCCGCCGGCACGGGCCGCGGCCTCCAGGGCGTCACCTGCACCGCACCGGACACCGAGTTCTGGTTCCCGGGCGTCGGCACGGACGCCGACCGCACCGACTACGTACACCTCACCAACCCCGACGACGGCGCGGCCGTCGTCGACCTGGAGCTGTACGGCAAGGACGGCGCGGTCAAGTCCACGGCGGGGGAGGGCATCACGGTCCCGCCGCACTCCAGCAAGCCCGTCCTGCTGTCCACGCTGGCCGACCAGCAGCAGGCCGATCTGACCTTGCACGTCAACGTGCGCAGCGGGCGGGTCGGCGCGGCCGTGCAGGCCCTGCACGCCAAGAACGGCGGCGACTGGCTGGCCGCGTCCGCCGACCCGGCCGGTACGCTGGTGCTGCCCGGCATCCCGAAGGACGCCACCTCCGTCCGCCTGATCGCCTTCACCCCCGCGGACTCCGACGCCGACCTGAAGATCCGCCTGGCCTCCCCGGCCGGTCTGATCACCCCGGCGGGGAACGAGACGCTGCATGTGAAGTCGGGCATGACCACGGCCGTCGACCTGGGCGAGGTCACCCGGGGCGAGGCGGGCTCCCTGGTCCTGTCGGCGACGGACCGGTCGGTGCCGGTGGTCGCCGCCCTGCGCGTGATACGCGGCAAGGGCGAGGGGCAGGAGACGGCCTTCATCCCCGCCACCGCGCCCGTCGGCCCGCGCGCGACGGCCGTCGGCAACGGCGCCAAGGACACCACCCTGTCCGTCACCGCCCCCACCGCCGCCGCCCAGGTCAAGGTCACGGCGTCGGCGGGCAGCGAGGGCGGCAGCGCGGTGACGAAGACCTATCCGATCAAGGCGGGCACGACCCAGGACCTCGACATCCCGGCCCCGGCCGGACTGAAGGGCACGTACGCCCTGACCGTGGAGACCGTCTCCGGCGGCCCGGTGTACGCCTCCCGCACCCTGACCGCCACGGAGTCCGGCGTCGCCGGCTTCACGGTCCAGACGCTCCCGGACGACCGGGGGACGGTCGCGGTGCCGGAGGCGGACCAGGACCTGTCGGTGCTGCAGAAGTAGGCGCGACCAGGGCGGGCGTGGTGGGGGAAACCGGGCGGGCGTGGTGGGGGAAACCGGGCGGGCGTGGTGGGGGAAACCGGGCGGGCGTGGCGGGGGAAACCGGGCGGGCGTGGCGGGGGAAACCGGGCGGGCGTGGTGGGGGGAAACGGGGCGGGAGCGGTGGGGAAGCAGAGCGGGCGGTGGGGGTAGCCGCGCTGGCGCGGTGCGGGGAGTGGGATCAGTCCTCGCCGTACCGGGGGTCGACGGTCTCCGGAGTGAGCCCCAGCAGCTCGGCGACCTGTTCCACGACGACCTCGTGCACCAGCGCCGCCCGCTCGTCCCGCCCCTTCGTGCGGATCTCCACGGGGCGCCGGTACACCACCACGCGCGCCGGGCGCCCGTCGTGCGCGGGCAGCGTCCCGCCGAGCGGCACGGCGTCGTCGCTCCAGACGTCCCCGGGGCGCCCCTCCAGCCGGGGCACCTCCAGCACCAGGAAATCGATGTCGGCGAGCTGCGGCCACCGTCGTTCGAGCCGTTCCACGGAGTCCTGCACCAGGTCCGCGAACGCCTCGGCGCGGCTGGCCGCGAGCGGCACCTGCGGCGGGGCGATGGGCCCGCGCATGCCGCGCCCGTGGCGGTCACGACGACGGGGCCCGGGGCCGGTGGCACGGGGCGGTACACGGTTGTCCATCACTGGTGAAGCGTAGTCCTCGCGCGATGTGCCCGCCGGTCCCCACGCGGCAACCGGACCGCGGGCCGTGCGGCCTGTGCCGCATGTCGCGTGATGACCATTCCAGCCAAGGTTGAGCACGTTTCCGTATCTCTCCGAGACCGCCGAGCTCAAGCCAATTGACGGTGTTTGTACCGACTCATGACCGGATGCCGGTGCGCCGGGTCCCGTCCGCGACGCGGTTCGCGCAGGTCAGCAGGGCCTGATCGGGGAGGTGTGTGGGGCGTTTCACAGCACGACACGGTGGAGTGACCTGGTGGAGAGTCGTCGCGGCCCGCTCAAGAGTGCGGTACCGTCCAACATCGTGAGCCCTGTACGTCGCTGTTCGCGCACCGCCTGCGGCCGACCCGCCGTCGCGACGCTGACGTACGTCTACGCCGACTCGACCGCGGTCCTCGGCCCGCTCGCCACCTACGCCGAACCCCACTGCTACGACCTGTGCGCCGAGCACTCCGAGCGGCTGACCGCCCCGCGCGGCTGGGAGGTGGTCCGGCTCCTCGACGGCTCGGCCCCGGCCCGCCCCAGCGGCGACGACCTGGAGGCGCTGGCCAACGCCGTACGGGAGGCGGCACGCCCCCAGGAGCGGGCGGCCGAGGCGGGCGGCGGCGGGGGACGCGCGGCGGACCCGATGGAGGTCGCCCGCCGCGGCCATCTGCGGGTGCTGCGCTCACCGGACAACTGATCCCCCGGGGAGCCCGCCGCGGATCCGCGCACACCCATTGACGCACGGTTGTCGCGGACACGACCATTCCGTCAGCCGGAACGAGAATTCGCTTTCCGCATGACGGAAACTGACGGAAGCCGGGGAGGCCCCCCGTGTACGTCCAGCAACTGGAACCCGTCGCCGCGTCGCTCGCCCTGTCCGCACTCGTCGCGGCCCTGCCGCTCGTCATCGTCCTGGTCCTGCTCGGCGGCGTCCGCATGAAGGCGCATCTGGCGGGCCTCATCGGCCTCCTGGCGGCCGTTCTCGTCGCCTGGCTCGCCTACCGCATGCCACTGGAGCAGACCCTCTCCAGCGCCGTCCAAGGGGCCGCGTTCGGCCTCTTCCCGATCCTGTGGATCGTCGTCAACGCCCTGTGGGTCTACCGGATGACCGTCCGCACCCGGCACTTCGACATCCTGCGCCGCTCCTTCGGACGGCTCTCCGACGACCCGCGCATCCAGGCCCTGGTGGTCGCGTTCTGCTTCGGCGCCCTCCTGGAGGCCCTGGCCGGATTCGGCGCACCCGTCGCCATCTGCTCGGTCATGCTGGTCGCCCTCGGCTTCGACCCGGTGCGCGCCGCCGTGGTCTGCCTGGTCGCCAACACCGCGCCCGTCGCCTTCGGCGCCATGGGCACCCCGGTCGTGACGCTCGCCCAGGTCACCGGGCTGCCGCTGGACTCCGTCGCCTCCGTCGTCGGCCGGCAGACCCCGCTGCTCGCCCTGGTGGTGCCGCTCGTCCTGGTCGGGCTCGTCGACGGACGGCGCGGTCTGCGCGAGACCTGGGTGCCCGCCCTGGCGTGCGGAGTCGCCTTCGCCGTCGCCCAGTTCGCCGCCGCCAACCACCTCTCCGCACAACTCGCCGACATCGCCGCCTCCCTGGCCGGCGCCGGCGCCCTGGTCGCCGTACCGCACGCGCGGGTACCCGCCACCGAGGCCGTCCGCGCGTCCGTGCTGACCGGTGCCCGCAGCGACGATCTGGACGAGACCGACCCACGCCCCGAGGTGCTGCGCGCCTACGCCCCCTACGCGTTCATCGTGGTGATCTTCTCCGTCGCCCAGATCCCGGCCGTCAAGGACCTGCTCGCCAGGGCGACCCAGACGTACGACTGGCCCTTCCTCGACGTCGCCGCCCCCGACGGCACCCCGGTCGCCGGGAACGTCTTCGGCTGGCCCGTCGTCTCCACGGGCGGCACGCTCGTGCTGCTCGCCGGGGTGTGCACCGCCGCCGTACTCGGGGTGCACGCGCGCGTGGCGGTGCGCGAGTGGGCCGCGACCGTACGCGAGTTGAGGTTCGCGATCCTCACCGTGACGTCCGTGCTGGCCCTCGCCTACGTCATGAACCTCTCCGGGCAGGCGGCGACGATCGGCCAGTTCGTGGCCGCGGCCGGCGCCGGACTCGCCTTCCTCTCGCCGGTCCTCGGCTGGTTCGGAGTGGCCGTCTCCGGATCGGACACCTCGGCCAACGCCCTCTTCGGCGCCCTCCAGGTGAGCGCCGCCCGCGAGTCCGGCCTGTCGCCCGAACTGCTCGCCGCAGCCAACAGCTCCGGCGGCGTCCTCGGCAAGATGATCTCACCGCAGAATCTCACCATCGCCTGCGCCGCCGTCGGCCTGGCCGGCCGCGAGGGCGACCTGCTGCGCCGGGTGCTGCCCTGGAGCGCGGGACTGCTCCTCGTGATGTGCCTGATCGTCGTCGGCCAGAGCACGCCGGTCCTGGACTGGATGCTGCCCTGACCTCGGCGGCACGCTCAACGCGGCCACCCGCGGTCCGCACAGCGCGCCGCAGGTCCGGGCGGGTAGTTTGTGCTGACCGATAGGACTTCAGGAGGGTTGGCCGTGGCTGCTGATCTGTCGCAGATCGTAAAGGCGTACGACGTACGCGGAGTGGTCCCGGACCAGTGGGACGAAACGCTGGCCGGACTCTTCGGCGCGGCGTTCGTCCAGGTGACCGGCGCCCGGGCGATCGTGACCGGCCACGACATGCGACCGTCGTCGCCCGCCCTGGCCCGCGCCTTCGCGCGCGGCGCGGCGGCCCGCGGCGTCGACGTCACCGAGATCGGCCTGTGCTCGACCGACCAGCTGTACTACGCCTCGGGCGCCCTCGGCCTCGCGGGCGCCATGTTCACGGCCTCGCACAACCCGGCGCAGTACAACGGCATCAAGATGTGCCGCGCGGGCGCCGCGCCGGTCGGCCAGGACACCGGCCTCGCCGAGATCCGCGAACTGGCGGAGGGCTGGCTGGAGTCGGGCGCCCCGCGGCCCGCCGCGCGGCCGGGAACCATCACCGGACGCGACACGTTGGAGGAGTACGCGGCGCACCTGCGCTCACTCGTCGACCTGACCTCCATCCGCCCCCTGAAGGTCGTCGTCGACGCGGGCAACGGCATGGGCGGGCACACGGTCCCCACGGTCTTCGCCGGCCTGCCCCTGACCCTGGTCCCGATGTACTTCGAACTGGACGGCACCTTCCCGAACCACGAGGCGAACCCGCTCGACCCCGCCAACCTCGTGGACCTGCAGAAGCGGGTGCGCGAGGAGGGCGCAGACCTCGGCATCGCGTTCGACGGCGACGCCGACCGGTGCTTCGTCGTCGACGAGCACGGCGACCCCGTGTCCCCGTCGGCGATCACCGCCCTGGTGGCCGCCCGTGAACTCGCCCGCAACGGCGGGCAGGGCACGATCATCCACAACCTGATCACGTCCTGGTCGGTCCCCGAGGTCGTCAAGGAGCAGGGCGGCACCCCGCAGCGCACCCGGGTCGGCCACTCGTTCATCAAGGCGGAGATGGCGCGCACGGGCGCGATCTTCGGCGGCGAGCACTCCGCGCACTACTACTTCAAGGACTTCTGGAACGCCGACACGGGCATGCTCGCGGCCCTGCACGTCCTCGCGGCCCTCGGCGGCCAGGACGGCCCGCTGTCCGCCCTCGTCGCCCAGTACGACCGCTACGCCGGCTCCGGCGAGATCAACTCCACGGTCGCGGACCAGAAGGCCCGCCTCGCCGCGCTCCGCGCCGCCTACGCGACGCGCGAGGACGTCACCCTGGACGACCTCGACGGACTCACCGTGGCCGCCGCCGACTGGTGGTTCAACGTCCGCCCCTCCAACACGGAACCCCTGCTGCGGCTGAACGCGGAGGCCCGCGACGAGGCGACCATGGCCAAGGTGCGCGACGAGGCGCTGGCCATCATCCGAGGCTGACATCCGACCCCGCGGCCCCCGGGGCGGGCCCCCACCTGCACGGCAGCCCCGCCCCCCATCGCGCCGCCACGCGGCCGGGCGCCGGGCCGCGCCCGGGCTCCGCCTGTCGTCCGGTGCCGGGCCGCGGGGCAGCGCTCGCCCGGCCCCCGCGGGTCGCCCTCACGGCGGTACCCTGACCAGGCACATCAGTGCACGCCCGCATCCGCCCGAAGGGACACCCCATGCCGCTCGAAGCCGGCCTCCTGGAGATCCTCGCCTGCCCGGCCTGCCACGCTCCCCTCAAGGAGCAGGACACCGAGCTGATCTGCACCGGTCAGGACTGCGGCCTCGCGTACCCCGTCCGCGACGGCATCCCGGTCCTCCTCGTCGACGAGGCCCGCCGCCCCGCCTGACGACGAGCCCCGCCCGGGACCGGCGGTCGGCCCGGGATCCCCGGGAGCACGGCCGCCCAAGGCGCCCACCGCACAGACGAGCCCTCACCCAGGACCCCGGCGCACCGGAGGCTGTCACCCATGCTCGACGAATCGCTGCTCGACACCCCGGAAGGCCTCGCCGAGGCCGACCGCCGAGGTCTCCTGCGGGGCGCCGCGGAAGCCGGCGCCCGCGTGCGCACCGCCGCCCGCCAGGCCGTCGAGGCCGGCATCGGCGACCTCAAGCCGGACGGCCGGCCCCGGTCGGTCCTCATCGCAGGACCCGGCGCCGCCGCCACCCACGCCGCCGACCTCCTCGGCTCGCTCGCCGGCCCCGGCAGCCCCGTCATCCGGCTCGCCCCCTCAGGCGTCGCCCCCGCCGCCGGCGCCCTGCGCTGGGAACTGCCGGGCTGGGCCGGCTCCGTCGACCTGCTGCTGATCGCCACCCCGGACGGCACCGAACCCAGCCTCTCGCTCCTCGCCGACCAGGCATACCGCCGCGGCTGCTCGGTCGTCGCCGTGGCCCCCGCCCGCACCCCGCTCGGCGAGGCGGTCACCGGCGCGCACGGCCTGTTCGTACCGATGGCGACGGCACCCTACGACCAGGAGGAACCGCTCGCCGCGTCCTCCCCGGGCGTCCTGTGGGCGCTGCTCACCCCGCTGCTCGCCCTCCTCGACCGCATCGGCCTGGTCACCGCCCCGCCCGAGGCATTGGAGAAGGCCGCCGACCGCCTCGACCACATCGCCGAGCGGTGCGGCCCGGCCATCGTGACGTACAGCAACCCCGCCAAGACGCTCGCCGCTGAACTCGCCGACGCGCTCCCGGTGATCTGGACGGAGGGCGCGGCGGCCGGTCCCGCGGGCCGGCGCTTCGCCGCCGCCCTCGCCGAACTGGCCGGCCGGCCCGCCCTGGTCGCCGAACTCCCCGAGGCGGTTGCCGCCCACAGCGCCCTGCTCGCCGGCCCACTCGCCGCCAGCGCCGATCCGGACGACTTCTTCCGCGACCGGGTCGAGGAACCGGCCGCGCTGCACGCGCGCGTGGTGCTGCTCCGCGACCGGCCCATCGGCGGCCTCACCGCCGCCCCGGCCGCCCGTGAGCTGGCCCTCAGCCACGACACACCCGTCAGCGAACTGGAACCGGAACCCGGCGACGAACTGGAGACCCTTGCCGAGCTGATCGCCATGACGGATTTCGCCGCCGTTTACCTGGCGCTCGCTTCGGGGGCCTGATCTGGTAGCCCACGCCCGACCGGCCGTACGCGGGACGAACCCGAGACGTACACCGCGACACCACGCAGCAAACACCCGGCAGAGAGAACCCATGGACCGCCTCGACAACACCATCCGCCCCTACGCCTGGGGTTCGGCCACCGCCATCCCGAAGCTCCTCGGCGTCGAGCCGACCGGCGAACCACAGGCGGAGATGTGGATGGGCGCCCACCCCGGCGCGCCCTCGCGCACCACGCGCGGCGCGCTCGTCGACGTCATCGACGCGGACCCGAAGCGGGAGCTGGGACCGGAGGCGGTCGCCAAGTTCGGCCCGCACCTGCCGTTCCTGCTGAAGATCCTCGCGGCCGGCGCCCCGCTCTCCCTCCAGGTCCACCCCGACCTGGAACAGGCCCGGCAGGGCTACGCGGACGAGGAGCGGCGCGGCATCCCGGTGGACGCCCCGCACCGCAACTACCGGGACGCCAACCACAAGCCCGAACTGATCTGCGCGCTCACCGAGTTCGACGGCCTGTGCGGCTTCCGCGACCCGCTGCGCGCCGCCGGCCTGCTCGACGGCCTCGGCGTCGACTCCCTCAAGCCGTACGTCGACCTGCTGCACGCCCGCCCCAAGGACGCGGCGCTGCGCGAGGTCCTTACCGCGATCCTCACCGCCGATCGCGACGAGATGGCCCACACCGTCGCCCAGGCCGCCGGCGCCTGCGCCCGGCTCGGCGGCGAGTACGCGCCCTACGCGGGCATCGCCCACCACTACCCGGGCGACCCCGGCGTCATCGCGGCCATGCTCCTCAACCACGTCCGCCTCCAGCCCGGCGAGGCCCTGTTCCTCGGCGCCGGCATCCCGCACGCCTATCTGAGCGGCCTCGGTGTCGAGATCATGGCCAACTCCGACAACGTGCTGCGCTGCGGCCTCACCCCCAAGCACGTCGACGTCCCGGAGCTCCTGCGCATCGTCCGCTTCGAGCCGGGCGATGCGGGCGTGCTCCGCCCGGAGGCGTCCCCGGACGGCGAGGAGGTCTACGAGACCCCGATCGACGAGTTCCGGCTCTCCCGGTACGTCCTGCCGGCCGGCGGCACCACCCACGACCTCACCCTGCCGACCCCGCAGATCCTGCTGTGCACGGCCGGCTCCGTACGGGCGGGCGAGCACGAGCTGACCCCCGGACAGTCCGTGTTCGTACCGGCGGCCGAGAAAGCGGAGACATCCGGAACCGGCACCCTCTTCCGGGCCACCGTACGGCTCTGACCGGACTTGTCCGACGATCCGACCGAGGTTGTGGACACCTCCCGCACCACCACCCGGCGGGGCTGCAAGAATGGCCCACCGGCAAAGGACGGGCAAAGACGACCGGCACCGGCCTGGACGGCGTAGACGTACGTAGGCGAAGGGACAACGCGGACACATGAGCGCGTCAGGCGGCACCAAGGCGATCGTGGCGGCACTCGGCGCCAACCTCGCGATCGCGGTAGCGAAGTTCGTGGCGTTCGCGTTCAGCGGCTCGTCGTCGATGCTCGCCGAGGGTGTGCACTCCCTCGCCGACTCCGGCAATCAGTTCCTGCTGCTCATCGGCGGCAAGAAGGCCCAGCGCGAGGCGACCCCGCAGCACCCCTTCGGTTACGGCCGCGAGCGCTACATCTACGCCTTCCTCGTCTCGATCGTCCTCTTCTCGATCGGCGGCATGTTCGCCGTCTACGAGGGCTACGAGAAGATCCGCCACCCGCATGAGCTGGAGCACTGGTACTGGCCGGTGGGCGTCCTCGTCTTCGCGATCATCGCCGAGGGCTTCTCCTTCCGCACGGCCATCAAGGAGTCCAACGAGCAGCGCGGCAAGCTCTCCTGGCCGCAGTTCATCCGCCGGGCCAAGGCCCCCGAGCTGCCGGTGGTCCTCCTGGAGGACTTCGGCGCCCTGATCGGCCTGGTCCTCGCCCTCGGCGGCGTCGGCCTGGCCCTGCTCACCGGCGACGGCATCTGGGACGGCATCGGCACACTGTGCATCGGTGTCCTGCTCGTCCTCATCGCCCTCGTCCTCGCCGCCGAGACCAAGTCGCTGCTCCTCGGCGAGGCCGCCGGCGTCGAGGACGTCAAGAAGATCGAGGCCGCGATCACCGACGGCGACACCGTCACCGGCGTCATCCACATGCGGACCCTCCACCTCGGCCCCGAGGAACTGCTGGTCGCCGCCAAGATCGCGGTCCAGCACGACGACACGGCCACCGAGGTCGCCGACGCCATCGACGCCGCCGAGGCCCGCATCCGCGCCGCCGTCCCCATCGCCCGGGTCATCTACCTGGAACCGGACATCTACAGCGAGGCCGAAGCCACCCGCGGCCCCGACCCGGAAGCCGCCCCCGGCGGCCCCACCCCACACGCGGCCGAGCACTGACCCCCGGCCCCGCCCCCGGCGCCGCCGTCCCCGGACGCCCCGGGAAAGGCGTGAAGTGTTCGCAGACCGACTGGGGACGGCCCCGCCCTCCGGTGTAGCTTGGGACGGAGCCAGACGTCGCTGCTGATGGCGGTCGGGCGGCCCCGGTACGGGCCGACCGAGGGAGAGAGGGCCTCCGACGGACTGCGCTGCGCGTACGTGGGCATGCCTGTGTCCCCCTTTCGGGCACCCCTGTGTCCGCCGCCGCGCAGACCAGCCGTACCCACCTCGACCCAACCCCCGAGGAGCAGCTCGCAATGACAACTGTCGACAACCGACAGGACTTCAAGGTCGCCGACCTCTCCCTGGCCGAGTTCGGCCGCAAGGAGATCACCCTCGCCGAGCACGAGATGCCGGGCCTCATGGCGATCCGCAAGGAGTACGCCGAGGCGCAGCCCCTCGCCGGCGCCCGCGTCACCGGCTCCCTGCACATGACCGTGCAGACCGCCGTCCTCATCGAGACCCTGGTCGCCCTCGGCGCCCGCGTCCGCTGGGCCTCCTGCAACATCTTCTCCACCCAGGACCACGCGGCCGCCGCCATCGCCGTCGGCCCGAACGGCACCCCCGACAACCCCCAGGGCATCCCGGTCTTCGCCTGGAAGGGCGAGACCCTGGAGGAGTACTGGTGGTGCACCGAGCAGGCGCTGACCTGGCCGGACAGCCCCACCGGCGGCCCCAACATGATCCTGGACGACGGCGGTGACGCCACCCTCCTCGTCCACAAGGGCGTCGAGTACGAGAAGGACGGCAAGGTCCCCGGCCTGGAGACCGCCGAGTCCGACGAACACCGCGTCATCCTCCAGCTGCTCCACCGCACCCTCGGCGAGAGCCCGCAGAAATGGACCCAGCTGGCCTCCGAGATCCGCGGTGTCACCGAGGAGACCACCACCGGCGTCCACCGCCTGTACGAGATGCAGCGCGACGGCGTCCTCCTCTTCCCGGCGATCAACGTCAACGACGCCGTCACCAAGTCGAAGTTCGACAACAAGTACGGCTGCCGCCACTCCCTGGTCGACGGCATCAACCGCGCCACCGACGTCCTGATCGGCGGCAAGACCGCGGTCGTCTGCGGCTACGGCGACGTGGGCAAGGGCTGCGCGGAATCCCTGCGCGGACAGGGCGCCCGCGTCATCATCACCGAGATCGACCCGATCTGCGCGCTCCAGGCGGCCATGGACGGCTACCAGGTCACGACCCTGGACGAGGTCATCGACAAGGCCGACATCTTCATCACCACGACCGGCAACAAGGACATCATCATGGCCTCGGACATGGCCAAGATGAAGCACCAGGCGATCGTCGGCAACATCGGCCACTTCGACAACGAGATCGACATGGCCGGTCTCGCCAAGGTCCCCGGCATCGTCAAGGACGAGGTCAAGCCCCAGGTCCACACCTGGACCTTCCCGGACGGCAAGAAGATCATCGTGCTGTCCGAGGGCCGCCTGCTGAACCTGGGCAACGCCACCGGTCACCCGTCGTTCGTGATGTCCAACTCCTTCGCGGACCAGACCCTGGCCCAGATCGAGCTGTTCACCAAGCCCGACGAGTACCCGACCGGCGTCTACACGCTGCCCAAGCACCTCGACGAGCGGGTCGCCCGCCTCCACCTGGACGCGCTCGGCGTGAAGCTGACCACGCTGCGCCCCGAGCAGGCCGCGTACATCGGCGTGAAGGTCGAAGGCCCGTACAAGCCGGACCACTACCGCTACTGAGCACCGCCCCACAGGCGAATCCCCGGGGAGTGTGCGTCCCGCCACGGACGCACACCTCCGGCGCCGGCCCCTCCGAGGCAGGCCCCCGCACCCCCGTGCCGGGGGCCTGCCCCTTTGGTCCGACCGGCCGTCACACCGGCCGGGACGGTCCGTCGAGCCGACCGGACCACCAGCCCGTCAAGCCCCAGGACCCCCATGCCCCGCGGCCGCTATTCGCTCCTCGATCCGCACGATCGCACCCCCTTCGCACACGAGCACTTCCAGTGCGCCCCCGGCCCCTCCGGCTGGCGCTATGTCTCCCGGCTGACCACCCCTTCGGGCGAACCCAGCGGCTCCGTCGACCTCGCCATCGACGACCTCGGCCGCCCCATCCGCCTCGAACTCCACGCGGCTGGCTGGCAGGTGCGCGGCGCCGCCCTCGACGGCGTCACCTGGGTCCGCACCGACCCCACCGGCTCCCATGCGACCGAAGGCAATGTGCGCGCCCACGCCTTCACCGGCACCTCCCCCGCCTTCCTCATCGCCACCGCCCGTCTTCTGCGCCTCACCCCTTCCGCCTCCGCGACCCGCGTACGCCTCGTGGCCTTCACGGACCCGGTCCTCGCCCCACGCACCGTGGACCAGTCCTGGGCCTTGGTGAACAGCGAAGCACACGCCACTGACAACGGCCCCCTGACCGTGGACGAATACCAGGTCACGGCCCTGGACACGGGTGAACGGCACACCGTCCACATCGCCGGCGACGTGGTGCTTGCCGCACCCGGCGTCGAACTGGAAGACCTCGAATCACCCCCGTCGGCCTTCCGCTGACCCGGGTCACCCGCCTACGCAGGCGGCACGAAGCCGGTGGCCGGACGCTCGGCCGGAGCCGCGCCCGCAGCCGGCGGCACAGGCGGCGCGACGGGCGCCGGAGCCCGCGTACCGTCCTGCGCGGGGTACCCCACCGGCGGCGAAGACGGCGGCTGGGTATACGCGCCCGGCGCGGGCGGCTGCGCCACCGGAGCGACATGACCGCCCGGCGCCCCGCCCGCCGCGGGAAAACCGGACGGCGCCCCACCGGCATCGGGCACACCGCCGAAGGCCGCCCCACCGGCGGACGTCCCCGCGACGGCCGGTCCGCCGCCGAAGGCCTTCCGTGCCTCACGCGCCTGACGTTCCTGCACGACCGCCGCCAGATACGCGGCCGGCGGAACACCCTGCGGTGCCGGGGCCCCCGTGCGCGCCGCCAGGTCGGCCGCCAGCCGCTCCGCCATCGCCCACGACACCTGGGGGTCGAGCTGCTGCATCCGCGTCAGGTACTGACGGACCGCGAGCCACAGACCGTCCGGCACCGCGGACAGGTCGAGCGCCGAGAAACGCCCCGCCAGCCACGGCGGCGGAGGCGGCACGAAACGGGCCTGCCCGACCGGCACCCGCTCTCGCACGACCAGCGTGCCCGCGAAGACATCCCCGAGCCGCCGCCCTCGCGCCGACACCAGCGAGGCGATACACGCGACCACCCCGAACGTCACCAGGATCTCCACGACACCGAGCGCCCCGCGCATCAGCGCATGCCGGAACCGGATCGGCCCGCCGTCGTCCCGTACCACCCGCAGCCCGCACGCCATCTTCCCCAGCGAGCGCCCATGGCTGAGCGTCTCCACGGCGATCGGCCCGCCCACCAGTACCAGCAGGAACGACGCGATCGACAGCGCCATCTGTGCCGCGTCGTCCAGGGACGCCGTCGACGCCACCAGCACCGTGGCCACGGCGATATAGACGAGCATGGCCACGGTCAGGTCGAGCAACACCGCCAGTGCCCTGCTCGGCAGCTTGGCGGGGCGTAGTTCGAGCGCCACCGCCTCGCCCGTCACCAGCTCACTCACACCCGTCGTCCTTCCCCTGGTCCGCCCCGAGAACCGCAAGTCTGCCAAGCTGAGGGCGCATCGTGCGCCAGTAGGACAAGCTGACAGCAGCAATGAGCGGTCGACCAACGGCCGACGACCAGCCGACGACCGGCCGAGGAGCAGGCACTACCGATGGACTTGGACGTCTTCGTCTCCGCCCACCGAGCCGAGTGGGACCGCCTCGACGCCCTGCTGCGCCGACGGCGCCGTCTCAACGGCGCCGAAGCGGACGAACTCGTCGCCCTGTACCAGCGCACCGCCACCCATCTCTCGCTGATCCAGTCCAGTGCCCCCGACCCCCAGCTGACCGGTCGGCTCAGCCAGCTGGTGGCACGCGCGCGTAGCGCCGTCACAGGCACGCGCCGTGCCTCCTGGCGCGACGTGACCCGCTTTCTGGGCCAGGGCTTTCCGGCCGCGGTGTACCGCTCGCGCCGGTGGTGGGTACCGACCGCACTGCTGTCCACGGCGGTCGCGGTCCTCCTGGGCTGGTGGATCGGTACGCACCCGGAGGTGCAGTCGTCGATAGCCGCCCCCAGCCAGCTGCGCGAGCTGACCCGCCCGGGCGGCGAATACGAGACGTACTACTCCAGCCATCCCGCCGCCTCGTTCGCGGCCCAGGTCTGGACGAACAACGCCCAGGCCGCCGCGCTCTGTCTCGTCCTGGGCGTCTTCCTGGGCCTCCCGGTCCTCTGGATCCTCTTCCAGAACATGCTCAACCTGGGCGTCGGCTTCGGCCTGATGTCGTCGGCCGGCCGGCTCGACACCTTCCTCGGCCTGGTCCTCCCGCACGGCCTGCTGGAACTGACCGCTGTCTTCGTCGCCGCCGGGACGGGCCTGCGCCTGGGCTGGACCGTCATCGACCCCGGTCCACGCACCCGCCGTACGGCCCTCGCCGAGGAGGGCCGGGCCGCCATCGGCATGGCGATCGGGCTGGCCCTCGTCCTCTTCCTCTCCGGAGCCATCGAAGGCTTCGTCACCCCGTCGGGCCTGCCCACCTGGGCCCGCATCGGCATCGGAATCGCCGCTGAGCTGGCCTTCCTCGCCTACGTCTTCGTCCTGGGCGGCCGCGCGGCCAGAACCGGTGACATGGGCGACCTGGAGACCTCTGAACGCAGCGCGACCGCTCCGATGGCCGCTTGATGTGCGCGCACCGCCGGTGACCTGCTAGTCTTCTCTTCGCCCCCGGGGACCCGTTGACACGGGTCGAGTGGGGAGGTAGATTCAAACAGTTGCCCAGAGCTGGACATGCTCTGTGGTGCCCGCTAGAATTTATCCGCTTCTCGTGGAGTGACATTCCGAGAAGCCCCTCCCGATTACTCAGGAAATGAGTGGCCGGTCTGACCGGTCAAGAGCT
>NZ_BAAJXA010000048.1:0-71676 GCF_057537855.1 Streptomyces diversicolor
GGGGGGGGGGGGGGGGGGGGTGGGTGGGGGGGCCCCCCACCGCTGCGTCGCCCTCCGCTCGTCAACGGCCGGCCGGGCCACCCGGCGGCGACGGCGTCTCACCGGTCGACGTAGCTGAGATCGCCTACGGTCCATGCGCTGACGTCCTTGATGGCGACTCGGTACATGCCGCCCGTCTCCGGGATGCCGAGGCTTCCCTGCAGGATCCGGGCGAGATGAAAGTGCAGATGCGTGGGCGCCTCGCCGCGACCGGGCCGGTTCCCTCGCGGGCCGCGGGTGAAGACGTCCGAGAACGGGCCGAGACGGTCCGAGCCCTTCAGGACCTCCGCCACCCGCTCCCTCCACACGGCCTCGGGTGCCAGCCGGCCGGTGATGACGGCGCCGCCGACGACCACGGTCAGCGACATCTGATTGCTTCGCTCGGACTCCACCGCGGCGGAGATGGCGACGAGCAGCTCATCAGGGTTCGACATGAGCAGAGCTTATGCGGCCCACCCGTACCCGGACCGCCCGCAGGGCTGAAGCGGTGTGCGCGGGCGGCAGGAGGCGGCTTCCGGCACTCGGCGAGGTCCGATCACGGCCACTCGGTGAGGGCCGATCACGGCAGGCTTCTTCCTCCACCGGAAGAGTGAAACCTACTTTTGCCAGAGTAGACTTTCGCACGTTCCGTGGGTACGCTCTTCCCGTAGACACGGTCGAAGGAGACCCGCCAGACACGAACTGGCGGGTGGCTGAATACGAAGTACGCAGGTCAGTGCGGCTGTCGAGCCTCGAAGCCACAGTGTTCCCAGAACGGTGACGGGACTGACAGCCGCACTGGGCGGCTCGCACGTCGAGGAGCTGCCACCAGCGGTACCTGTTCATGCAGTGCTTGGACCCGAGAGGAACGGAGGAGCAGACGCCATCAGGATCGCCCGGCCCGAGAAGCACGCGGCCGGGTAACCGCAAGACCCCGGAATGGATGGTGGTCCCCGGTCACGCAGTTGCGATCCCCCGCTCCGGCCTGCCGGGCCGGGTAGCGGAAACAGAAGGTCGGCACAGCAGTACGGCCGACAGATGGTGTTGAATTCCCTTCGGGGCCCTGGTGCCGTACGGCACCGGGGCCCCTCGACGCGTTGCACAGCGAGGTGACATGACATCGGACAACCCTCTGAATGATCGTCTGGACGACGACGACTACCCCGCGTACACGATGGGCAGGGCAGCCGAAATGCTCGGCACCACTCCGGCCTTCCTCCGGGCCATCGGTGAGGCTCGTCTGATCACTCCGCTCCGCTCGGAGGGAGGACATCGCCGGTACTCCCGCTACCAGCTGCGGGTCGCCGCGCGCGCCCGCGAACTCGTCGACAAGGGGACCCCGATCGAGGCCGCGTGCCGCATCGTCATCCTGGAGGACCAGCTTGAGGAAGCGCAGCGCATCAACGCCGAGTACCGCCGCGCCGCCAGCGAATCGGCGGGCGGTTCCGGCTCCGCCTGAACACGCAGGCGCGGGCCGTACCCGGAACCCCCGTCCCGCGGCCGAAGGAGAGCACGGCCCGGAAAGCCGCCGGTCCGCTGCTGCCACATAGACGCCGCCCTCGCCCAGCGAGGCGCCCTCGGGGTCAGCCCGACCGGGCATCTTGTCGAAGTGGGCGATCAGCTCATCCCGTTGTCCCGCTCGATCTGCCCCTGGTGCGTAAACAGATCCACAGCGGCCTGCAGTGGCTTGCGCATGGTGCGGCTCGCATCGTCGCGGTGGCCCGGGCCTGAAGCCATCGATTCTCGTCGCCCGCTCCCTGAAGAGGGCTCAAGTCAAAGACGTGGGTCTGGATCAACGCTGCCGTCGTCCAGCGTGCGCACAGCTACCCCGGACCGGGCCGAAAGGAGGTGCCCTTCCTGAAGCGGGCGGCGGCCTCGGCGAGGTCCACGATCGGGGCGGGGTAGTCCAGGCCCGCACGGGTGGTCGCGTCGAGGAGGGGGACGCCGTGGACCGCGGTGGCGTCGAGGTGGCTCAGCTCGGGGAGCCAGCGGCGTACGTACTCCCCGCGGGGGTCGTACCGGTGTGCCTGGACGAGTGGGTTGAGGAGCCGGTTCGGGCGGGTGTCCGTGCCGGTTCCGGCGGCCCATTGCCAGTTGAGCTGGTTGTTCGCCACATCGCCGTCGACAAGGAGGTCCAGGAAGTGGCGGGCCCCCACCCGCCAGTCCACGTACAGCGTCTTGGTGAGAAAGCTCGCCGCGAGCAGGCGGGCCCGGCCCGGCATCCAGCCCTCGTGGCGAAGCTGTCGCAGGGCGGCGTCGACGACGGGGTAGCCCGTGCGGCCGTCCTGCCAGGCTTCGAACTCCTTCGTGGCGCGGCGCCGGCGGTCGTGCCGGGGCCGGTAGTCGTGGTCGGCGGCGTCGGGGCGGGCCGCCAGGACCTGGTGGTGGAAGTCCCGCCAGGCGAGCTGGCGGACGAAGGCGTGTGCACCGGGGTCGTCCTGGGCGCGGGCCCGGTGCAGCAGTTCGGTGGGTGAGAGGCAGCCGAAGTGCAGGTAGGGGGAGAGCCGGGAGGTCGCGTCGGCGGCCAGGTCGTCGTGCCGGTCGGCGTATGCGGACAGCGGGCCCGCCAGCCATGACCGCAGCCTGCGGCGGGCCTCGGATTCCCCGCCGGCGGGCAGGCCGGGCGACGTGGAGCCGGGTGCGAGCGACTGTGCGCGAGGAAGGCCGGCCGAGCGCACGTCCGGCAGCCGTACGGCGTCCGGGGCCGGCAGGACGCCGCGCACCGGGAAGCGCTCCCATCGGCGGAAGTACGGGGTGAAGACGGCGAAGTGGCCCTTGCCCTCCGGTGTCAGTGCCCCCGGCGGTACGACCGTCAACGAGGCGTCGTGAACGCGTAGTTCGCGTCGGTCGCCGGCCAGCTCGGCACGCAGCCGGTCCTCACGCCGCGCCGCGTACCGGCTCACCCCGCCCGCGATGTGCACCACGGCCGCCCCGGTCTCCGCCGCCACCCGGCAGGTCTCCTCGACCACGTCGCCGACG
This sequence comes from Streptomyces diversicolor, assembly GCF_057537855.1. NCBI lineage: Bacteria > Bacillati > Actinomycetota > Actinomycetes > Kitasatosporales > Streptomycetaceae > Streptomyces > Streptomyces diversicolor. Next base: position 2,998 of record NZ_BAAJXA010000048.1, read on the forward strand.
CGCACCACCAGCCTGCCGCCCCGGCCCCGCAGGGCCGCGTCGAGGTCGGCCAGGCTGCCGGCGAGGAACGCCACGCGGTTGGGTCCGGCGAAGCCGGTGCGGCGGATGCCGCTGTCGACGACGAAGAGCGGGACGACACGTTCCGCGTCCCGCAGGGCGGCCTGGAGGACCGGGTTGTCGTGCACCCGCAGGTCGGCGGTGAACAGGGCGACCGAGACGCGCACAGCTCCTTGAGCCCCCTCAGTGCGTACGGGCCGGTTCAGCGCCGGCGGATTCCGCCACGGCGGCGACGGTGCGGGCCATGCGGCCGAAGACCGCGGCGTGGAAGGGGGCCAGGCCCCACCAGTAGGCGTATCCGGCCAGGCCGTGCGGATGGAACAGGGCCCGCTGCCGGTACACCGTGCGCCCCTGTGGATCCCTGTCGACGGCCATCTCCAGCCAGGCCAGGCCCGGCAACCGCGTCTTCGCGCGCAACCGGAGCAACCGGCCCGGCTCGATCTCCTCCACTCGCCACAAGTCCAGGCTGTCGCCGGCCCGCAGCCGGGTCGCGTCCCGGCGGCCCCGGCGCGGGCCGACACCGCCCACCAGGGTGACCAGCCCGCCACGCGGGGGCCGGGCCCGCGGCGAGGAGTACCAACCGTTCTCGCCGCCGATGGCCTCCACCGCCCGCCACAGCACCTGCGGCGACGCCGCGACCGTGCGCTCGCGGTGATCCGTGTAGAGACTCCCGCCCGCCCAGTCGGGGTCGGTGGGCAGCGGGTCGCTGGGGGCGCGGGGAGCCGAGGCGGAGGACCACCTGGTGGCGACGTCCGCGTCCTGTACGCGCCGCAGGGCCAGCCGGATCGCCTGGTCGAGGGTGACCGGTCCCTTCGCGGGGTCCGGCACGTGGCGGACGATGTCCCGCTCGGCGCAGACCACCTCGTGTTTCAGCGACTCGACCAGCGGGCGCGCGAGAGCGCCCGGCACCGGGGTGACCAGACCGACCCAGAGGCTGGACAGTCGGGGGGTGAGCAGCGGAACGGGCACGATGACGCGTTTCGGCAGACCGGCGACGACGGCGTAGCGCCGCATCATCTCCTCGTACGTGACGATGTCCGGTCCGCCGATGTCGAAGGCGCGGCTCACGTCGTACGGCAGCCTCGCGCATCCCACGAGGTAGCGCAGCACGTCGCGGACGGCGATCGGCTGGATACGGGTGCGTACCCAGCTGGGGGTGACCATCACGGGCAGCCGCTCGGTCAGATGTCGCAGCATCTCGAACGAGGCCGAACCCGAACCGATGATCACGGCTGCCCGCAGTACGGCGGTCGGCACGCCCGAGGCCAGGAGGATGCGGCCCACCTCGGCGCGGGACCGCAGATGGGGTGAGAGCGCGTGGTCGGGTACTCCCGAAGGGCTCAGACCGCCGAGGTAGACGATCCGGCGGATTCCGGCGGCGCGCGCCTGCTCACCGAAGATCCTGGCCGCGCGCCGGTCGGTCTCCTCGAAGTCCCGGCCGGTGCCCAGCGCGTGCACCAGGTAGTACGCGACGTCCATGCCCTCCATGGCCGCGCGCACGGAGCCCTCGTCCGTCACGTCCCCGCGCACGATCTGTGCCCGCCCGGCCCACGGATGGTCCCGCAGCCTGCCGGGTGAGCGGGCCAGGCAGCGCACGCGATGCCCGGCGGCCAGCAGCTCCGGCACCAGCCTGCCGCCCAGGTAACCGGTGGCGCCGGTGACCAGACAGCGCAGCGGCCTGTCGTCGTCGGTCATGCCGGTCGCGCACATGCCTGTCGAGTGCGCCTTGTCCGGCGACGGCCGGCGCACCGGGGCACGGGAAACGTCATGGCTGTCAGGTCCTCCCGGGGCGTGCGGTGCGATGTGCTCTGCCGCTGCTCCCCTGATGCCATGCTTGGGGCCGGGGACGAGCGCCGCAACCTCGCCGCTCCGCTCTCCGGCACAAGCCGGTCACCACCTCCCCGGTCATGGACAGGGCAACTGCTACGATCCGGCCACTTGCCTGGGGGGATGTCTGAACGTCGTATGTGCCGCGTGCCCATGGTGTGCGGTCCGGTCGGCGTACGCACGAGCTCTCCCGGCCTTCGCCCACCGTTCCCGGAGAGGTCCTGCATGGGGAGACGTGCGCTCGTACGTGGCGCCACCGCCGCCGTTGCCTTCGCTCTGGCCCTCGGCCTCGGCTCGCTGACGGTCGGCAGCGCGCACGGTGAGACGGCCACCGCCGAGGTGACCGTGCCGGCCACCCCGGCCCTGCTGCCGCAGACGAGTCTGCTGAGCGCGGGCCCCTCGGGGTTCCTCCGCTACGAGAGCGGGCGCGGCCAGTTGTGGACGACGTACGACGGCGTCGACACGGTCGTCGACGCGTCCGCGACGGCCGGGACCGAGGTCACCAGTACCGGCGCGGGCTCGGACGTCGTCGCCCGCCACGACGGCTCCGCGAGGACCGTGACCCTGCGGGACATGTCGTCCGGCAAGGTCAGCACGGTGGCGCTCCCGGACGGGCAGCGGTACTTCAGCACCCTCGGGTCGACGGTCGTCACGACCGCGGGAACCCCGGGCACCGACTCCGTGTGGCATCTGCTGGACGTCCGGGACGACGGGTCCGTCGCCGACCGCACGGTGGAGGGCGTCCCCTCCGGCGTCCGGCTGTGGTCGCCCTCGTCGCAGGGTGACGCGCACGGACAGGTCGTGCGGTACTCCAAGGGCGACGACGACTTCACCGGCTGGCTCGATGTCGAGCAGGGGCGCCTGACGACGCTGCCGTACGCCGTGCAGGCGTGGCACTACCTTGTCGCGCTCAGCCCCACCCACCTGGTGTGGTGGCACGACGGCACGGTGCACATCGCCTCCCGCAAGGACCTGACCGCCGCCCCGCGGACCATGCCGCTCGCCGACGTCGGGCAGGTGCTGGGCCTGGTCGGTGACAGCGTCATCGTGTCGCGGTACGACTCCTCCCTGGGCCGCTACGACACCAACCTCCCGGTCTGGCGGGTCGACGCCGTGCCCCTCGACGGCTCCGCGCCGCGGACGCTGCTGGCCAGGACGTCCCGGCAGGCCGTGCCGACCCCGGACGGCGGGCTCCTGGTGCCGGGCGGCGCCGGCACCGGCCAATGGGGTGTCTCGCTCGTCGAGCCGGCCGAGGGCGGCGGGGTCACCGTGCGCAGGGTCGCGGACGCCTATCCCCGGCCGACCGTTCACAGTGTCTCCCAACTGACCCTCACCCAGGGGCGGTTGACCACCGTGGAGCAGGACCCAGAGGGGGAGTGGACGTATCTCCACACCCGTGAGACCGGCGCGGCCGGCATCCCCGCGGTGGGGGCACGCACCACCCGGGGCCGCATCGCGCCGGAGAACTACGCACCGGGCCGCCCGCGCCTCCTGGACACCGGTGACGGCCGGACGGTCATCTCGGGTTACGGCACGAGCACCGCCCAGCAGCCCTACCTCCTCGGGCCCACCCAGTCGCTGCCCGGCACCCGGATCGACAGCTCCCGCGTCTACCAGTCCGCGACCGCGGCCAGTGGCCGTTTCGCCGCCCTGACCAGGCCGTGGGCCGGCGACGGAACGGCGGAGACCCGGGTCGTCGACCTCGACTCCGGGCGTACGGTGTTCACGACGACGGAGGGCGTGCGGGCACTGTGGGGCACCACCCTGTGGGTGGCGTCCGGCAACGACACCGTGGTCCCCGTCGACCTGCTGACCGGGCGGCGGGGCGAACCGGTGTGGTTCGGACGCGGCTGTCTGCTGAACGACTTCCAGGCGGTCGGCCGGTGGCTGCTGTGGAACTGCGTGCTCGGCTCCGAGGGCCTGGGCGTCTACGACACCGTCACCAAGCGGAACCTGACCCTCGTCTCCGGCTCCGACTGGGAACAGGCGCAGCTCGGCGACGGCTTCGTCGCGACGGCCGAGGCCGGGCAGCTGAAGGTGATCGACGTCCGCAGCGGAACGCCCGTGTCGCACACCGCCGGTACGTTCGAGGGGAACGCCTGGGACGTCGACCCGTACACCGGCGTGATCGCCCAGCTCCGCTCCGACAACACCGTCCGGCTGACCCCGAGCGGCGTCCCCGTCTCCGCGCTCGTCCAGCGGGACGCGACCGTCGCCGCCTCGGTGGACGTCAAGGGCGGCGCCGCGCAGTGGAGCCCGAAGTGGTGGCTGAACAAGTCCGCGGCCTCCTGGAAGCTGGTGATCGCCGGCAAGGCCGGTACGACCGTGCGCACGCTCTCCGGCGGGCTGGCACGCGGTGTGGTGGCCGCGGCGTGGAACGGCAAGGACGGCTCCGGCCGGCTGGTGCCCAACGGCGCCTACACCTGGACGCTGACCGTCACCCCCGCGGACGGGCGGGGCGCCGCGCTGACGAAGACGGGCACGGTCAAGGTCACCGGGGCCGCCGCGGCCCGCCGCGACTTCGTCGGCTCTGACGGCTTCGGCGAGCTGGTGACGCTGAACGGCTCGGGCGGGCTGACGTACCAGTACGGGACGGGGAAGGGGACGTTCACCGGGAAGCGCACGGGCTCCGGATGGCCGACGACGGTGAAGGCGGTGCCCTTCGGCGACCTGAGCGGTGACCGGTGCAACGACGTGCTCGTCCGGTTCAGCAGCGGCGCGCTGCGCGCCTACCGGCCCGCGTGCGGGGCGGCGCTGACGCCGTCCACCGCGTACACCTCGCTGGGTACGGGCTGGAACCAGTACGACGTGCTGACCTCGCCCGGGGACATCAGCGGTGACGGCCGGGCCGATCTGATCGCCCGCCAGTCCTCGACCGGTGACGTCTACCTCTACAAGGCGACGAGCACGGGCAGGTTCTCGGCCAGGGTGAAGATCGCGTCCAAGTGGACGGGTTACAAGAAGATCGTGGGCGCCGGTGACCTCAACGGCGACGGCTACGGCGACCTGCTCGCGCAGGACAAGTCGAACGAGCTGTGGCGCTACGACGGCACCGCGACCGGCACGTTCAAGAGCCGGGTGAAGGTCTTCAACGACTGGGGATCGTCGTACAACGTGATCGTGGGCGTGGGCGACATCACCGGTGACGGCCGGGCCGACATCGTCTCCCGTGACACCTCCGGTGTCCTGTGGCGCAACAACGGCAACGGCAAGGGCTCCTTCGGCGGCCGTACGAAGATCGGCACCGGCTGGCAGGGGTACAAGGCGCTGTTCTGAGCCGGCCTTCACCGCCGCCCGCGGGCCCGGACGACATGCCTCGTCCGGGCCCGTTCCATGCCGTGTGCCCGGACCTCGCGCGCGGCGGACCGCCGGAGACCGGGCGCACCCGCGCCGAACCCGTACGCGGGCACAGGGGTTGCCGTGGGCCGCCGGGGTGACGGACGATCTGGCGGATCGCCGGCGGGACCGGCACCATCACCTGGCGCCCGAGCCGCACCGGTTCCTGCGATCTCCAGGTGTACGCACTCGGCCACTACGGCTCCGGCAGCAGCATCGACTCCGCCGTCCAGCACTTCACGGTCTCCTGAACCTCCCCTCCGCACTCCGCCCCGCGGCAAGGGAACGGAGCGGGGGCGGTGCTTGCGGTGACGCCGTTTCCCAACGGGGCGTCGTTGTCGGCCGGTTGGGGTGGGCCGGGGTTCCGGGCCGGGGCATGGGGCACGGCGTGGGCGGTGGGGTGGCTGGGATAGCGTCCGTACTCACTCCGTACAGGTGAGAGGGATGCCGTGAAGGTTCTGACGGGCGGGCTGGGGGCCCGCCGGTGGATCGTGTGGGGGGCCATCGCGTTCGGGGCGCTGTTCTTGGGCATCGGGCTGGTCCTGACGGGGATGTCGGTGTCGTTCCTGGCGTCCGCGGAGCACGCCCGGGGCACGGTGGTGGGCCTGGACTGGCGGTACGAGCAGCGGAGCGACAGCGGCGGCGTGTCGCGCACCAGGCGGGTGCGCGAGGAGCCCGTGGCGTACCCGGTGGTCGAGTTCATGTCGGCGGACGGCATACGCAGGACGTTCCGGAGCGACACGGGTGCGAACCCGCCTGCGTACGAGGAGGGTGACGGGGTCGAGGTGCTGTACCGCGCGGATTCCCCCGAGGACGCGCGGATCAGCGGGTTCGCCTCACTGTGGCTGCTGCCCCTGGTCTTCGGCGGGATCGGACTGGTGATCGCGGGTATCGGAACGGGCGTCGCGGTGGCGACACGGGGCCGTTCCCGGACCGTGTACGCCCACCGTGTCCAGCGGCATTTCCCGAGCGCCGTGGACCGGGCCGGCACCGGCACCCCCTGACGGTTCGCTTCCCTCACCAGAGCGGCCCCTTGGGGGACTTGGGTAACTCGCTCGGGGCGGGGCCGTGCTTCTGGCCGTTGTTGGGCTGCGGAGCACGTTGTTTCCCTACGCTGGGTTTGCGGTACGAGTCGGTCCGCGGCCGAGGAGTTGAGGATGAGCGCGGAGATCGTTCAGTTCATGGGGCAGGCGGGCCCGTATCTGACGGCGGCCCTCGGTGCCTATGGCACGGGGGTGTTGACGCGGACCGAGGACGCCGCGGTCGAGGCGACGGCGAACGTGGGGCGGCGCATACTGCGAGCGGTGTGGCGGCGCCGGGACGAGCAGGGGCGCGCCGAGCTGGAGACGGCCGTACAGGACGCCGCCGAGGACGCCGAGGACGCCGACGCGGCTGCCGCGCTGCGCCAGCAGATCAAGCGAACGGTACGCGAGGACGCCGAACTGCTGCGCGAACTCGCCGCGTTGTTGCCCGCCGGCGGTCCGGTGACGGTGACGGCGTCCGGTGAGCGGTCCATCGCGGCCCAGACGATCGGTACCGCGGTCACCGGTGACAACACCACGCTCGGGCCGTGAGCGGTCCCCATCCGCCGCCGGGCGGACCGCGGGCGTCCGGCCCGCGATCGGTCGCGGCCGGCGGCGGCATCGAGGTGGCGATCAGCGGTGACGGCGCCCGCGTGGTGATGCTTCCGCCACAGGCGGTGCGCTGGGCCCAGGAGGTGAACGCGCCGCCCGGGGCGGCGAATCTGCCCGGATCGGCGTCCGGGGTGTTCATGGGCCGCGGCCGGGAACTGGCGCGGCTGCGGGAGCTGTTGACCCGGGAGGGCGAGGCCGCGGTGACCCCGTCCTCGTCCGGGACCCGGGCGATCCACGGGCTCGGCGGGATCGGGAAGAGCTCCCTCGCGCTGCGCTACGCCCACGAGTACCGGAGCGAGTACACGCTCGTGTGGTGGATCACCGCCGAGTCCGCCGAACAGATCACCACGGGTCTGGCCGCCCTGGCGCTGCGGCTGTGTCCGCAGTGGGCGGCGGCGGTGGGCGTGCCGGAACGGGCGGCGTGGGCGATCCTCTGGCTGCAATGGCATCCGGGCTGGCTGCTCGTCTTCGACAACGTGGAGGACCCGAAGGACCTGCGGCATTGCCTCGGGTCGCTGCCCGACGGCCATCATCTGGCGACCAGCCGCAAAGCGACGGGCTGGCACGACATCGCCCCGACCATGGCCCTGGGCCTGCTCGCCCCGGACGCCTCAGCGGACCTGCTGTGCGCCCTCGCCCTCGGGCCGGGGCGGTCACCGACCGCGGACCAGCGCCGCCAGGCCGTGGACCTGGCCGCGGAACTCGGCCATCTGCCCCTGGCGTTGGAGCAGGCGGGCGCCTATCTGCACCAGACCGGCATCGAACTGGGCGTGTACCGGCGGTTGTTGGGGCGGGTCGTCGACCGGGCGGCGGACGGCACGGATCCGGAACGTACGATCGCCCGCGTCTGGAACCACACGCTCAGCGCCGTCGAAGGCCGTGACCCGCTGGCCGTCCGGCTGCTCCGTACGACGGCGTGGCTGGCGCCCGACGACATCCCCCGGACGCTTCTCGCTCCGGTGGCCCCCGATCCGGTCGCGCTGGGCGACGCGCTGGGCGTCCTGCACGCCTACAACATGATCGCCTTCACCGCCGACCGCCAAGGTCTCACCGTGCACCGCCTGGTGCAGACCGTGCTCCGCCTGCGGGCCACCGCCGAATCCCGCACCGCCGTCGAATCCCGCACCGCCGTCGAGGGCCGGCAGGAGGCCGAGCAGGGTCTGTGCCACGCCATGCCCGACGCGGATGTCGTGGGGCCGGAGCGGGACGCGCGCCTGGAACGCCTCCTCCCCCACGTCTTCGCCCTGGCCGCGTCCGCACCGCCCGGCCGCCCGGTCTCACCCCGGTTGGCCGACCTGTACGAGGATGCGGCCCACCACCTTGACCGACAGGGCCGCAACGCCGACTCCGTCCCCCTGCGCACCGCCGTCGTCGCGCATCGCGAGCGGGTGCTGGGCGACACCCACCCCGACACGCTGACCGGACGCAACAACCTCGCCGGCGCCTACCAGGACGCGGGGGATCTCGGGCGGGCCATCCCGCTGTTCGAGACCACGCTCGCCCAGCGCGAGCGGGTACTGGGCGACGATGACCCCGCAACCCTGCGCAGCCGCAACAACCTGGCCCTCGCCTACAGCGAGGCAGGCCATTCGGAGCGTGCCGTCCCGCTGTTCGAGGCCGCACTCGCGCAGCGCGAACGGCTGCTGGGCGCCACCCACCCGGCCACCCTGACCAGCCGGAACAATCTGGCGCTCGCCTTCATGAGGGTGGGCGACCTGGCGCGCGCCGTGCCGCTGTTCGAGACCACGCTCGCCCAGCGCGCACAGGTGCTGGGCGGTGATCACCCTGCCACCCTGACCAGCCGCCACAACCTCGCCCGCGCCTACCGGGCGGCGGGCGACCTGGCGCGCGCCATCGCACTGTCGGAGACCGCCCTCGCGCAGTCCGAACGGGTGCTGGGCGAGACCCACCGCACCACCCTGACCTTCCGTAACAACCTCGCCGGCGCCTACCTGGCGGCGGGCGAGCCGGAGCGCGCCGTTTCGCTGTACGAAGCCACCCTCGCCCAGCGCGAACGGCTGCTGGGCCCCGCCCACCCCGACACCCTGCGCACGCGCGCCAGTCTCGCCATCGCCTACGAGAACACGGGGGATCCGGCACGGGCCATGCCGCTGTACGAGTCCGCCGTCGCCGGCTTCGAGCGGGTACTGGGTGACACCCATCCCGACACGGTGACCGCCCGTGACAACCTCGCCGGTGCCCGCCGTCAGGCCCAGGCCGTGCGGCAGTCCGGTGCTGCATTGGCGTCACCGGCATCACCGGGTCGGCGGACTGCGCCTCCGGCCGCCGAGCCGAGCCTCCCGGATCGGTGTGACTATCACTCCAGGTGACTTCTCCTCTCCCTACCGTCACCATGGAGGACGATCGATGAACATCACTCTCAAGCGCCTGCTCGGCACCACCGCGGCGGTGACCACCGGAGCGGCGGCCCTGCTCGGCGCCGGCGCCGGTACCGCAGGCGCAGGCGGCGCAGGCGGCAGGGCGCACTGCGAACGCGCCGAACGGATCATGTGGAGCAGCGGGCCAAGCACCGACGTGATCGGCCACCGGTGCGACCTGCCGGACGAGAAGCGCCGCTGGTACACCATCGAGATCGACACGCTCGTGCAGACCCATCACGAGATGGACTACCTGAAGGGAAAGGTCGACCGGACGCAGACCCTGCACGGCAGAACCGTCAGATGCCTGGGCTATACCTCCGGTAACGGCACGGTGCACTGGTTCGGCTGCCCGCCTTCCTGACGCACCCGCCGGGGGTTCCCGTGCCGACGCCCCGCCCTCCCGGCCCGGCGGGTCGCCCCACGGCGGGGGCGGCGGGGGTCGGCCGCGCGGGCGCCCCCGCGGTGGTCGGCTGAACCGGCGTGGCCGGCCCGGCGCGGCTGTCCCTCCTGGGAGCTACGCGCAGATACCCGCCACAGGGTGACGAATTCGGGCCGCCCGATCCATAGATTCGGTGGTGGCAGCCGCGCTCCGGCCGGGAAACCCGGCGCGGGGCACGGTGCGGGATGCGGTGCCGCGCAGGTGTCGCACCGCCGCCGTCAGCCACGTCGTTTCTCGGTTCACTGTCTTTCGGGAGGGCTCAATGATGCGCGCAATCAGGGCGACCGCCATGGCGGCGCTGTGCTGTACGGTCGCCGGCGCGGGGATCGTCGCCTGCGCGGAGGTCGCCCGGACGCAATCGCAGCCGGCGTCCGCCACGACCGCGCGAGAAGCCCAAGGGGATCCGTTCACCGGGACGAAGAAGATCCGTGCCGCGGGCCACTCGGTGAACGTCTCCTGCTCCGGACGTCCGGCGGACGGCAGGCCGCTCGTCGTCCTGATGGCCGGCGGCGGCGACGGGCTGGACACCATGGCCGACCTGCAAAAGACCCTGGGCAAGAAGGACAGGGTCTGCTCCTACGACCGGCTCGGCGAAGGCGCCAGCGACCGGCCCGACGGCATCCAGACCCCCGCGAGCAGCGGAAAGGTCCTGACCGCGGTGCTCGACCGGATCGCCGGTGACGGTCCGGTCGTCCTGGCCGGCCACTCGCTCGGCGGGCTGATCGCCGCCCGGTACGCACCCGACCATCAGGACCGGGTCAAGGGGCTGGTGTTGCTGGACGCGACGATACCGGCCCTGACCGCCGACATTTCGAGGGTGATTCCCGAATCGGCGACCGGGCTGGCCGGGGAACTGCGGGCGCAGACCCTCGCGGTGAACAAGGGCGAGAATCCGGAGAAGTTCGTCATCACCGACGCGAAGGTGCGTTCCGCCGGGGACATACCCGTGGAGATCGTCAAGCACGACAGGCAGTACGACTCGGTTCCCGGATACGGGCCCGCGCTGGAACGGATGTGGTCCGACGGGCAGCGCCAGTGGCGTGCCCTGTCCCGCCACAGCAGGCTCAGCACCGCGGCGGGAAGCGGCCACTACATCCACGTCGACCGCCCCGATATAGCCGTCAAGGCCATCCAACACGTCACGACCCAGTCCACCACCCACCACCGCTAGCGCACCTCGCCCAACGTCAACGCATGGGACTTGACGGGCGGTTCGCCGGAAGCCGACGCCCACGTCAAGCCACCAGCACCAGCGGTTGCTGTAGCTCATCGAGGACCCCCAGGCGGCGGGCGCGGTGGGGCACGTGTCAGGGACTGGGGTGGGCGCGCCGGGTGGGTCAGGTGGCGAGGCCGTGGCGGTAGGCGTAGACGACTGCTTGGACTCGGTCGCGCAGGTCCAGTTTGGTGAGGATGCGGGAGACGAAGGTCTTCACGGTTTCCGGGCTGATCTGGAGGGTCCCGGCGATCTCGCTGTTGGACAGTCCGTCGGCGATCAGCCGGAGCACTTCGAGTTCGCGTGGGGTCAGGGGGCTGTCGTTCGTGCCGCCGCCCTCGGCGGGTCGGATCCGGGCGGCGTAGCGGCCCACGAGCTGGCGGGTGACGTCGGGGTCGAGCAGGGCCGCCCCGGTGGCGACGGTCCTGATGCCGTGCAGGAGTTGGGCGGGCGGCGCGTCCTTGAGGAGGAAGCCGCTGGCGCCGGCGCGCAGCGCCTCGTAGACGTACTCGTCCAGGTTGAACGTGGTGACCACGAGGACCTTCGCGGGGTGGGGGACGCCGGCGCCGGCCAGCAGGCGGGTGGCCTCGATGCCGTCGAGCACGGGCATGCGGATGTCCATGACGACGACGTCCGGGCGGAGCCGGCCGGCGAGGTCGACCGCGGTCCGTCCGTCGGCGCATTCCCCGGCGACCTCCAGGTCGGGCTGTGCGTCGATGATGGTCACCAGGCCGGTGCGGACGAGCATCTGGTCGTCGCAGACCAGGACGCGGATCGGGGCGGTCATGAGGGGTTCTGGGCGGGTATGCGGGCCCGTACCAGGAAGCCGCCGCCCGCCTCCGGGCCTGCGCTGAAGTCGCCGCCCAGGACGTCGACGCGTTCCCGCAGGCCGGCCAGGCCGCGTCCGCTGCCGCCCGGTGCGGCCGGCTGCGCGGCGGACGCGTCCGTGCTGACCTCCACGGTGATCTCCTTCTCGGTGTGCCGGACCCGTACGGCGGTGTGGCTGCCGTACGCGTACTTGAGGGCGTTGGTGAGTGCTTCCTGGACCACCCGGTAGGCCACGAGGTCGGCGCTGCCGGTCACCTGGGCGGGGGTCCCGTCCTCGGTGAAGTCCACCGGCTGTCCCGCCTCGCGGGTCTGGTCCACCAGGGTGCGCAGCCGGCCCGCCGACGGGGTTCGGGCCCCGGTGCCGTGGTCGGGGTTGAGGAGGTCGAGCAGGTGGCGCAGGTCGGTGATGGCGCGTCGGCCGGTGTCGGTGACGGCGGTCAGGGTCTGGTCGAGGCGGTCGGGTGCGGCGGTCAGATAGCGTGCCGCCTCGGCCTGTACCACCATCGCGGTCACATGGTGGGTGACCACGTCGTGCAACTCGCGGGCGATACGGGCGCGTTCGGCGGTCCGGGTGTCCTGCGCGACGCGGCGGCGGCGTTCGGCCTCCGCGGCCCGCGCCGAGCGCAGCCGGCCCCCGATGCCCCAGGCGAGGGCCAGCGCCAGATAGAAAATGACGAACTCGCCCACCGGTTCGCCCGAACCGAGCCGGTACAGCGCGACGGCCAGCGGCACGTATGCCGCCGAGAAGCCGAGCGCGGTGGCGCGCCGGTGCCGTTCCAGGAGGGAGCCCACGCCCAGCAGTGCGAGGGGCAGCGCGGTGCCCGCGAGCGAGTGGTAGCCGCGCAGTTGATCCACGGCGAAGCCCGCGGACACCAGCGTCAGACAGGCCACCGGCCACCGCCGGGACACCGCCAGGGGCAGGCATTCCGCGGCGATGGCCAGGACGGCGAGCACATCGAGGGGGCGGGGTGGCAGGCCGCCGAGCTGGGTGCCGTGGCTGTGGAACGCCGGCACCAGTGACGCGGCGAACAGCAGCGGGCCGAACAGCGGATACCAGGCCGTGATGTCGAACCCGCCGCGCGGCCGGGCGGGTCGCCTGAGGCTGATCACCGGGCGAGTGTAGCGGTGGCGGCGGCCCGGTCGGTGCGGCGGCGGGGCACCAGGTGGCCGCGGCGGCGGGCCAGCCACAGGAACGCGATCGTGATCAGTACGCCGAACACCACGGTGTACAGGCTGCCTTCCGGGCCGAAGTCGCCGCCGCTGATCAGCTTCGGACCGGAGGTGGCGGCGTCGAGCAGTCCCTGCGGAGTGCCGTTGCCGGAGACCTCGGTGCTGAAGATGCCGCCGACGGCGAAGTTCCAGCCGAAGTGCAGGCCGATCGGCACCCACAGGCTGCGGGTGGCGATGTACGCGGCCCCGAGCATGCCGCCGGCCTCGATCGCGACGGCGACGGCACCCCACAGGTCGGCGTGCGGGTTGAGCAGGTGCGACAGGCCGAACAGCGCACCGGTCAGGGTCAGCGCGAGCCAGGTTCCGGTGCGTTCCTCGATGATGCGGAACAGGACGCCGCGGTAGAGCAGTTCCTCCGTCACCGCGGCGGCGGCCATGAAGCCGAACAGGCCGACGGCACCGGCCGGCGAACCGAGGCCGTCCACGCGGTAGTGGCCGAGGAAGGCGAGGTTCGCGAGGACGGCCCCGCACAGCAGCACCCCGATCACCGCTCCCCGGGCGATCGCGGCCCCGGCACCGGCGCGGGCCGCCTCCGTGACCGGGCGGTGCTCGGTGCGCCGTACCACCCAGCGGTAGACGGGCACCGCGACCACCGCGGTCAGGACGCCGACGACCAGCGTGAGCCACGGGCTCTTCTCCTGCGCCACGGTGACGCCCTGCCCGCCGATGAACGAGACCGCCGCGACGGCCACGAGCTGCCAGACCAGCCTCATTGAACACTCCTTCGCCCAGTCCGCGGCCCGTGCGCCGCGGCTGCCCCGAACGCTAGGGATCGGGCGGCCCGAGATCGTCACCGCACAGTGGACACTCGCACGTAGCTCGCACGGGGGACAGCCGGGGGCGGTCCGGGCCGCTCGCGGCTCAGTGCTCCGCTCAGGGCTGCGGCTCGGCGGAACGGCTGCGGTTCAGGGCCGGCGGCACAGTGGAGGAGGCTGGTTAGGGTGCTCGTGTGAGTGGTGAGTTGGTTTTGCTGGCCGGGGTGCTCTGGCGGGGGCGGGAGATCACCGCGCCACGGCTGCGCGGGCTGCTGGCGCTGCTCGCGCGTGATCTGCGCACCGGGTGCAGCACCGGCCGGCTCGTGGAGGGGCTGTGGCCGGACGAGTTGCCGGAGCGGCCCGGCAAGGCCGTACAGGTCCTGGTGTCGCGGCTGCGCGCGCAGCTGGGTGCCGACCTGGTCGTGAGCACCCCGACGGGCTACCGGCTCGCGCTGGAGGAGACGCAGGTCGACAGCTCGGCACTGCTGCGGTACGAGGCGGCGAGCGCCGAGCGGGCGCGGACCGGGGACCACGAGGGCGCCCTGCGGCAGGCCGAGGCGGGCCTTGCGCTGTGGGACGGGAACACCGGCGCCGCGGCGGCCGAGGAGCTGCGCGACCCGGTGGCCGCCCTGCGCGCCGACCGGATCCCGGCGCGCCGTGCGCTGGTCCGCTGCCGGGCGCTGGCGCTGGCCCGGCTCGACCGCCCGCAGGAGGCGACGGCGCCGCTGACCGAGCTGGCCCGGGAGCGGCCCCGGGACGAGGAAGTGCTCGCGGAGCTGCTGCGCTGCGAGGCGGTCACCGCTGGCCGGGCCGCGGCCCTGACCCGGTACGACGCCTACCGGCGCCGGCTGCGCGAGGAACTGGGCACCGATCCGGGGCCCGCCCTGCGGTCCCTCTACCAGCGGCTGCTGCACGCGGACGCGCCGCCCGTCCGGCACGGCGTGCCGCACGAACCCAATCCGCTGCTCGGCCGGGACGCCGACCTCGCCGCGGTGGCCGAACTGCTGCGCCGGGCGCGGGTCGTCACCGTCGTGGGGCCGGGCGGACTCGGCAAGACCCGGCTCGGCCACGCGGTCGGCCGGGCGGCCGAGCAGCCCGTGGTGCACTTCGTCGCGCTGGCCGGTGTCACCGCCGACGACGACGTGGCCACCGAGGTGGCCTCGGCCGTCGGCGCCGGGGAGGGCCGCCAGTTCGGCGGCGGCAACGACCCGGTGGCCAGCATCACCGCCGCGCTGGGCACCGGACCCGTACTGCTGGTGCTGGACAACTGCGAGCACGTGGTGCGCGGCGCCGCCGCGCTCGTGCAGGCGCTGGTGTCGCGGTCGCGGGAGCTGCGGATCCTCGCCACCAGCAGGGCCCCGCTCGGACTGACCTCGGAGTCCGTGTACGCGCTGCCCGAGCTGTCCCTGGAGACGTCGGTCGCGCTCTTCGAGCAGCGGGCGCGGGCGGCCAGGCCCGGGGTGGAGCTGCCCGCCGACCGGGTCACCGAGGTCTGCCGTCAGCTGGACGGGCTGCCGCTGGCCGTGGAACTCGCCGCGGCCCGGGTGCGGGTGCTGTCCGTGGCCGACATCGCGCACCGGCTGCGGGACCGGTTCGCGCTGCTGCGCGGCGGCGCCCGCGACGCCCCCGAGCGGCATCGCACGCTCGGGGCCGTGGTCGAGTGGAGCTGGAACCTGCTGGAACCCGACGGCAGGGCGGCGCTGCGCGCGCTGTCCGTGTTCCCCGGCGGCTTCACCGAGGACGCGGCGGAGCGGCTGCTCGACGGGACCGGGGACACCCTGGCCCTGCTGGAGCAGCTGGCCGACCAGTCCCTGATCAAGGTGGGTGACGGCCCGTCCGGGGTGCGTTTCCACATGCTGGAGACGCTGCGGGAGTTCAGTGCCGGGCGGCGGGCCGAGGCGGGCGAGGAGGAGACGGTCACCGACCGGTTCCTCGGCTGGGCCCGGGACTTCGGCCGGGCCCGCCATGATGTGCTGTTCGGCGACGACCCGCTGACCTCGTGGGTCCGTATCAGGGCCGAACAGGACAATCTGGTGCTGGCGCTGCGGTACGCGCTGGCCCGGTCCGACGGGCCCACCACCGCGGCCCTGACCGCCGTGCTGGCCTCCCTGTGGGCCACCGACACCAACTTCACCCGGCTCACCGCGCTGGCCGCCGAGACCGGCGGGCCACTGTCCCGTTTCCGGCCGGGACCCGAGGACGTCGAGGTGGCCCGCAGCGCGGCGGCGGCATGCACGGCGAGCCTGTTCATGGGCCACGGTCCGCACGCCGTACGGCAGTTGGTCACCCTGCGCCGGCTGCCGCCCGCCTCGCCGGACACGGTGCTGCGCGCCCTGTCGGTCGTGCTGTGCGCCGTCCCGGACATGCGCCCGCCGCGGTATGCGCGGCTGCGGGAGCTGTGCGACCGCGACGAGCCGCTGCTCGCGGGCGTCGCGGCGTTCGTCGCCAGCTATCTGTGGGACTCCGAGCACGAGCCGGAGCGCGCGCTGGCGTACGCCCGCCGGATGGCCGAGGCGCTGGGGCCGGTCGGCAACCCGACGCTGCGGGTGGTGTGCCACGGGCGGATCAGCGAACTGTGTCTCCAGGCCGAGCGGGGCGCGGAGGCGTACGAGCATCTGCGGGCCGCGCTCGACGCGCTCGGCGAGTTGGGCGACTGGTCGGACTCGATCGGCGTCCGCTGGTCGCTGGTGCTGGCCTGTCTGCAACGCGGTGAGGTCGACGAGGCCGAGTACTGGCTGGGCCTCGCGGCCCTGGACCGGCAGCCGGAGGCCGCCCGGATCTTCGCCCCCGATCTGCCGGCCCGGGCCGAGATCGCGCTGGCCCGGGGGCTGACCGAGGTCGGGCTCGGGCTGTGGCGGCAGGCGGTGCGGCGGATACGGGAGGACAGCCTGTCGCACGCCGGTGACCCGTTCGTGGACCCGTGGGCGCTTGAGGTGCAGGCCGCCGCGCTGGCCGCGCACGCCCGGCACGGCCGGCTGGAACCGGTGGCCGGGCTGGCCGAGCGGCTGCGGGAGCGGCTGCTCGGGATGCTGTCCGGCTCCCCGGTCGACCGGTCCCCGGTGGATGTCCCGGTGTACGGGACGGTGCTGCTGGCGCTCGGCCTGGCCGGGCTGGCCGCGGGCGACCCGGCGGCCGTACGGCTGGTGGCGCTGGCCGAACGGATGCCGGTGGTGCGGGAGTTCCCCACGCTGTCCACGGCACGGTCCCGGCGGGCGGCCGAGGACACCGACGCGGCGGCGTACGCCGAGGCACGGTCGGCGTACGCCGCCCTGGGACGCCAGGAGTTGCGGGCCGCGGCGCTGCGCGAACTCAACGCCGCGGCTCGCGAGTGAACCGCGCCCTGGACCACAGGTAGCCGAGCAGGCACGGGCCGGCCGCGGGCGACGGGGGCCGTCCCGCTGGCGGCGCCGACCGAACGCCGAAAACACCGACGCGGCGGCCTACACCGAAGCACGGTCCGCGTACGCCGCCCTGGGACGCCAGGAGCTGCGGGCCGCGGCGCTGCGCGAACTCAACGCCGCGGCTCGCGAGTGAACCGCGCCCTGGACCACAGGTAGCCGAGCAGGGCGAGGCCCAGGCTCCAGACGACAGCCAGCACCGCGTTCCGGGTGCCGATCTCACTGCCCAGCAGCAGGCCGCGCAGGGTCTCGATGGCGGGCGAGAACGGCTGGTACTCGGCGAACCAGCGAAACCAGCCCGGCATGGCGTCCACCGGCACGAACGCGCTGGACAGGAGCGGCAGCACCATCAGCGGCAGGCCGATGTTGCTGGCGCCCTCGGGGTTGGGGGAGGCCAGGCCGATGCCGACCGCGACCCAGATCAGCGCGAGGCTGACCAGCGTCAGCAGGCCGGCCGCCGCGAGCCATTCCACCGGCCCCGCGTCGGGCCTGAAGCCGATGGCCAGCCCGACGCCCAGGACCAGCGCCAGGGCGAGCAGCGTCTGGATCACGCTGCCGATCACATGGCCGGTCAGCACGGAGGCACGGGAGATCGCCATGGTGCGGAAGCGGGCCATGATGCCCTCGGTCATGTCGGAGGCCACGGACACCGCGGTGCCGAGCGCGGTGCCGCCGACGGTCATCAGCAGGATGCCCGGGACCAGGTAGGCGACGTAGTCACCGCGGTCGGCCGGTCCGCCGGTGATGCCGGCGCTCATCACGTCGCCGAAGACGTACACGAACAGCAGCAGCAGGACGACCGGGGTGAGGACGACGTTCAGGGTGAGGGAGGGGTAGCGGCGGGCGTGCAGCAGATTGCGCCGCAGCATGGTCAGGTTGTCGCGTACGGCGTGGCCGGCGGCGGTCATCGGACGGTCTCCTTGTCAACGGGGGCGACGGGAAAGGCGCCGGTCGGGGCGGTGGCGGCGGCAGCGGTCGTGGTGGTGGCGCCGGTCAGGGCGAAGAAGACGTCGTCCAGGTCCGGGGTGTGCACGGACAGTTCGTCGGCCTCGACGCCGGCGGCGTCGAGCCAGTCGAGGATGGCGCGCAGCTCGCGCTGGCTGCCGTCGCTGGGAATCTGCAACGCGAGCGAGTCGTCGTCGCGTGCGCTCTCCCGCAGTGCGGTCGCCGCCCGTTCGTAGACCTGCGGGTCGGCGAAGCGCAGCCGTACGTGGCCGCCGGGGACGAGCCGCTTCAGTTCGTCGGCGCTGCCCTCGGCGACGAGCCTGCCGCCGTTGAGCACGGCGATACGGTCGGCGAGCTGGTCGGCCTCCTCCAGGTACTGGGTGGTCAGGAACACGGTGGTGCCGCCCGCGACCAGGTCGCGGATGATCTGCCACATGGTGTGGCGGGAGCGCGGGTCGAGGCCGGTGGTCGGCTCGTCGAGGAAGATGATCCGCGGGCCCCCGACCAGGGTCATGGCGATGTCGAGGCGGCGTTTCATGCCGCCGGAGTAGGTGGATGCCGGTTTCTTCGCGGCCTCCACCAGGTCGAAGCGTTCCAGCAGTTCCGCGGTCACCCGTCGGCCCTCGGTGCGCGGCAGATGGTGCAGGTCGGCCATGAGGAGCATGTTCTCCTCGCCGGTGATCAGACCGTCCACGGCGGAGAACTGGCCGGTGACGCCGATGGCGGCGCGTACCGCCTGGGCCTCGGCGGTGAGGTCGTGGCCGGCGATCCTTGCGCGTCCGGCGTCGGCGGAGATCAGCGTGGAGAGGATGTTGACGGCGGTGGTCTTGCCCGCGCCGTTCGGTCCGAGGAGCGAGAAGACGGTGCCGGTGGGCACGTGGATGTCGATGCCGTCGAGGACGGTCTTGTCCCCCTTACCCCCCTTGCCTCCCTTGCCTCCCTTGTTCCCCTTGTTCCCGTACGCCTTGCGCAACCCGGAGACTTCGATGGCGAGTTCGTGATGCGTCGTCATGCCGCACACCCTGCGGCCCTGCGCCTTCAGCCCGGCCTCAACCCGGTTTCACCCACCCCCGCCCCCGCCCCGATGGGCGAAACACGTGCGGTTCGACAGCGCGCCCCGAAGGGGCGCGGGGAACTGCGCGACCAGCCACGACGGCGCCGCAGACGACCGACGGCACAGCACCGCACATCCAGCGAATCGCTTAGACCTGGGGTGGGTTCAGGCGGTCGCGTTCGTCGGGGGTGAGGTCGGGGCGGGAGCGCAGCGCGTCGCGGACGGTCGTGGCCTTGTCCGTCGTGGCGTGCTCGGTCAGCCAGGCGAGGGCGAGGGCGACCGCCCGCCGTGTCTCTGCCGCGGACAGGTCGCGGCGGGCCAGCAGCGGGCCCAGCACGAACCGGGCCCGTGCCGCCGACGCGTGCTCGCCGAGCCAGGCGAAGGAGAAGGAGACCGTTCGCGCGGCGTCGGCGGGACCGAGCCCGGCGTCCGACAGGAGCGGTTTGAGGACGATCGGCGCGCCGGCGACGGTGGCGTGCTCCGCCAGCCAGGTCAGGGCCAGCGCGCGGACCGCGGGGGCGTTCCCGGCGGGCAGGTCGGCGCGGGCGAGCAGCGGGCCGAGCACGAACCGGGCCCGTGGGGCGGGCGCGTGGTCGGCGAGCCAGCGCTGTGCGGCGACGGCCGCCCGCCGGGCGTGGTCGGGCGTGAGGTCGGTGCGTTCGAGCAGCGGTCGCAGCACATGCGCGGCGCTCGGCGCGAGGGGATACCGGTCGAGCCAGTCGAGCGCGGCGGACGCGGCCCGCCGTACGTCGTCGGCCGGCCGGTCGGCCCGGGCCAGCAGTGGTTTGAGTACGTAGCCGGCCCCGAAGGCGGTGGCGTGCCCGTCCAGCCAGGCGAGCGCCACGGCGGCCGACCGCCGGACCTGGTCCTCGCTCGCTTCGGTCCTGCCGAGCAGCGGGTCCAGCACGAAGCGGGCCTCGCTGAGGGACGCGTGCTCGTCGAGCCAGGCGAAGGCCGCGGCCAGCGCGCGCCGGGCGTCCTCGGCGCCGAGGTCGGTGCGGGCGAGCACCCGCCCGAGCACATAGGCGGCGTCGACGGTGAGCGTGTGCCGGTCCAGCCAGGTGAGCGCGGCGAACGCGGACCGCCGGGCGTGCTCGTCGGTCAGGTCGGCGCGGGCGAGCAGCGGTTTGAGTACGTAGCCGGCGGCGAGGTCGAGGGCGCCGCGGTCGAGCCAGGCCAGGGCGGCGGCGGCCGACCGCTG
Source organism: Streptomyces diversicolor (assembly GCF_057537855.1). NCBI lineage: Bacteria > Bacillati > Actinomycetota > Actinomycetes > Kitasatosporales > Streptomycetaceae > Streptomyces > Streptomyces diversicolor. The sequence continues at coordinate 23,296 of NZ_BAAJXA010000048.1, forward strand.
GGCGTCGGCGGGCCGCAGGTCGGCGCGGACGAGCAGGGAGTTGAGGACGAACCGGCCCTTCGGGGTGGTGGCGTGGTGGTCCAGCCACACCAGGGCGGCGGCGGCCGACCGTCGGATGTCCGCTTCGGGCAGGTCCGCGCGGGCCAGCAGCGGCACGAGGACATAGCCGGCGCCGGGTGTGGCGGCGTGGAGGCCGAGCCATGCCGTGGCCTTGGCGACGGCCCGCCGGGCGCCCTCCGGGCCGAGATCGGAGCGGGCCAGCAGCGGGTCGAGGACGAACCGCGCCTCCGGCAGGGCCGCGTGCTCGTCCAGCCAGCGGTACGCGGCGGCCCTCGCCCGCGGTGCCTCGTCGGCGCCTGAGCGCTCCGCTGGACATGCCGCGCTGTGCCGTCGGTCGTCTGCGGCACCATCGTGGCTGGTCGCGCAGTTCCCCGCGCCCCTTCGGGGCACTGTCGAACCGCCGCGGACTTCACTGGGCCTGGTCAGGTCGGGGCGGGCGAGCAGGGTGTTCAGGACGAACTGGGCGCTTTGGGCGGTGGCGTGGTCGTCGAGCCAGGTCAGGGCCGCGGTGACGGCCCGCCGTGCGGCGTCGTACGGCAGGTCGGCGCGGGCCAGCAGCGGTTTGAGTACGTAGCCGGCGCCCGGCCCGGCGAGATGGCTGTCGAGCCAGAGCAGCGCCGCGGCCACGGCCCGCCGGGCGTCCTCGGCGGTGAGATCGCTCCGGGCGAGCAGCGCGTTGAGCACGGACTGCGCCCGCAGGGTGCCGGCGTGGTGGTCGAGCCATCTCAGCACGGTCGACGCGAACCGCTGGGTGTCGTCCGTGCCGAGGTCGGTGCGCGAGTCCAGGGCGTCGAAGACATGGCGGGCCTCCGGCGCGGTGAAGTGGTCGCCGAGCCAGGCGAGGGCGGCGGGCAGCAGTTCCTGTGCCTCGCCCGGCGGGACGTCGGGGTGGGCGATCAGCCGGCCGAAGACGTATCCGGCGTCGGGTGTGGCGGTGTGCCGCTCCAGCCAGACGCGGGCCGCGGCGAGCGCCCGCCGGGCCTGGCCGGGGGTCAGGTCGCCCCGGGCCAGGATGACGTTGAGGACGTACCCGGCGCCCAGCGTGGTCTCGTAGTGGGTGAGCCAGGCCACCGCGGTGCGGATCGCCCGCTGGGCGTCGGCCGTGGTGAGGTCGGACCGGGCGAGCAGCGGTCTGAGGACATAGCCGGCGTCGCTGATCATGCGCTGGTCGAGCCAGGCCAGGGCGGCCGTCACCGCCTGCCGGGCCTCTTCGGGGGTGAGGTCGGGGCGGGAGAGCAGCGGGGCGAGGACGTGCCCGGAGTCGTCGGCGGCGTGCCGGTCGAGCCAGGCCAGGGCGGCGAGCACCAGCCGGCGCACGTCGGCCTCGGCGAGGCCGGGCAGGGTGAGCAGGCGGCCGAGGAGGTACTTGGCCCGCTCGGCGGTGGTGTGCTGGTCGAGCCAGGCGAGGGTGGCGCGGGTGACCCGCCGGGCGTCGGCGGCGGTGAGATCGGTGCGCGGGACGAGGCGGCTGAGGACGAACTCGGCGTCGGCCGCGGTGGCGTGCCGCTCCAGCCAGACCAGCGCGGCGGCCAGCACCCGCGTGGCGTCCTCGGCGGCCAGGCCGGAACGCTGGACGAGGCGGCTGAGGACCGACTCGGCGTCGGCCGCGGTGGCGTGCCGCTCCAGCCAGACCAGCGCGGTGGCCAGCACCCGGGCGGCGTCTGCGGCGGCCAGGTCGGTGCGGGCGAGCAGCGGGCCGAGCACGAACCGGGCCTCCGCGGTGCCGGCGTGCTGGTCAAGCCAGCGCAGGGCCGCGGCCGGTGCCCGCCGGGCGGCGCCTACGTCCATGTCGGTGCGGGCGAGCAGCGGGCCGAGCACGAACGTGGCCCGGTCGGTGACGCCGTGCAGGTCAAGCCAGGTGAGCGCGGCCCGCACGGCCCGGCCCGCGTCGACGGGACCGAGGTCGGCGCGGGAGAGCAGCGGCCGCAGGATGTGCCCGGCGTCGGGCGCGGTCGCGTGGTGGTCGAGCCAGGCCAGCGCGACCGACAGCATCCGCCCGGCGTCCGCGGCGTTCAGGTCGGCGCGCGGCAGGAGGGTGCTGAGCACATAGCCGGCGCTGTGCGTCGCGGTGTAGCGGTCGAGCCACACGAACGCGGCGGCGAGGACCCGTCGGGCGTCGTCGGCGGTGAGATCGGCGCGGGCGAGCAGTGGTCTGATGACATAGCCGGCGCCGGCGTGCGTGGTGTGCCGGTCGAGCCAGTCCAGCGCGATGGTGACGGCCTGCCGCACGGCCTCGGTCGGCACGTCGGTACGGGAGAGCAGCGGGCCCGCGACATAGTTGGCCTCGCTGGTCAGGCCGTGGGTCTTCAGCCATGCCAGCGCGGTGGGTACGAGCAGCAGGGCGCCGTCGCCGGGCAGATGGCGCAGTCCGCGGTGCAGCACGTGCCGGGCGTCGTGGCCGGCGCCGTGGTCGGCGAGCCACGGGCTGACGACCTGCCCCCAGGTGTGCAGGGCGGAGGCGGACCAGGGCGGTCCGGAGCAGATGGCGCCGAGCGCGTAGCCGCCGACGTCCGAGTCGTGCCGCATCAGCCGGCCGATGTCGGTGGCGTGTGCGGTGAACCATGCGTCGAGCACGGCCGCGCTCGCGGCGGCCCGGTCGGCGAGAACCAGGTCGTTCACGAGCCGGCCGATGGTGACGGCGAAGCGGCCCACGGTGCGGGCGCCGGTGAGGCAGCCGGCGAGCAGGGCGTGGGTGCCGGGGACGTCCGGCGCGGAGTCGGGCTCGGGCAGGATGACCGACTCGACGAGCTGGTCGGCGACGATGTCGTGGGCGACCGACAGCACCCCGTCCTCGTCCTCAAGCCAGCCCAGCGACACCAGCGTCGCCACCACGTCGGCGGCGGCGGGCACCTCGCCGGTGGCGTCGGCGACCGCCGCGTGCGCGGCCGCCACGACCTCCGCGTGTTCCTGCGGGCAGGCCGCTGCGGCGGCCGCAGCGGCCACCAGGCCGTGCGAGGCGCGGGCGGGGGTGTAGATGTTCGGGCGGCCGGGCACGGCGAGTTCGTCCTCGCTGAGCCGGCTGTGCAGCCAGGCGGGCAGTTCGCCGCCGGCCCGCAGGCCCGCCGTCTCCGGCATGGACAGCATCCCGGCGTTGACGCGGCGCTCGATCTCGCGGGCGATCAGCAGGGCGACGATGGGACGGTTGCCGCTGACCGCGAGCATCCGGTCCTGGCCCAGCTGCCGGATGGCCGTGGGGGCGAGCGTGCGCAGCACATTGTCGGTGACCTGCCGCTGGAACGCTTCGTCCTGGCGCAGCTTCACCTCGTCGAACAGCTCGTGCACCAGCGCGCGATCGGCCTTCAGCAGCCAGCCGGGCCGTGCGGAGGCGAGCAGCGCCAGGGGGACGCCGCGGCGGCGGGCCTCGGGCAGCAGATGGTGGCGCAGGGCCAGCAGGTCGAGGCTGGTCTCGTTGAGGTCGACCACCAGCAGGACCGGGGTCAGCTCCGCGAAGACCTGGTCGGCTATCTGCTCGATGACCGACTGGTTCTCCTTCTCCTTCTCCTTGTGGGGCAGGACGTGCAGCACGCGCCAGCCCTGTGCCAGCGCGAGCCGGCCCACCTCAAGGCCGGTGCGGCTCTTGCCGGTGCCGGCCGTGCCCACCAGGAGCACGCCCCGGTCCTCGGACATCACCAGCCGGGTCAGCAGCTTCTTCGGGGACGCCTCGTTGTCGCTGCCCGGTGAGACGAACGGCAGCCGCTCCGGAGTGAGGTTCTTCTCGAAGTCGCTGAAGCCCTCGACGAGTTCGCTCTGGGAGATCACCGCCCGCAGCCGGCGCACGGGTTCTCGGGCGGGCGGGTCGAGCGGCACCGCGCTGGGCCGTACGAAGTTGTCGGCGAGTACGGCGACGAACTCCGGGTCGCGCAGCGCCTCGGCCACCGGCTGGGCCTCCGCGCTGTTCGTCCCCGCGGCGCGCAGCCGGTGGGACTGCACCCCGATCAGAAACCTGTCGTGGGCGAACAGGGCCGTGCCGGACATGCCCTGCCAGGCGTCCTGGCCGTCGGGGCCCCGTTCGTGGGGGAAACGTGAGGTGATGGCGAGGTCGAGCAGCCCGGACTTCATGTTGGAACCGAGCTGGACGCGTCCCGTGACCTCATGGGTGTCCCGCCGGTCGAAGCCCTCGAACCGCTGCGAGGCGGCCCGCTGGGCGAAGGCGGGAAAACCGATGCCGGTGAACGGCACACCGCCCACCGCGTCCGGGAGGCTGCCGAAGACGACCTGCGGTACGGCGCCGAGGCCCGCGGGCGGCTCGGCGAGGCGCAGCAGCGCCATGTCCTGCCCGCTGCCCCGCCACACCACGGTGGCCGGCAGCTCCTCCTTGTCCCGGCCGAGCATCACCGTGCACGCCGGGTCCGTGGCCCGGCCGAGCAGGTGTTCCACGGTGAGGACCAGCCGGGCGCTGATCAGATAGCCCGAGCCGTACTCGATGGTGCCGTCCCGTCTGACGACGACCTGCGCGACCCTGCGTTTGTCGAGCGAGCTCATCCAGGGGTCAGCCGGTGGGGAAGAGGCTCGACACGTCGTCGCCGGTGAGGACCTGCTCGCCGGTGTCCGTCTCGGCGGCCAGGCTGAGCTTGACCGTGTGGGTCTGCGCCGACTTGGCGCCGCCCTTGCCGCCGAGGGACACCACCCAGAACCGCACGCCGGCGTCGGCCTCGACGGTCTTCTCCACCGCGACCTGGAGTTCCAGGTCGATGGAGTTGATCCGGAACCGCACGTCCTGGCCGGCCGCCGCCAGCCGGGCACGGTCGATCTCCGACCGAAGTGACGTGAGCAGCTCGGCCAGTTCGATGTCCATACGGTCCCCCGGAACGACGTGGAATCAGTCTGCCGCCTGTGGCGTGCGTGCAGTCTGTCAGACAACAAGGTAACGACAACCCGAACCGACCACATCCCCATGGGGGCCCTGCGGCGGGCCAACGCCTGAAACGGCGCCCCTGCCGCGGGACTTCGGCTGAGGGCGGCCATGTCCGGCGGCGCCCGCCGGGCCGACGGCAGGCGCGGAGAGCGCGACGGAGAGCCGAACAAGCCACATCCGCAGGGGCCTACGGCCCACCGACGGCCGAAGCAGCCTTCCCGGGGCGGCACTTCGACCGCGGACGGCCCTGCCGGCGTGCGCCCGCCGGGCGCGGCGGGGGTGACCGGTGGGCCGGGGGTGACCGGGGGTGGGAGGCGAACCGACCACACCCACACCGGCCCCCGGCCGAACGACGGACGAAGCGGCCCCCGCACCGACCTCCCGCACCAACCCCCCGCCCGAACCACCGGCAAAGCAGCCCCGCACCGGCCTCCCGGCCGAACCACCGACAAAAGCAGGCCCCCGCACCGACGTCCCGGCTGGCCGCGGGTGAAGTCGGCTGTGCGGAGGGGGACTTCGGCGAGGGCGGCGTGTTCGGCCTAGTCCGGCCCTCAGGTCAGCAGGGCCCTGGTCCAGGTGGAGGTGGGGCCGAAGGTGAGGAGGCCGGTTGCTGCTCCTGCCAGTTCGTCGGTGGCCGGGGACAGGCGGGCGGCGAGGGTGGTGCGCAGGGCGGGGTCGTCGAGGTGCAGGGCGGCCGCCGCCGCCAGGCAGCACAGCGCCTCGTACGTCAGGTCGGCCGGCGGCTCCGGCAGGGCCCGTAGCGCCGCGTGGGCCTCCTCGGTGCGGCCCGCCCGCAGCAGGGCGAGCGGCCGGACCCACGGGCGGTAGGGGCCCCAGTCCTCGGCGAGGTCGACGTCGGCGTCGCCCGGGCGGCAGCCCGGACGCAGGGTCAGGGACAGCCGGGTCAGCGGGACCAGGCCCGCCGTGAGGCCCGGCATGCCGCAGTCGGCGAGCGCGGCGTACAGGGACCGGTAGGCGCGCTCGGCCCGCGCCGGGGTCCCGGTGGCGGCGGCGCGCAGGGCCGCGTACCCGGCGGTGAACACGGCCACCAGCGGCAGTTCGTGCCGCTGGGACAGCCGGTCGGCGGCGGCGGCGTGGGCGTCGGCCGCGGCGAAGTCGGCGAGGGCAGCCCGGGCCTGCACCCGGATCAGATGCCCGAGCACCTGGTAGGTGACCAGGCCGTGCCGGGTGGCGAGCGCGACGAGTTCCGCGCCGGTCGCGTCCCGGACCGGGGCGAGGCCCGCGCGGGTGCAGGACTGCATGAAGACGCCGTTGAGTGCGAACGCCAGCAGGGCCGGGTCGTCGAGGCGGCGGGCGGTCCGCTCGGCCTCGCGGGCGGCGGCCGGGCCGCGCGGCGAGCGGGTGCCGCGCATCTCCACGGCGACGGTGGCGAGGAGCCGGCAGCGGGTCGCCTCGTACGACTCGTCGTGCGGCAGCGCCGCCAGGGTGCGTTCGGCCGCGGCGACGATGCGGGACGCCGCCTGCGGATCGTCGGCGCGGGTCCACAGCGCGGGCACGTCGAAGGCGCCGATGACCCGGGCGGTCAGCTCCGCGTCGCCGGTCTCCTCCGCCGCGGTCACGGCCGCGAGCCGGTGCTCGCGGGACTCGGCGAGCCCGCCGCCACCGGTGACCGCGAGATTCCTGAGCAGGCCGACGGTCGACTCCAGCCGGGCCCGGGCGCCGGCGGCCACCGTCCGGTCGTACGCCTCGGTGGCCCGCGCCCACAACCGGGCCGCCGTCGGCGGCTCGGCCGGGCCGTCCAGGCGCGGGTCCTGGGCGAGGATGTCCGCTTCCAGGCGGCGCAGCCGCGGGCCGGGGTCGAGGCCGAGCACGTCGGCGAGGCTGGTGCGGGCGCGGCGCAGCACGGCGAGCGCGTCCGCCTGCCGGCCCGTGCGGTACAGGGCCAGCGCCAGCAGCCGCCAGGCGTGCTCGCGCCAGGGGTGACCGGCCGTGTGCGCGTCGAGGTCGGGCACCGCCTCGGCGGGCCGGCCCAGCGCGAGCAGCGTCTCGGCCCGCCGCTCCACCGCGTGCAGCCGCAGTTCGGTCAGCCGGGCCCGCTCGCCCCGGCACCAGTCCTGGCCGGCGAAGTCGGCGTAGGCGGGTCCGCGCCACAGCGCGAGCGCCGCGCCGAGCCGTTCCAGGGCCGGCTCGGGCGGCAGCGCGGCGGCGTCGGCGACGGCGTCCTCGAACCGCCGGGCGTCGACGGAGCCGGGCGCGGCGCGCAGCGCGTACCCGGGTCCCTCGGTGACGAGGAGCCGGGCGGGCGCCCGCGGCGGACGCTCCGGCTCCAGGGCGCGCCGCAGGTCGCCGACGAAGGTCCGCAGGGCGCCGACGGCGTTCGGCGGCGGTTCCTCCCACAGGTCGGCGACCAGCCGGTCGACGGGCACGACCCGGCGGCGGGCCAGGATCAGCCGGGCCAGCACCGCACGGTGACGCGGGCCTTTCAGGGCGACCGCGGCACCCTCGCGCTCGGCCGCGACCGCGCCGAGCACCCGGAACACCACCGGCTCCATACGTCAGCCTCCCTGTGTCCGCCGGCGCCCCATAGGGGCGCGAGGAACCGCGTGCCCAGCCACAACGCACCCGCACCGCTCATCGCGACGCGGACCAGGCGGCGCCCCGAGGGGCGCGGGGAACCGCGCGCTCGACCACGACGCACCCGCACCCACGCGCCCTCCCGTGCCGCCGACCGCCGCCGTGTGCCGCGCCGTACTGATCGGATGCTGATTCACGGGCGGCAGCCTCGGGGCCATGGATGCACACGACACCACGATCCCCGGTTTCGCAACGCACCGCGTCCCCGTCGCCGACGGCGTCGCCCTGCACGCGGCCGTCGGCGGCAGCGGCACCCCGGTGGTGCTGCTGCACGGCTTCCCGCAGACCCACCTGATGTGGCGGCACGTGGCCGCCGGCCTCGCCGCCGACCACACCGTGATCTGCCCGGACCTGCGCGGTTACGGCGCGAGCGACAAGCCCGCCGAGAGCCCCGACGGGACGACGTACGCCAAGCGCACCATGGCCGCCGACGTCGTCGCGCTGGCCCGTGCCCTGGGGCATGAGCGGTTCGCCCTGGCCGGGCACGACCGCGGTGCGCTGGTCGCCTTCCGGGCCGGCCTCGACCATCCGGGGGCGGTCGAGCGGCTGGCCCTGCTGGACGTCCTGCCGACCCTCGACATGTGGGAGGTCCTGCACGGCAGTTCGGCGGCCGTCGCCTTCCACCTGTATCTGATGGCGCAGCCGCCGGGCCTGCCCGAGCAGCTGATCGCGGGCGCGCCGGACGCCTTCTTCGGACACTTCCTCGACGTGTGGACCCGCGATCCCGGGGCGATCCCCGCCGAGGTGCGCGCGGTCTATCTGGCGGCGGCGCGGGCGGCCGTACCGTCCGTGGTCGCCGACTACCGGGCCTCCGCGGGCATCGACGTGGCGCACGACCGCGCCGACCGGGAGGCGGGCGCCGTGCTCCGGATGCCCGTCACGGTGCTCCAGCGGGACTGGGGTGCCGCCCTCGGCTATGACGCGGCGGCCCTGTGGCGGGCCTGGGCCCCGGACCTGGACCACCGCACCGTGGCGTGCGGGCACTTCATGGCCGAGGAGGACCCGGCGGCGGTCACCGCGGCGCTGCGCGACCTCCTGAAGCGCTGACCGCGCGCCCGTGGGCGCCTTCCGGGCGACACGCGAACGGTCCCGCGGAGCACGGGGAACGCGCTCCGCGGGACCGGGTACGACCGGAGTGCCACGGCTGCTTGATCTACGACCGAGTGCCACGGCTGCTTGATCGCGGCCACTGGATGACCGCTGGTCCGTCACGGCTGCTCGATGACAGCCACTCGATGACGGCTACTTGATGTAGACGAGGCCGTCCGTGGTGATGGTCGGGCGGCCGCTGGTGCCGACCACGACGATCTTGACGGTGTGCTTGGCGCTGCTGGACCAGGTCTTGGTCCAGATGGCCTGTCGGTACAGCGTGCTGGACGACTTCAGGTCGACCGTCGCGGTCTTGGCGCCGTCGACGTACACGTACGCCTGCCCGGAGCCGGAGGCGCGGGAGACCACCCAGGCGGCGGAGCGGCCGGTGAAGGTCCAGGTGAGGCTCGCGTTCTTGGCGGAGCTGGAGTACGACTTGCCGCCGAGGTAGCTGGAGCTGGAGCGGGTGGACCAGGTGCCGGTCTTGGTGGCGGAGCTCTCCTGGAGGATCACGGGGGTGTAGGAGGGCGAGGAGGTGCGGTAGTTGCCGGCCCAGTCGTAGGCCCGCATGGACCAGGTGGTGGCGGAGCCGGACGTGGCGGTGCGGGGGGAGCTGGTGGTGGTCGGGCCGAAGGTGACGGCCGTCGGGGACAGCAGCTTGACCTGCCGCAGGGCGGTCTCGTCGGCCGCCTTCCAGCCGAGCGTGACCGGGACGGCGGTGGTGTTGACGGTGCCGGTGCGCAGGGACGGCTTCGGCGAGCTGGTGAACGTGGGTGCGGTGGTGTCCGCCACGACCTTCACCGAGGCGCTGGTGGCCGTCCTGCCGGACTGGTGCACGGCCCGCACGGCCACCGTGTGGCTGCCCACGGCCAGGGTGGTGCCGGCGGACGTGGCGGAGCCGGCGAGGGTGGCGACGGTCTTGCCGTCGACCAGCAGCTGGTACTGGGAGATGAGCGAGGCCGGCGTGGTGGCCGACCACTTCACGGTGACGGCGCCCTTGGTGTAGTACGTCGAGCCGTTCTGGGTGGCGCCGGAGACCGAGGAGACCTTCAGGCCCTGCACCGGACCGGCCGCCAGGGTGCGGATCGTCGGCAGCTGCGCGTAGAGCGCGTTGCCGGGGCACTCGGTGTTGTAGCCGTCACGGTGCGCGGAGATCCGCGGGAAGGTGTACTTGGTGCCCGCGGTGAAGCTGGTGCCGAAGTAGTTCTTCTGGGTCGCGCCCGCGGTCAGCTGCACGGTCCCGGCGGGATCGGCGCCGTACTGCCCGAGCTTCCAGGCCGCGACCCGGGCGATCGAGGTCAGCGTGGCGTCCGAGGCGCTGACGGTGGTGTTGGTGCCGAGCACCGCGATGCCCGCGGACTCCCGGTTCCAGCCGTAGGTGTGGGCGCCGAGCACCGGCCGGTCGACACCGCCCTTGCGGCCCTCGAAGACGGTGCCGCACTTGTCGACCAGGAAGTTGTAGCCGATGTCGTTCCAGCCGTTGGTCTTCACGTGGTACGTGTAGATGCCCCGCACGATCGCCGCCGAGTCGGCGCACGAGTAGTCGTTGGCGCTGTCCGTGTGGTGCACGAACACGGACTTGACGTCCGCGTTGTACTCCGACGGGTCGGGGCTGATGGACTCGTCGGCGCCCCAGCCGGCCCGCGAGACCATCGGCGGCTGCGGCACGGTGGACGGCGGCGCCGGAGGAAGGCTCGCGGACGCGCTCGCCGACGCCGACGCGGAGGCCGACGCCGACGCGCTCGCGGACGCGGAGTCCGAGGGGGACGCGCTCGTCGTCGGGGACGCGGAGTCGGTCGAGGTGGCGTCGGTCGAGGTGGCGTCGGTGCTCTCCGCGACGGCGAAGGCGGCCGGGTCGGCGTCGCCGCCGGACTTCGTCTCGGCGTCGGTCACCACGCCCGGGTCGACCAGGTTGACCTGGAGTCCCGGGGGCAGCGCGCGGGTCGAGCCGTCCTTGCGGACGACCTGGGCCTGGACGCCGTCGGAGGGACCGACCCACAGCGGCTCGGAGGCGCCGCGCGCCTCGGCCTCGGGGGCCTCCGGCGGGTCCGCGTTCACCTCCAGGTCATGCCAGGCGCCCCACTCGCCGGTGGCCAGGCTGCGGGTGCGCACCTGCGCGGTCCCGTCCAGCCGCTGGGCGGCGCCCTTCCAGGAGACACCGAGCATCGAGAACTGCTGGGTGCTGGTCCGGGCCAGTTCCCGCTTGTTGCTCGCGGCGCCCTTCAGGGCGAGCGCGTAGACCTTCGCGGGGCGCTTGGCGCGGGCCGAAGATCCGTGTCCGTCGGCGGGGCTGGCGACGGCGTAGGTCACCACGCCTCCGCCGCCCAGGACGACCGCCCCCAGCGTCAGCCACGCCCGGCGCTTCAGGCTCAACGGTCTGTACGCATGCGACGTACGACGACTCACGACGTAATCCACCCCTAAAGAGGCCGCTGAGGGTCACACCGGACCCGCGGTAGATGTCACGGGAAGCACACCAGACACATAGGTGCACTGTTGTCTTCAGCGCGCCAGGCGCACCGAACGTCACACGGACCTCAAGGTGACGGCGACGCACGCGCCGGCCGCGGGCGGGCCACGGCTGTGAGGCGACACCGCGCATTCACCTCACACCTCGGGTCCACCCGCCGATCGCCCCGCGAGCGAGCGCGCCGCACGGCGAACCGGACGCACGGCGCCGCCTGTTCGCCACGACGCCGCCCACATGTGGCCGTCGTCACGCGGTCGTCGCCGTGGCGCCGGGCTCACGCGCCCGACGGCACGGCGCCGCCCGCATGTGGTCATCGTCACGGTGTCGCCCCCATGTGGCCGTGCTCGCGGCGCCGCTCACATGTGGTCATCGTCACGTGGTCGTCGTCAGGGTGTCGCCCCCCGTGTGGTCGTCCTCACGCGGTCCTCGTCAGGGGGTCGGATGGGGTGTCGGTTGGGGGTGAAGGAGGCGGGTGAGCAGGTCGTCCAGGGTGACCAGGCCGGTGAGGCGGCCGGCGCCGTCGCGGACCACGGCGAGCGAGGCCCGGTGTCTGCGCAGTTGCTCGATCGCCTCGCTCACCGTGTCCCGTTCGGTCAACTCCGGTACAGGCCGCGCCAGTTCACGGGCGGTGACGCCACGCCCCCGGGATCGCGCGATCAGCGCGTCGCGGGCGTGCACGGAGCCGACGACCCGGTCGCCGTCACGGACCAGCAGCCGGTTGCGGTCGTGTGCCGCGGCGGTGGCGAGGACGGTGTCCGCGTCCGCGTCCGCCGGCACGGCGGTGATCCGGTCGGCCGGCACCTGGAGCGCGGCGACCGGGTTCAGCGGTTCGGTCAGCGAGGTGGTGAGCAGCTGTGAGTCGCCCTTGCTGATCAGGCCGAGCCGCTCGGACTCCGCGACGAGATGGGTGAGCTGTTCGCGGTTGTGGACCGCCGCCAGCTCGTCGCGCGGGGTGACCCGGCACAGCGCGACCAGCGCGTTGCTCATCCGGTTGAGCACCCGGATCAGCGGCCGTACGGCCCGCACCACCGCACGGAAGGCCGGGGAGAGCAGCATGGCGGACCGCTCGGGGTGGGCGATGGCCCACGACTTGGGGGCCATCTCGCCGACCACCATGTGCAGGAAGACCACCACGATCATGGCGACGGCGAAGGAGACGCCGTAGCTGACTCCGCTCGGCAGGCCCACCCGGTGCAGCAGGGGGTCCAGTTCGTGCGAGATCGCGGGCTTGGACACCGAGCCCAGGCCCAGGGTGCACACGGTGATGCCGAGCTGGGCGCCCGCCAGCATCAGCGACAGCTCGCGCATGCCGGCCAGCGCCGCCTTCGCGCCGCGCCGCCCGTCGGCCGCGGCCTTCTCCATGCGGTGCCGTTTGGCGGCCACCAGCGCGAACTCGGCGGCCACGAAGAATCCGCTGCCGATCAGCAGCAGCACGGTGACGAAGAGCGCCATCGGGAAACTCATGCCTGCCCCTCCTCGTGCGCGGCCCCGGTGCCGGCGCCGGCGGTGGGCGCCCGTTCCAGGCGGACCCGTTCGGGGACGTGCCGGTCGAGTCCGCGGACCTCCAGGACGGCCCGCCCGCCGTCGGCGAGGGGGACGGTGACCCGGTCGCCCACGGCGGGGAAGCGGCCGAGCCGGTCGACGATCAGGCCGGCCACCGTGTCGTAGTCCTCCTCCTCGGGCAGTTCGATCCCGGTCGCCTCGGCGATCTCGTCCAGTCGGCGCCCGGCGTCCACCAGCCAGCCGGTGCCGTCGGCCACGGCCGGCTCGGTCACGGTGTCGCTCTCGTCGGCGATGTCGCCGACCAGTTCCTCGGCGATGTCCTCGTAGGTGACGACGCCGGCCACACCGCCGTGCTCGTCCAGGACGACCGCGAACTCGTCGTCCTGCTCGCGCATGCGGCGCACGGCGTCCGGCAGCGGCAGCGTGTCGGGCAGCAGCAGGGGCCGCCGGGCCAGCGCGCCCGCGGTCGTGGCGGCGAGGCGCCCGGCGGGCAGGGACGTCAGCTCCCGTACGCCGAGCACTCCGGCGACGTCGTCCGGGTGGTCGCCGAGCACGGGGTAGTTGGAGTGCCCGTGCGCGGCGATCAGGTCGACCGCCTCGGCCGCGGTGGCGTCCTTGCGGACGAAGACGGCGTCCGCCCGCGGCACCATCACCTCGTCCAGGGTGCGCTCGGAGAACTCCAGGGCGTGGTCGAGCAGTTCGGCGGTGTCCTTGGGCAGTTCGCCCCGCTGGTGTGACTCGCCGATCAGATGGCCCAGCTCCTCCAGGGTGGCGCCGTGGTGCAGTTCCTCGACCGGCTCGATGCCGGCCTTGCGCAGCAGCCTGTTCGCGGCGCCGTCGAAGACGTGCACGACGGGCCCGACGACCTTCAGGTACGCCAGTGTGGACCCGGCGAGCGCCTTGGCCAGCCGCTCCGGTACGGCGATCGCGAGGTTCTTCGGGGCGAGTTCGCCGAGCACCATCTGGACGACCGTGGCCCCGGCGAAGGCGAGCACGACGGAGACTCCGCTCACCGCCGCGCCGGGCAGGCCGAGCCCGGACAGCGCCGGCCGGAGCAGCGCGGACACCGACGGTTCGGCGATGAAGCCGACCACCAGTCCGGTGACGGTGATGCCGAGCTGGGCGCCGGACAGCATGAACGACAGCCGCTCCAGCACCTTCAGGGCGCGGGCGGCCTTCTTGTCGCCGGCCTGTGCCTGGCGGGCGAGGGCGAGCCGGTCGGCGGAGACGTAGGCGAATTCCTGGGCCACGAAATAGCCGGTGGCGGCGGTCAGTACGAACACGGCGAGCAGGCCGAGCGACGCGCTCGCGGCACTCATCGAACACCACCCCGCCCCGTGCCGTGCCCGGAAACGTTCTGGCGGGATGGTCGGGGACTGTGCCCCGGGGGGTCCGTCGGTCTGGCGGACAAGGCTGGTGCTCCTCCTGAAAGGGGGGTGGAACCGGTGCAACGAAGGCGACCACCGCCAGGTTCCCGCGCCCGCGCCGCCGACCCACCCACGACCGGGCGGACCGCGGGCAGGCCGAACGAGGCCGAGGGGCGGACGTCGCCACGTCGGACGTCGTCCGGGCCGGGCCTCACCGCGTCGGGCATCGCCCGGGCCGGACATCACCGCGTCGGGCATCGCCCGGGCCGGACATCACCGCGTCGGGCATCGCCCGGGTTGGAGGTCGCCCGGGTCAGACGTCGCCGCGGTGGGGCGTCGTCCCGGGGCGGGCGTCGTCGGGTCAGACGTTGACGCCGTAGTCGGCGGCGATGCCGCGCAGGCCGGAGGCGTAACCCTGGCCGACCGCGCGGAACTTCCACTCGGCGCCGTGCCGGTACAGCTCGCCGAAGACCATCGCCGTCTCGGTCGAGGCGTCCTCCGACAGGTCGTACCGGGCGATCTCCTGGCCGCCTGCCTGGTTCACCACCCGGATGAACGCGTTGCGCACCTGGCCGAAGCTCTGTCCGCGCAGCTCCGCCTCGTGGATGGAGACGGGGAAGACGATCTTGTCGATGTCGGCGGGTACGGCCGCGAGGTTCACCTTGATGCTCTCGTCGTCGCCCTCGCCCTCACCGGTCAGGTTGTCACCGGTGTGCTCCACCGAGCCGTCCGGGCTCCTGAGGTTGTTGTAGAAGACGAAGTGCGCGTCGGAGGCGACCTTGCCGGACGCGTTCAGCAGCAGCGCGGAGGCGTCCAGGTCGTAGTCCGCGCCGGTCGTGGTGCGCACGTCCCAGCCGAGGCCGACCAGTACGGCGGTCAGGCCCGGCGCCTCCTTGCTCAGCGATACGTTGCCGCCCTTGGCGAGGGAGATTCCCACGGCTCGTCCTTCCGGTGTGATCCGTCGATACCGTCACTCCTCCCAACGCGCTCCCCGCCCGCACGGTTCCCATCCTTGCGCAACAACGAAAGTATCGGGGGTGACGGCAAGACGGGGGCGGTCCTAGGAAGCCGGGGGCTGCCGGGGCGTCGGGGTGTCCAGGGTGTGCAGCAGGGTCAGCGAGCGGTCGAGGAGCAGACGTGTGGCCTCGGCGTCGTACGACGGGAGCGTGGGGTCGGCGAAATAGTGCTGGTCGCCCGGGTAGAGGAACAGCTCGGCCCGGTCCGCCGACGCGACCAGCGCCCGCGCCGCGTCGAGGTCGCCCTCACCGGCGAAGAACGGGTCGGACTCCTTGCCGTGCACCTGGACCGGTACGCCCTCGGGCCAGCCGGTGCCGAACTCCGCGGCCGGCACGCACGCGTAGTACAGCAGCGCCCCGCGCGCCCCCGGCCGGGTCTGCGCCAGCATCTGCGCGGGCAGCACGCCCAGCGAGAACCCGGCGTAGACCAGCTCGGCGGGCAGGTCCTCGACCGCGCGGGCGCCGCGCTCGATCACCTCACCGAACCCGATCCGCCGGACGTGGGCCATCCCCTCCTCCAGGGTGTCGAACGTACGGCCCTCGAAGAGGTCCGGGGTCCGCACCGTGTGCCCGGCCCGCCGCAGCTCGTCGGCGAAGCCGGTGACCCCCGGGGTGCGCCCGAGTGCGTGATGGAACAGGACGACCTCGGCCATCCCTGCCTCCTGCTGTGCGTCGGCGACTGCGATCGGCCCGAACCTACTCGCCGGCACCGACAACGCCCCGTCACCTCGGCAGCCGCGCCACCCCACCGCGGCAATGTGATGCACACCACACGTCAGGCCGCACTTTTTACCCGGCGCGGATGATCGGCCGTCACGGTCGCCTCGTACCTCGTGGTACGAGTCGTTCGCCCCAGGAGGCACCATGCGCATGTCCCGCAGCACGATCGGCACCGTCTTCGTGGCCGGCGCACTGGGCATGACCCTCACCGCCCTCGCCTATCCCGCGATGCTCGGCGTGCAGAAGACGTCGAGCAGCCCCTCCCGGATCATCGCCAACACCCGCTACGGGCCGCTCACCGAGGCCGACCGCGACTTCGTCGTCAAGGTCCGCTCCGCCGGGCTGTGGGAGTACCCGCTGGGCGAGATCGCGCTGAAGAAGGGGTCCACCCCGCAGATGAAGGAGGCCGGCAAGCATCTGATCGTGGGGCACGCGGGGCTGGACGAACTGTGCCGCAAGATCGCCCCGGAACTCGGCATCACCCTGCCCAACCAGGCCACGCCGCAACAGCAGCAGTTCGTGGAGACCTCGGCCGCGCAGTCCGGCAGGCAGTTCGACACGACCGCCGCCAACATCATGCGGGTCACCCACGGGCAGATCTTCCCGGCGATCGCCAATATCCGCGCCAATACGCAGAACACCCTCGTGCGGGAGCTGGCCGACCTCGCCAACGACACCGTTCTCGACCACATCACCGTGCTGGAGAAGACCGGAGTGATCAACTTCGATCAGGTCAACTTCCAGCAGACCACGCCGCCCAAGCTCCCCAAGGACCAGCTCACCCCGCCGCCGCCCCAGGCCGGCGCCCCGGTGGTCGCCCTGACCCCCCGCCCCGACCTGAACATCAACACCAAGTCCCCCACCCCAAGCCCCTCATCAGGCTGACCCCCTCCCCGGCAGGGGCCCGCACCGCAGTCGCCGACCGGTGCGCGTCGCGCCCCGACCAGCGCGCCGGACCTGCTCGTACGCATGGCAGTGGGCGAGGCTGTCCTTGGCCGTAGCCGGGCGGTCCGGGCGGATGCGGGCCGCTGCGGACCCGGTGGCCGCCGGGTCCGCGGGAGCGGGGCTCACGGGAGCGGGGCTCACGGGAGCGAGGCCCGTGGGCGCCGGGGCTCGTGGCGGGCCGGGGGGCGGACGGTGTCGGTGGGGAGCCCGGCCGTTCGTGGGTCTCCGTCGTCGGGCGCGGGGTGCTGCGGCCGGGCTCGCCGTGGTGCGCAGGGGACCCGGCCGAGGCGATCGCCGCGACGGTGAGGCCGCCCCCGCAGGGGCGGTGCGCGCGGCCAAGTGGGCGGGGGTGCGCGGGGCGATCCCGGACGCGGATGCCGCCCCGGCGTCGAGCAACGGCGTCCGGCCCGTCGCCCGGACCTTCGGCCACCGCGGCACGCACCTACTCTTGGAGGACGGCGGTCTTGGCGCGCACCGGCCGGTGACGCGGTGCGCAGCCCTGTGCCGGTAGCCGCCGCGGCGGCCCGCGCCGTCAGGGACCGCGGAAGCGTCACCCCTACCCCCACCGTGATCATGCCCGCGGCGCCGCCGGCAGGCGGAACGCGGCAGCGGGGACCCTGGTCAGGCGCCGGTGTCGTTCAGGCACTCCGCCGGAGGCCCAAGCTCCGGCGTACGTCTCCTTCCCCCGCGTCTTTCCCCGCCTCTTTCTTCTTTCTTCGCGTACGCCTTTCTTCTTTCTTCGCGTACGCCGCGCCGCCCCGGCCGCCCGTCGGTAGGCAGTCGTACGTGTGGGGCGGTCGGAGGGAACGCGGCGGCGTTCGGTGCCGTCCTCCGGGTGGGGACGCGACGGGCGAGGAGAAGGGGGCGGCGTGTCCACTCGGCAACCGGACAGCGGCGGACCGACGGGCGGGAGCGACGGCACTCCGTCCGTCCCGGACACGGTGTGGCAGCGGTTCCTCGACGACTCCGAACGGGCCATCCGCAGATCGGCGCCCAGGGAGCCGTCCGCACGCGAGCGGGCCGCGGCGGCACCGGAGCCCGACGCGGTCGGCGAGCTGTGGCAGCCGCGGGAACTGTCGTACGGCCCGGCCTGGCGGGACCTGGACGGCCCCGCCAGGCGCCGCCGGGTGGGCCGCGTCCTCGGCACGATCGCCGGGGCAGCGCTGGCCCTGTCCGCCCTCTCGTCGCTGCCCGCGGGCACGGGCGGTACCCCGGCGGGCCCCGACGAGGCGACCTCCCAGCGGTCCGAGGACGTCCCCGAGCCGCTGCCCACGGCGACCGCCCCGCCGGCCGTCCCGACGCCGCCCGGGCCGACGCCGACGGACCACTCCGGGTAGGACCTGCCATCGCGCCGTCACAGGAGGACACTGAAAGGCGAGGGGTGGCCCGTCGGTGCCGCAAGGGGGTGTCGACCATGGCAAGGACACAGCTCCGCCGGGTACGTGCCTGGCGCTGGCGCCGCAATCCGCTCAGGCGCCGCAGTGACCTGATCGAAGCCTGGCTCGTGCTCGCGGCGTGGGTGATCGCCCTGGTGGGCAGCGCGCTCGCCGGCGTGGCGGCGGCGTCCACGGTGGGCAGGGACCTGGCCCAGCAGCGAACGGAGCGGCACCCGGTCGCGGCCTTCGTCACCCAGGACGCACCGGCCGGGCCGTCCGCGCAGACCCTGGACGGCGGTCATGTCTGGGCCCCCGTGCGCTGGCAGTCCCCGGACGGTTCGACACACCTCGCCCGGACGGAGGTACCGCCCGGCGCACCGCAGGGCACCCGGGTCACGGTGTGGACGGACGCGCACGGCAAGCTGACGTCGAAGCCGCTGTCCGGCGGTGACGCGACGTTCCAGTCGGCCTGGACCGGAGTCCTGGTGGCGGTGGCCACGGCCGGCGGTGTGGCAGGGTGCGCCCAGTTCGCCCGCGCCCGGCTTGAGCACCGCCGCATGGAGCAGTGGGCGAAGGAGTGGGAGCGCGTGGACACCCGCTGGGGCGGCAAAACAGGCTGACCCCGCACCCCGCACCCCGCACCCACACCCGCCTGCGCACACAGCTGCCAAGGGCCGCCCCGCCGCCGCGAACCACCTCAACCACCTCAACCGCCCACGCCCCCGCAAACACCCCCGCGGCGCGGCCCGCCCCCACCGGGTGCGGGGAATCTGCGCAGGAGCGGCACACGGGCTGCACACAGACTTTCGAAAGGCTCGTTACCGTTGCTGGCCGCTCGCCCGGTGTGCGAGCGCGACCAGGCCGTGCCCCGACGGGCCCACGGCGCCAGCGATCCAGGAAGCCCGCGCATGGACTACTGCTCCTCGTGTCGTCGATACCTCAACGGCGCCCTGGTGTGTCCCGGGTGCGGCGCCTACGCCCCCGACATCGCACCGCACACCACCGCACTCCCCGCCTCCGCCCCGCCGGCCCTGCCGGTCCTCGCGGCCGACGCCCCGGCCGCGAGGCCGCCCGCGACGTGGGACTCCTGGTACGGCACGGCCCCGCCGGACGAACCCGGCACCGCGCCCGACGCCACGGACGCCTCTGACGCCGCGCTCCCGGCCGACGACGTCGGCAGTCCGGCGCCCACGGGCGAGGGACGCGCCGCGCGCCGCCGGCAGCGGGCCCGGTGGAAGAAGAGCCAGCGCCGGGCCGTGGTGGCGACGGCCGTCGCGCTCGTCGGAGGCGGCCTCACCGTCGTCTCGATGGACCGTCATTCGGCCGCCCGGCCGCAGGCGGCGGCGGCTCCGGACAACCGCAGCATGGGCCTCGCGGACGAGCTGCCGGAGCAGCCCCCCACGGCGCCGCCGACCGCCGACCGGACCTCGACCGGCGCTCCGCGCTCGCAGGACCCGGGGACCGGCGGCGTCCCTCGGCAGCGCACCGTGGCGGCCACCGCGCCGCGTGCGACGCCGTCGGGCACCCACCCCGACGCCGCCCGCGCGCCCCGCCCGGTCGTCACCTCCGTACCGGCGGAGCCGAGCGCCACGCCGTCCGCCGCGGCGTCGGACCCGGCCCGTACCAGTACGGCGGCGCGGCAGCCGAGCGCCCCCGAGACCGCCACCACCCCCGCGCCGGCCCAGGACACCCCGCAGACCAGCAGCCCGGAGCCTGCGGCGCCGGCCGCGCAGCCGCCGCGGCTGTGCGTGCTGGTGCTGTGCCTGGGCTGACGCCGTATCACGCGCCCGCCGGCGTTCCGTCCCCGCACACCCCCTCATCCGCCAGAAGGGATACGTACAGGAGGGATACATACAGAAGGGGTCGCACAAAAGGGGCATATGGGGACTTAAGTCGCTGTAACCACCCGGCGCTGCCATAGTGCGGCCATGAAGATCACGAAGGCGTCGTCCCTCGTCCTCACCGGTGCCGTCGGGATCGCCGGTGCCGCACTCCTCGTCGGCACCCTCCCCCACGACGGCCGCCGCGCCCCCGCCCGTTCCGGTGCGCACGCGCCGGTCACGGTCCCGTCCCCCGGCGCCCCGGGCATCGGCGACCCGCTCGTGCCGCTCGACGGCAACGGCGGCTACACGGTGCGCCGTTACACCCTGGACTTCGACTGGCGGGCGCCCCGTACGCCGTTCGCCGCCGGTGCCACCATCAGCGCCACCGCCACCCAGGCGCTGTCCCGCTTCGACCTCGACTTCGCGGGCAACGCGCTGCACACGGTCACCGTGGACGGCGCCCCCGCGCGGGCGGTGCGCGAGGGCGACGAACTCGTCGTCACCCCGGCCCGGCCGATCCCGGACGGCGCCGCCTTCACCGTGCACGTCTCCTACACCGCCGACCCGACGCAGCAGCGCCACCGCGACGACGCGATCGGGGACTACGGCTGGATGCCGACGGCCGACGGCACCGTGCTCTGTCTCCAGCCCGACGGCGCCAAACTGGTCTTCCCGGTCAATGACCACCCGAGCCTGCGCGCCCCGGTCACCTTCCGCGTCACCACCCCGCCCGAGCTGACCGCGGTGGCGGGCGGCCGGCTGGTCGAGCGGGTGCGCAAGGCCGACGGCCGGACCCGCTGGACCTACGACTCCGAGCAGCCGGTCGCCGCACAGCTGGTGCAGCTGGCCATCGGCAGGTTCACGTTCGCCGAGGGCCGGGGCCCGCGCGGGCTGCCCGTGCGGGACGCGGTGCCGCAGCACCTCGTCGGCGACACCGCCGCGTACCGCGCGCTCACCCCGCAGCATCTGGAGTGGCTGGAACAGCGGCTCGGCCCGTACCCCTTCCGGCGCTACGGCGTTCTGGTCGGCGACGCCGACCTGCCGGTGGCGCTGGAGACACAGTCGCTGTCCGTCCTGCCGAGCGCCACCCTGCTGGGCGACCGGGTCGCCGCCGAACGGGATCTGGTGCACGAGCTGGCCCACCAGTGGACCGGCGACAGCGTCGCCCTGCGGCGCTGGTCCGACCTGTGGCTGAGCGAGGGTCACGCACGTTTCTACGAGCGCCTGTACAGCGACGCGCACGGCGGCCCCGGCCTGGAGGACGCGATGCGCTCGGCGTACGAGCAGCACGACCGGTGGCGGCACGACGACGGGGCGCCCGCCGAGCCCACCGGGCCCTCGCTGTTCCGTCAGATCCGCTACGACGGCTCGGCGCTGGTGCTCTACGCCCTGCGCGAGGAGGTCGGCGAGCGGACCTTCGAGCGGATCGAACGCACCTGGGTGACGCGCTATCAGGGCCGGGCCGCCGGCACCGGCGACTTCATCGCGCTCGCCTCCGAGGTCGCGGGCCGGGACCTGAAACCGTTTCTGACCCCGTGGCTGTACGGCGCGCACACCCCGCCGATGCCCGGACACCCCGACTGGCAGGTGAGTCCGGTCGAGGACTGAACGGGGCCGTCGCCACGCCGGACACGCTGCCGCCGACCGGGTGGCCTGTGCCGTGCGGCTGGTCCACGCCGGTGACTCTCGGCGCGCGCCTGCGCGCCGCTCAGGGAAACGTATGAGAGGTGGCGTGCGGGGCAACTCCCTTGTCCTGGTTGCGCTTGTCCATGTTGCGACGAGCCCGTTGGAGTCACCTGCAATGAAGAAACGTGTCGCCTCCCGTGTCCTCATCGCCCTGCGCGGCCGCCGGCTGACGGTCTGTGTGGCCGCGTCGTCGGTGCTCGCGCTCCCCCTGCTGGTCATCCCGCCCAGTGGCGGCGACACGCCGGACGACCGGAGCCTGCAGCATGACTTCCAGGCCGCCGCGAAGGAGTACCACGTGCCGCAGAGCGTGCTCCTCGGCGTCTCCTATCTGCAGTCACGCTGGGACACGCACTCCGGTGCCCCGAGCGTCGCCGGCGGGTACGGGCCGATGCACCTGGTGGACGGGGCCCGGATGCCGCCCACCGCCTCCTCGGGCCCGCCACGGACCGAGGACCGCAATCTCGCCGGGCCGCCGCCGCGGGCACCGCTCCCGATGAGCCGCCCGTCCCTGCAACCGGCCGAACTGCGCCGCGCCGCCCGGCTGATCGGCGCCCCGCCGGAACGGGTGCGCACGGACCCCGGCGCCAACGTGCGCGGCGGCGCCGCGGTGCTGGCGGCGACCCAGCGGGAGCTCGGCAAGCCGCTCAGCGACAACCCGGCCGACTGGTGGGAGGCGGTGGCCCGGTTCCCGGGCTCCACCGACGCCGCCACGGCGACGACCTTCGCGAACGACGTCTTCACGCTGATCCGCAAGGGCGCGCAGCGCACCACCGAGGAGGGGCAGCACGTCACCCTGGCCGCGCAGCCGAGCGTGCGCCCGCGCCCGCAGCCGGCGCCGAAGGACCCGGGCAGGCCCGAGCAGGTCGAGTGCCCGCAGGAGGTGACCTGCTCCTGGCTGAGCGCGCCGTACGTCCAGTTCGACGACGAGTACGGCAACCACGACCTGGCCGACCGGCCCCGCGACGAGAAGATCGAGTACATCGTCATCCACGACACCGAGGCGTCCCTGGACTCCATGCTCAAGACCATCCAGGACCCGACGGAGGCGTCCTGGCACTACTCGGTGCGCTCCAGCGACGGCCACATCACCCAGCACATCAGGACCAAGGACGAGGCGTGGCACTCGGGCAGCCAGTTTGTGAACGCCCGGTCGATCGGCATCGAGCATGAAGGTTTCCTCACCCAGCCCGACGCCTGGTACACGGAGGAGATGTACCGGTCGTCGGCCCGGCTCGTGCGCTATCTCGCGCAGAAGTACGGCATTCCGCTGGACCGGCAGCACATCTTCGGCCACGACAACGTGCCCGCACCGACCGGCGACACCATTCCCGACATGCACGACGACCCGGGCCCCTACTGGGACTGGCGGCACTATTTCGACCTGCTCGGCGCGCCGCTGAAGGCCACGGCCGGTGCGGACAGCGCGATGGTGACCATCCTGCCGGACTACGCCACGCACCGGCCGGCGTACACGGGCTGCACCGGGGACGGCCTGCCGTGCGCGCCGCACGGCTCCTCCGCCGTACGTCTGCACACCGAGCCGCGCGAGAGCGCCCCGCTGATCCAGGACCGGGGCCGGCGCCCGGACGGGGAGAGGTCCACCACGGACGTCAACGACCTGGGCTCACGGGTCTCCGCCGGCCAGACGTACGCGGTCGCCGGACGCCAGGGCGAGTGGACGGCGATCTGGTACCTGGGCCGCAAGGCGTGGTTCAAGAACCCGAAGAGCAGCCCGACGGCCGTCGGCGCGGCGGGCAAGATGGTGACACCGAAGGACGGCCTGACCGAGATCCCGGTGTACGGGCGTGCCCTGCCGGAGGGGGACGCCTACCCGGCGGACATCGAGGAGGCGACCGAGGCGCCGCTGCCGTACACCATCAGCGCAGGCCAGCGCTATGTCACCGGGGCCCGTCTGACCGGCTCCTACACCGACCGGTCCACCTTCGTCTATTCACCGAGCCCGGTGGTCAAGGGCAGTGAGGAGTACTACGAGATCCAGTTCGGCCACCGCCTCGCCTACGTCCGCGCCAGTGACGTCGACGTCATCAACGCGCCAGGCACACCCCCCACCCACCCCACCCAACCCCAGCCCAAGTAACCCCCGCCCCGGCGCCGAAGCACACCCCGGACCGAAGGGTCAGCGCGGGGTGGTGCGGTCGGGGCGGAACGCCCAGGCCATCTTCGGTTCCATGACGAAGCGGAACACGCGTTGCACCGGTGGTGTGCACAGCAGGGTCACCCCGGCCGCGGCGAGCAGCGTCACCGCCACCGCGCCGGCCGGCCGGTAGATCCACTCGGGGTCGTACCAGCCCGCGGGCTTGGACCACTGCAGGACGAAGCCGTGCAGGAGATAGCCGTACAGGGTGCCCGCGCCCAGCGCGGTGCACCACAGCCTGCGCCCGGGAATCCAGGCCAGGAAGCAGGCGACCAGGGTCACCGAGCAGCCGAAGGTGGCGAGCGTCATCACCGGCCCGTACCAGGAGGGCGCGGCCAGTTGCTCGGCGCTCGTGCGGTGGAAGAACCAGGCGTAGTTCATCCGCGGCACCGCCCAGTACGCCACGGCCGGCGCGACGGCGAACACCGGCACGGCCGCGATCCGCGCGGCGCGGCGCCGCACCAGCCGGAAGTGCTCGGGCCGCAGGCACAGGCCGAGCACGAAGTACGGCAGGAACTGCAGGACGCGCTGGAGGTCGAGGTCCTTGCCGATGGACGGCGTCAGGGTGGCGAGCATCGCGATGCCGAGGGCGACCGGCAGCGGCCACCGCACGAGCTTCCAGATGGGTGTGGTCAGCCGCCAGATGAACAGGGCGGCCAGGAACCAGGTCAGATACAGCGGGTCGAGCAGGCTGATCGGCCGGTCCGGGGCGTCGTCCGTCCACCGCGTGAAGTAGGTGTACGCGACCTCGAAGACCACGTAGGGCACGGCGACCCCGGTGATCAGCCGCTTGAGCCGGGCCGGACTCGCGTCGAAGTTCCGGGAGAAGTAGCCGGAGATGACGATGAACGCCGGCATGTGGAAGGCGTAGACCAGCATGTAGAGGGCGGTGACGGCGCGGCTGTCCGAGCGCAGCGGCTCCCAGGCGTGTGCCACGGCGACCAGCACGATGGCCGCGTACTTCGCGTTGTCGAAGAACGCGTCACGCCGGCCGCCGGGATCCGGCGGCGCGGCCGGTTCCGGACGGGGGCCGCCCGAGGGCGGCGTGTCGGTGACGGTACCTTCCCGTCGGAAACCGGAGGCCCCGGAGATACCGGACAGAGCGGAACACCCCTTCGCATCGGTCACGCGGGGAACGGCTGCGGTCCCCGTCCGGCACCGTAGTCACCCGTCGTCGCACTCGTAAACCCGGCCGTGACGGGGGTCACAACTCCTGGAAACTTGCGCAACCTCTAAACTGTCGCCGTGGATGCGAGCGATGTGACGGTCCAGGAGAGTGCGGTGCTCGACGGAGGGCCCGCGGACGGGCTGCGGATGAGGGTCTTCGGCCGGCCACGGGTGATCCAGGTGACCTTCCCCTGCGACGTGGATGCTCCAGCTCGGCCGGGGGTTCGCGCTGAGGCGGTTTTCGTGTACCGGCGGGACTTTCGGGTGAAGGAGGAGCCGTTGCGGTACGGGTACGACATCGCCAGCCCTTAGCTTTGCTTGAGCGGAGGGTGCGTTGCGGGCGGGTGGGGGTGCCTTGTGGTTCGGGTGCGGGTTCGTTGTGGCTGGGCGCGCAGTTCCCCGCGCCCCTACGGGGCGCATGCCCAACCCCTTGCTTCAGCGGCGCTCGGGGGTGAAGTCGTCGTCTGTCTTCATTGCCTTCGCCTCGCTCTTGAGGATGCGCATCGACTTGCCCAGCGCACGGGCGGCGTCGGGCAGTTTCTTCGAACCGAACAGCAAGATGATCACGACCGCCACGATCAGCAGGTGCCACGGTTCCAGTCCGTTGCGGAGCATCCGGCCCTCCCCTTTTCCTCGCGGGGCAGTGGCACGGACCCGGGCGGCGTACCATCTGCCATCGTTGCTACATTGCGCAACTGTACAACCATGGGGTGGGGCGGGGCGTCCCCTGTGTATGAGTCTGTACGAGTCGGACGGATGAGGGCGCGCGGATGACCACCACCAGAGACGTCGACACACCCTCGTCTCACCGGCGCCGGGACGCACCGTCCCGGCGCGGCGCCCCGCACGGCCGGCGCGCGACCCGTGGCCGCAGACGCAGTCCGTGGCGCACCGCACTGCTGGTCACCCTCGCCCTGGTGGTGCTCGGCACGGCCGGCCTCGGCTGGATCTACCTCAAGCTGAACGGCGACATCACCACCTTCGACGCGGGCGGCCTGTCCAGGAACCGCCCGGACGCCGCCGCGTCCAAGGGCCAGAACGTCCTGGTCATCGGCTCCGACGCGCGCACCGACGGCAACGCCGCGCTCGGCGGCGGCAGCAAGGACGACATAGGCCGCTCGGACACCGCGTTCCTGCTCCACGTCTACGCCGACCACCAGCATGCGATAGCCGTGTCCATCCCGCGCGACACCCTGGTGACCATCCCGCCGTGCAGACTGCCCGACGGCAGCTGGACGAAGACGCAGACCGACGTGATGTTCAACGCGGCGTACTCCGTCGGGCAGACCCGGCAGGGCAACCCGGCCTGCACCCAGAACACGGTGGAACAGCTCAGCGGGATGCGCGTCGACCACACCGTCGTCGTCGACTTCAAGGGTTTCGCCGCGCTCACCGACGTCGTCGGCGGGGTGAAGGTGTGCCTGCCCAACGACATCTACCAGAACGACCTCAACCCCAACCGCCCCACCCGCGGCGGCCTCGTCTTCCGCAAGGGCGAGCAGACCGTCGCCGGGCAGCGGGCCCTGGACTACGTCCGTATCCGGCACGGCATCGGCGACGGCTCCGACATCGGCCGCATCAAGCGCCAGCAGGCGTTCGTCTCCAGCCTCCTCAAGCAGATCAAGAGCGAGGGCCTGACCCCGAGCAAGCTGCTGCCGCTGGCCACCGCCGCCACCAAGTCGATGACCGTCGACCCCGGACTCGGCACGGCGAACAAGCTCATCTCGTTCGCGATGTCCCTGAAGGACATAGACCTGCACAACACCAAGTTCGTCACCATCCCCTGGCGCTACGAGGGCTCACGGGTCGCGGTCGTCGAGCCGGACGCCTCCGACCTGTGGGCCGCGCTCAGGGCCGACCGCACCATCGACGGCAAGGACGCCAGTGGCAAGCGGAAGCCGAAGGCCACCGACGCGGCCTCGCCCGGCCCCACCGAGACCGGCCCCACCGAGACCGCCTCGGGCGAGGGCGTCTCGGGCGAGGGCGTGTCCCTCGCCGTCTACAACGGCACCACCAGCAGGGGCCTCGCCTCCGAGGCGGCGCAACTGCTCACCCGGCACGGCTTCACCGTGACCGGCATCGGCAACGCGAGCAGCCGGCAGTACGCAGGCACGGTCGTCCAGTACGGGCCCGGCCTGCGCACCCAGGCCGAGACGGCCGCCAAGCTCTTTCCCGGCGCGCGGCTGGAGGCGATCGGCGGGGCTGCCCTCAACGTGGTCGTGGGCGCCTCCTACGCCGACTCGGCCGCGGCCTCGCCGACCCCGACCGCCGTGCCCGGTTCGGTCGCGGACGACGCCCGCTCGGCCGACGACGACCTGTGCTCCAACCTCTCCTACGGCGCGGGCGGCTGACCCACGCGCTCCCGCTCCCGCGGCCGGCCGGCCCTTCCCCGGCCGGCCTCGGGCGCCCGCTCAGGAAGCCCTTCCTTCAGGAAGTCGCTGCGCAGGGGTGAGCGTTCGTAGCGGCCCCGCGCCCAGACCAGCGCGGTGGCGTACAGGGCGAGGACGACCCCGAGGAGCAGGTAGTACGCGCCCGGGAGCGTGGTCAGGCCGAGCGCCGGGCCGAGCGGCGACGGGGGCAGGGCCATCCCGATGGCGGCCAGTCCGGTCGCCGCCCAGCCGACCGGGCCGAGCGCGCGCTCCGCGACCAGCCGGCGGCCGGTGCGCAGCAGCACCATCACCAGGGCCTGGGTGAGCAGGTTCTCGGTGAACCAGCCGGAGTGGAAGATCGCTTCGTCGTCGCCGGTGCCCGGCCCGTGCAGGGACACGGCGAGGACGGCGAACGTGGCCAGGTCGGCGAACGCGTTGAGGAGGCCGAAACCGGTGATGAAACGCAGGACCTCGCGCGGGCTGAGCACCGTGGGGCGGCGCAGCACCGACGGGTGCGGGCGGTCGTAGGCGAAGGCGAGCTGGACGGTGTCGAAGCACAGGTTCTGCACCAGGACCTGCGCCGGGAGCATCGGCAGGAACGGCATCAGCAGGCCCGCCGCGAGCATGGCGATGACGTTGCCGAGGTTGGAGGACAAGGTGATCCGCAGATATCCGGCGACGTTGCCGCCGCTGTGCCGGCCGGCGTCGATGGCGTGCCCGATCGCGGTGAGGTCCTTCTCGGCGAGGACGACGTCGGCGCTCTCCCGGGTCACGTCAGCGGCGTCGCGCGGGGCGATGCCGACGTCCGCGGCGCGCAGCGCGGGCAGATCGTTGACGCCGTCCCCGAGGAAGCCCACGGTGTGCCCGCCGGCCCGCAGCGCGGCCCCGACGCGCGCCTTGTGCTCGGGGGTGCAGCGGGCGAATACGGTCGTACGCCGCGCCAATGCGGCGAGTTCGGCGTCGGTGAGGCCGTCGATCCGGTCGGCGGTCAGCACGGCGTCCGGGCCGAGCGGGATGCCGAGGTCGCGGCAGGCGCGGGCCGCGGTGCCCGGGTGGTCGCCGGTGAGCACCTTGACGGCGACGCCCTTCCCGGCGAACGCTGCGAGCGCGTCGGCGGCGGTCGGCGCGAGGGCGTCGTGGAAGGTGACCAGGCCGCGGAAGGTCAGCCCGCGTTCGTCGGCCGGGGTGTGGTCGCGGGCGCGCGCGGGGCGTTCGGCGGTGGCGACCGCGAGCACCCGCAGCCCCTCGTGCGCCGTGCGGTCGGCGAGGTCCACCAGCCGCGCGCGTTCCTCGTCGGCCAGCGCGCAGCGCTCCAGGACGGCTTCCACGGCGCCCTTGACGACGAGCGTGTGGGTGCCGAGGCGGTGCGGGGTGCGCACGACCGCGGTGGACAGCCGGCGCACGGGGTCGAACGGCAGGGCGGCCACCCCCTCGTACGCCAGGAGGCCGGCCTCGTCGGCCGCGTCCAGGACCGCCTCGTCCAGGGCGTCCGGTGCGGGCAGGTCGGCCAGGTGCAGGGTCCACCAGGCGTTGACGGCAGCCCAGTGCAGTACGTCCGCGTCGGCGCGGCCGTCCGCGTCGAGGGCCCGCTCCACGACGGGCCGGTCCTGGGTGAGGGTGCCGGTCTTGTCCAGGCACAGCGTGTCGACGGCGCCCAGGTTGTGCAGCGCCGGGAGCCGCTTGACGATCACGCCGTGGTGACGGGCCAGCAGGGCCGCGCCCCGGGTCAGACAGGTGGTGACGACGACCGGCAGCATCTCCGGGGTGAGCCCGACGGCCACGGCGACGGCGAACGGCAGGGTCTCAAGGCCGCGTCCGCGCAGGGCGGCGCCCGCCATCAGCACCAGCGGAGGGGTGAGCAGCATGAAACGGATGAGGATCCACGAGATGCCGTTCACCGACTGTTCGAAGGCGCTCGGCTCGCGCGGCCGGGCCACCTGCCCCTCGGCCGCGGCCAGCCGGGTGTGCGCCCCAGTGGCGACGACGACGGCGGTGGCGCTGCCGGAGACGACGCTGCTGCCCTGGAAGCACAGCTGCGGCTGGTCGAACCCCGTCGCGCCGTCCGGGTGACGGGCGTCGGCGGCGCTCTTCGCGACGGGCGCCGACTCTCCGGTGAGCGCGCCCTGGTGCACGGTCAGCCCGCCGGCCCGCAGCAGCCGGACGTCCGCGGGGACCAGGTCACCGGCGCCGAGCCGCACGATGTCCCCGGGGACCAGCTCCGCCACCGGGATCTCCCGGGCGGCCGGCGCCGTCGCCCCGTCGGCGCGGCGCAGCACGGTGGAGGTGGTGGCGACCAGATCGCGCAGCCCGGCCATGGACCGGTCAGCCCGGTGCTCACCGGAGGCGCGCAGCACACAGCTGACGGCGACCAGCAGCAGGATCACACAGGCGGTGCCCCAGGCGAACACGGCGGCGGAGACCAGGCCGAGGCACAGCAGCACCGCGGTGAACGGGTCCCGGACGCCGCGGACGAGGAGCCGCAGCCAGGAGGCGTCCTGCCGGTCCGGGAGGGTGTTCTCCCCGGCGTGGACCAGCCGCTGCGCGGCCTCGTCCTCCGTCAGCCCGCGCGGCCCGGTGTCCAGTTCCCGCAGCACCTGAAGGGCCGTGGCCGAGCCGCTCGCGCCCCGAAGGGCGCGGGGCTGTGTCACCCTGCGGCTCCGCCGCGCGGGCGCGCCCAGCCACAACGCGCCCGCAGTCGAACGAGGGCCCGTCCCGGCCGGTCCGGCGAAGCGCTTACCCACCGGTTCCGTGCGCCCGGCGGGGCGGTGCGGACGGGAACTCGGCGCGGGCGGCCAGTTGTCCGACCATGAGCCGGACGACCGTGACGACGTCGGGATCGTCGACGTAGTAGACCTGCCGTCGGCCCTCGCGGCGGGAGCGGACGAGTCCCGCCAGCTTCAGCTTCGACAGATGCTGGCTGACCGCGGGCAGGGCCCCGCCGACCCGGTCGGCGAGATGGGTGACGTCGCTCTCGCCCTGGGACAGCGCCCACATGATGTGCAGCCGTGCCGTCGAGGCGAGCAGCCCGAACGCGGCGGCAGCCTCCGCCAGCACCTCGGCGGACGGGTCCTGAAACCCCCCGGCAAACCGCCCCACAGCTCCCTCTCCCGTCCACCCAGCTCAAGCCACAACCCAACGCCGCCCCAGTGTAGGCGCTACACCACCCCCCAAAGCGGACGCGGGCTGTACCAACATGCGGCTCCCCCGCGCGGGCCCGACCAGCCCCAACGCAAGCCACACCCAACAACGCCCCACCCCAGCCACCCCATAAACACACCCGAAACGCAACCCACCCAAAGGGGCGCGGGGAACTGCGCGACAAGCCCCCACACACCCGCACCCAACCGACAACCCATCCCACCCGATCCCACAACACACCCGCACCAAACAGACAACCCATCCCGCCCGAGCCACAACACACCCGCACCAAACCGACGCCCCACCCCGCCCAACCCAGCGGAGCGCTACGCGCGGGTGCGCCCCGGTTCCGGAAGCTCCGCCTGCGCGGCGCGAATGTGCAGCACGTCCCCGATGAACAGGTCGTACACCAGCACCCCGACCACCCCGCCGACCAGCGGCCCGACGATCGGGATCCACCAGTACGCGCTGAAGGAGCCGGGCAGCGACCCGGGCAGCGCGAGTTGGTTCCATCCGGCCAACCAGGTGAACAGGCGCGGCCCGAAGTCACGCGCGGGGTTGATGGCGTACCCCGCGTTCGGCCCGTAGGAGATGCCGACGGCGACGACCGCGAACCCGATCAGCAGCGGCCCGAGGTTCGCCCGCACGGCCGTGTTGCGCAGGTCGA
This sequence comes from Streptomyces diversicolor, assembly GCF_057537855.1. Taxonomy (NCBI): domain Bacteria; kingdom Bacillati; phylum Actinomycetota; class Actinomycetes; order Kitasatosporales; family Streptomycetaceae; genus Streptomyces; species Streptomyces diversicolor. The sequence continues at coordinate 54,297 of NZ_BAAJXA010000048.1, forward strand.
TGAGGGCGACGATGAACAGGACCAGGAACGCGGTGCCGACGATCTGGTCGACCAGCGGCCCCCAGATCCCGCCGTGGAAGTACGGCGCCGGAAAGGTGCCGAAGATGGAGAACGTGGTCAGCGTGTGCCCGTTGGTCTTCGGCCCCGACACCGTCCGGTCGAACGTGTTGATCGCGTCGTGGTAGACGCCGTACACCAGCGCCGCCCCGACGAAGCCGCCGGCCACCTGGGCCAGCCAGTACGGCGCGACCTTGGCCCAGGCGAACTTGCGGCGCACCGCGAACGCCAGCGTCACCGCCGGGTTGATGTGGGCGCCGCTGACGCCGCCGGCCACGTACACGCCGAAGACGACGGCCAGGCCCCAGCCCCAGGTGATCAGCAGCCAGTCCCCGGCGCTGATGAAGAAGGTCGTGGGCCCCGACGTGCGGCCCGACCCGGGAAGACCCGCGACCGCCACCGCGACGGAGCCGCAGCCGAACGCGACGAGGACGAGCGTCCCCAGGAACTCCGCCAGGCATTCCCCCAGAAGCCCTCCGCGCTGCCTGAGCGTGGAGGGTTTCACCAGGGGAGGGATTTCCACAGCCATCGGTACCCCCTTGCAGGGAACATTGCGGTCAGTAACACCATCGTTGCGCAGAATTCGCATTCCGCCACCGCGACGACTACCCAACGAAGGGGATCACTTACACACAGTGATTAATCGCAAGGGGTGTCCTTACGTACGGTGACCGCCCCCGGGCCCCGTCACGACGGGTCGCCGGGCACCGCGGCCAGCAGGCTGTGCAGGATCGGCCCGGCCGAGCCGCCGCCGGTGACCCCCTCCTCGACGACGCAGGCCACGGCGACGTCGCCGCGATGGGCGACCAGCCATCCGTTGTTGTCCGCGCCGCCGGGGTCGTCGGACACCTCGGCCGTGCCGGTCTTCGCGCCGATGTCGCCCGGCAGGTCGGCCAGCACCCGCGCCGTCCCGTCGGTGACGGTCGCGCGCAGCATCTCCCGCAGCTGCCCGACCACCTTCCGGGGCAGCGGCTTCGTGCTGGTCGTGTCCTCGGTCCGGCCGGTGATCGTCGGCTGGTGGAAGGTGCCGGAGACCGCGGTCGCGGTGACCGACGCCATGATCAGCGGGTTGGCCTGGATCCGGCCCTGCCCGATCATCGAGGCGGCCTTCTCGGTCTCGTCCCGGGGCACCGGTACCGACCCGTCGTACGTCGGGATGCCGACGTGCCACTCCTGCCCGACACCGAAGTAGGTGCGCGCCACGTCGCCCGGTTCCGAGTCGGCGAGCTTGCCGCGCAGGCTGATGAAGGCGGTGTTGCAGGACTCGGTGAAGTCCTTCAGGAAGGTGGCGCCCCGGTGCTCGGAGGTCTCCACGTTGTGGAACTCCTTGCCGACCGTGAGGTATTTGGGGCAGTCCACGACGTCACCGGGCGCGACGGCGTCCTTCAGCAGCAGGGCGGTGCTGGTGACGATCTTCCAGGTGGAGCCGGGGGCATAGGTGCCGGAGACGGCCCGGTTGAAGCCCGACGAGGGGGAGTTGGCGAGGGCCAGGATCTCGCCGTCGTCGATGCGCAGGGCGACGAGTGAGGCGTTCCTGCCGTCCGCGCCCTCGGCGACGGCCCGCTCCGCGGCGGACTGCCAGGTGGCGTCGAGCGTGGTGGCGACCGGCCCGCCGGCCCCGTCGGCGGGCTTCTTCCCGAAGGCGGCCTCCGTGCGCTCCACCTCGCCGGTCGCCCGGTCGACGAGCTGCACCGCGCCGCGCGGCCCGGACCCGGCCCCGCCGAGCTGTCCGAGGACCGGGGCCAGGGAGGGGAACGCGTCGCCGGACAGCGCCCTGCCGTCCCGGTCGGTGACGTCCGGGGCGCCCTGCGCGCGGGCCACGGCACCGGCTGAACCCAGGGCGGGTTCACACCTGTTCAGCCGCCGTGCGTTCGCCCTGGACCGCCGTGACGGCCCGGACGACGAACACCGCGGCCACGGCCGCGCCCACGATCGCCGCGTCGGACAGCAGCAGCTGCCACACGTCCGTGTAGGCGCGTTCGATGAGCCCGTCCCGGGATTCCTGGTAGAGCAGGCCGACCCCGCTCAGCATGCCGATCAGCCACAGCGCCCACCACACGTTCAGCACGAACGGCAGCCGCTTGTCCGGCGCGCCCGCCCGGTGGACGTCCGCGACCAGCCCGCGCGGCACCCAGAGGTTGACGACGGGCACGATCCAGCCCAAGTAGACCCAGAATCCACGGTACTTGGGCGGCCGGCCGGACAGCGAACGCGCGTTGTCGCGCACCCGCCACAGCCAGGCGAGGAACGCGGCGGCGCAGAACACGAAGATGACGTCGCCCACGGCGCCGACGATGTGGTACGCGTCCTCCAGTGAGGTCAGCGGCCGATGGTTGCCGTCGCCCTGGTCCGGCGGGCCCGAGGCCGGCTCGCCCGCCGCCGCGAGTCTGATCTCCCAGACGGCGCGGGCCAGCCAGGCGGCGCCGGCGAGGAGCAGCAGGGCCGTCGCGAGCAGGGCCGAGGGCCGGGCCGACGGCAGGGCGGGACGCTGGGCTGTCTCTTCGTTCACCGGGGCATCCTCGCGCACGAACTCCCCCATCCGCCACAACAGCCCACGGCGCCCTGCCGGTTACCCGCCGGACCGGTACGCGGCCGACGCCCGGATCACGAAGACGCCGACGCCGATCAGGATGCCCGGCCGGAGCGGCGCATACGGCGGGAACGGGCACTCGACGGCCACGCCCGACGAGCCCAGGGCGGGGCCGATGGCCCGCGCCGGATCACACCGCGTCCCCCCTACAGCGATCCCGCGATCCCGCCACCCCGCCACCCCACGCCCTGCGGCTGACGCGTGCGGTGGGTCGTCGCTGGTGCGGCGCCCGGCCGGTTGACTCCCCAGGGCGGGCGCCTGACCCGGGTCTGCCCGGCGGGCCGGGTTTTGCCAAGGGGAGAGGATCGGGGAGGGGGCCCGGGCCGTACTGGTCGGTGGTCACAGGGGCCGTCCCTGTGGGCGGGACCGTCGGGCGATGGGAGGCGTGGTGCGGGTTTCGCGGAATGCTGCGGGGACTGTCTTCGTGGGGGGTGCCCTGAGTCTGACCCTCGTGGCGCTCGCCTATCCGAGCCTGCTCGGGGTGTCCACGGTGTCGAGTTCGCCCTCACGCGTCATCGCGCAGACGCAGTGGGGGCCGCTGACCGAGGCGGACCGGGACTTCGTGGTCAAGGTGCGGGCGGCGGGGCTGTGGGAGTACCCGGTCGGGCAGATGGCGCTCAAGAAGAGCACCTCGAAGGCCGTGCGCACCGCGGGAGCGCACCTCGTGGCCGGGCACGCCGCGCTGGACGCCACCTGCCGGAAGATCGCCCCCCAGCTGGACATCACGATCCCCGACCAGCCGAGCCCCCAGCAGCAGGGCTTCATCGACACGCTGAACGCGGACAGCGGCAGGACGTTCGACTCCGACTTCGCCAACATCCTCAGGGTGACCCACGGGCAGATCTTCACCACCGTCGCGAAGATCCGTTCCCAGACGAAGAACACCCTCGTACGGGAGCTGGCGGACCAGGCCAACACCACGGTCCTGGACCACATCTCGGTCATGGAGAAGACCGGTCTGGTCGACTTCGACCAGGTGCTCTTCCAGGAGACCACCCCGCCGAAGCTGCCCGACGCGGACCTGACCCCGCCGCCACCGGCTCCCGGCCGCCCGCAGGTGGTCCTCACCCCACCGCCGAGCAGCAGCCCCACGGTGGGGTGACACGACCCGGAGCCGGGCCCCGGCCCCGGTTCCGCTACGCGCCGAGCCAGGCCGTGGTGTCCGGGGGCAGCGCGGTGGCGTCCTCGGGCAGCGGCCCGCTGGTGAGCAGCACCTCACCCGGCGGCAGCGGCACCGGCGCACCCGACAGGTTCGCCACGCACCGCCAGCCCTCCGAGCGGGCGAAGTGCAGCACTCCGGGCGGGGCGTCCGGCGCCCAGGTCAGCGTCTCGCCGTCCAGCAGTTTGCGGCGCAGCCGCAGCGCCGTGCGGTACAGCTCCAGCGTGGAGCCCGCCGTACCGGCCTGTGCCTCGACCGCGTACCCGGCGAAGCAGGCCGGCTGCGGCAGCCAGGCGGCGCCGGGCCCGAAGCCGTACGAGGGACCGGTCGTCGTCCACGGCAGCGGCACCCGGCAGCCGTCGCGGCCCTTGCGGACATGGCCCGTCTGTTCCCAGATCGGGTCCTGGAGCACCACGGTGGGCAGGTCGGCGACCTCGGGCAGGCCCAGTTCCTCGCCCTGGTAGACGTACGAGGAGCCGGGCAGCGCCAGCATGAGGAGGGTCGCCGCGCGCGCCCGGCGCAGGCCCGCCGCCGCGTCGACGGCCGGCGCGTGCCCGCCGGACAGCAGCCAGGCGTTGGCGTCGGTGCCGGGCGGCAGCATCAGCCGGGAGGCGTGCCGGATCACGTCGTGGTTGGACAGCACCCAGGTGGCGGAGGCGCCCGCGGCGCGGGCCGTGGCCAGCGAGTCGGTGATGACCCGGCGCAGTTCGTCCGCGTCCCAGCGCGCCTCCAGGTACTCGAAGTTGAATGCCTGGCCGAGTTCGTCGGGGCGGGCGTACTGGGCGCGGCGGGCGCCCGGGACCCAGGCTTCGGCGACCGCGGTGCGCGGCGGGGTGTAGGCGTCGAAGATCTTGCGCCAGTCGCGGTAGATCTCGTGGACCTCGTCCCGGTCCCAGTACGGGTGTGAGCCCGGCGGCACCCGTTCCAGGGCCTGTTCTCCGATGGCGCCCAGGTCGCCGATGTCCCGCAGCGGTTCGGTGAGGTCCTTGGCGAGGGCGTGCGCCACGTCGATGCGGAAGCCGTCGACGCCGCGGTCGGACCAGAACCGCAGGGTGGTGCGGAAGTCGGCGCGGACGTCCTCGTTGTCCCAGTTGAGGTCGGGCTGCTGGGGGGCGAACAGGTGCAGGTACCAGTCGCCGTCGGGCACCCGCCGCCAGGCGCTGCCGCCGAACACCGACTGCCAGTCGGTGGGCGGCAGTTCGCCGTGCGTACCGCGGCCGGGCCGGAAGACGTAGCGGTCGCGGGCGGCGGAGCCGGGGCCGGCGCGCAGCGCCTCCTGGAACCAGGGGTGCTGATGCGAGGTGTGGTTGGGGACGATGTCGACGAGCACCTTCAGGCCCAGCCGGTGTGCCTCGGCGACCATGGCGTCGAAGTCGTCCAGGGTGCCGAGGCGCGGGTCGACGTCCCGGTAGTCGGCGACGTCGTAGCCGCCGTCGGCGAGTTCGGAGGGGTAGAAGGGGCTGAGCCACAGGGCGTCGACGCCGAGTGTGCTCAGATGGGTGAGGCGTTCGGTGATGCCCCGGATGTCACCGAGCCCGTCGCCGTCGGCGTCGGCGAAGCTGCGCGGATAGACCTGGTAAATCACGGCCTGTCGCCACCAGTCGGGGTTCTTTGACGAGATGTCGGTCACACCAACTCCCTTGCGCACGGACTACGGTCGAGCCTGGTCGACGGCGGTTACCGGATCTCTGTCCACATTGCCCAGAAAGCGAAACTTTCGCGCCCACGATCCGCCGCCCAACACCAACTTGAGCCCCCACACCCCACCACGCGCCCCCGCCTACGTTTCAGCGCCCCGAAGGGGCGCGAGGAACTGCGCGACCAGCCACAACAAAGCCGCAGCCGCCGGACAACCAAGCCCCCTCCCCGGAGCGCGCCACAACGCACCCGCAGCCGCCAGACGACCCAACCCCCCTCCCCGGAGCGCGCCCACAACGCCCCGCACCTCACTCCCACAGCACGGTCCCCCGTGCCTCCAGCCGCGCAGCGATCCGGCGCAGCAGGTCGTCCACGGGCAAAAGGCCGACGCGGCGGCCGTCCCGCAGCCGCAGGGCCGCCAGCCCGCCGTCGGCCTCCCGTTCACCGATCACGGCCTGGTACGGGACGAGCCGGGCCGCCCGGACGCGGGCGCCGAGACTGCCGTGTTCCGGGCCGGCGGCCTCGGCCCGCAGCCCCCGGTCGCATGCCTCCCGCACCACCGCGCGGGCGCGCTCCTGCTGGGCCTCGGCGACCGGCAGCACGACGAGTTGTACGGGCGCGAGCCACGCCGGCAGCGCCCCGCCGTGCTCCTCGACGAGGTGCGCCACGGCCCGCTCCACGCTGCCGATGATGCTGCGGTGCACCATCACCGGCCGGTGCCGCGCCCCGTCGGCGCCGATGTAGTGCAGGTCGAAGCGGGCGGGCTGGTGGAAGTCGATCTGGACGGTGGAGAGGGTGGCCTCGCGGCCGGCCGCGTCCACGACCTGTACGTCGATCTTGGGCCCGTAGAAGGCGGCCTCGCCCTCTGCCTCCTCGTGATCGAGGCCGGACGCGGCGAGCACCTGCCGCAGCAGGGCGGTGGCCCGCCGCCACAGCTCCGGGTCGGCGACGTACTTGCCGCCCTCGCCGGGCAGCGACAGCCGGTACCGGGCGGCGCGGATGCCGAGGTCGGCGTAGGCGCGGGCGATCAGTTCGAGGGCGCCTCGGGCCTCGTCGGCGGCCTGCTCCAGGGTGCAGAAGACATGGGCGTCGTTGAGGTGGATGGCCCGTACCCGGGTCAGCCCGCCGAGCACCCCGGACAGCTCCGCCCGGTACATGGCACCCAACTCGGCGATGCGGAGGGGGAGTTCGCGGTAGCTGCGGGAGCGGGAGCGGTAGACGAGGGCGTGGTGGGGGCAGAGGCTGGGACGCAGGACGACCTGCTCCGCGCCGAGCCGCATCGGCGGGTACATGTCGTCGCGGTAGTGGTCCCAGTGGCCGGAAATCTCGTACAGCTCGCGCTTGCCGAGCACGGGCGAGTACACGTGCCGGTACCCGGCGCGGCGTTCGGCGTCCCGGACGTACTCCTCCAGGGTGTGCCGGACGACGGCGCCGGCGGGCAGCCAGTACGGCAGTCCCGCGCCGATCAGCGGGTCGGTGTCGAACAGTTCCAGCTCACGGCCGAGCCTGCGGTGGTCGTGCATGGTCGTCTCCTCGCGACGGAGGCGAGTGACCACGCGACGAAGCCCCGGGGCACTCGCCCCGGGGCTTCGGACTGGATCAGGTGTCAGCGCGCCGGGACGGACTCCGGCGTCGTCGTGGCCGACGGCCGCGGCTTGGCGCGCTTCATGCCGGGACCGTAGCAACCGGGAGGGCGGGCCGGCCAGGGGTTTTCGGGTGGGGGTCACCCGGTCGGATCGTCCGGGTGGTGGGCGGGTCCTGCGGGTGGTGGCGTGGGGGAAACGATCAGGCGAGGAACGAGGAGACTCGGCCTCGGTCACCGGCCCCAGGAGCCCGCGATGTCCCTGCCCCCGGCCCGCCTCCGCGCCGTCTGTTCTCTCGCGCTCACCGCCGCCACGCTGCTCACCGTCCCCGGGTGCCTCGCCAGGGAGCCGGAGCGGGCGGCGGCCGAACCCGGTGCCGTACCGTCGCCCTCGGCCGGGCGGCGCGCCGAGGGCGAGACGCCCGACCTGACCGCGGCGCAGGCGCGGGACGCGCTGATCACCGTGGCCGACCTCGGCGCGTCCTGGGGACCGACACAGGGCGCCGCGACCTGGCGGGACGGGCTGCTGAAGGCGGTCACCGACATGCCCGAGTGCCAGCAGTTGATGGACGCCCTGTACACCGAGAACCTGTTCGGCGACGCGCCCGGTACGCACGCGGTGACCGCGCTCGACGACGGGGACGCGGAAGCGCAGCTGCGCTACCAGGTCGCCACCCGCGGCCCGCAGGCGGTGAACCGCACGCTGGCCTGGCTGAACGGCCTGCCGCAGACGTGCGGCCGGTTCACCGCGGAGTCCCAGAGCGCGGGCGAACTGGACGTCCAGGTCTCGGACATCGAGCTGCCGCAGGTCGGCGACGCCCGACAGGGTCTGCGCATCACGCTGACCGGCGAGGGCACGTCCGAGGACGACGAGTCCTCCGCGCTCACCCTTGAGGTCGCCGCGGTACGGGTCGGCGAGGACGCGATCGTCGTCACCAACGGCACCCTCGGCGAGGTGTCCGAGGACGCCACCGACCAGGCGGTGGAACGCGGCGCCGAGCGGCTGACCGACATCCGGGACCAGGGCCGGACCCAGACCTGACGCCGGGTCCACAGCCAAGAACGCCGGTTCCGCATCCGGGAGCAGGGCCGGGCGGGGGCCTGACGGGACGTCTTCTCAGCGTTTTTCGTAGGGGTCCGCGGGCTGCCGGACCGTCCGTATCGAGCCGGCTGTCAGCACGGGCGGCCAGGCGGCGTCCGTGCCGAGCGCGCCCGTCGGGTGCCAGGTGCCGGTGACGGTGACCCAGGTGTCGGTCGGCGGCGGGCTCTGCGCGGCGGCACCGCGAACCTCGACCTTGCTGGTGGTGGCGTCGGCGGCGCAGCAGGTGACGTGCAGCCGGGTGACGTACCAGGTGCCGCCGTCGCCGCGGGTGACGAAGCCGGTCAGCCGGACGGTGCGGCCCGCGAGCGAGCGCCCGCTGTCGTAGACGGCACGGGAGGTGAACTGGCCCAGGGTGAGGTCGACCGGGTCTCCGGACGGCAGCGCGGGGAAGGTGCCGACGCCCTGGGCCGCCCGTTGGGCCGCCTCGCGCTCGGCGCTGTAGGAGCCGAGTGCGGGCGGCGGGAACAACAGCAGGGCGAGCGCGGGCAGCGCGAGCAGCCAGGCGACGCGGGGACCGGCCGGGCCGTGGCGGTGGCCGTGGTGGTCGGCCTCGGCGCCCGGCTCCCCGTGTCGCGGCGGGGTCCGGCCGGTCAGGAGCGCCGCCGTCAGGCCCAGCAGCACCAGCGTCACCCCGGAAACGATCAGATAGGGGCGCAGGGCCGCCTGGACGTAGCGCAGGTACAGGTTGCCGAAGACCGTGATGCGCAGCACCGCGGCGCCCGTCAGGACCAGCAGCACGGCGGGTCCGTACCGTCTCACAGCAGCCACCACCCCGTCAGGACGCTGCTCGTCACGGCCACCACCCAGGTCGCCGAGGAGAAGCGCAGAGCGAAGGACCGGCCGAACGCGCCCGCCTGGAGCGCGATCAGCTTCAGGTCGACCATCGGGCCCACCACCATGAACGCCAGCCGGGCGGTGGGCGAGAAGGCGCTGAGCGAGGCCGCGACGAACGCGTCCGCCTCGCTGCACACGCACAGCACGACCGCGAGCACGGCCAGCACCGCCACCGACACCCAGGCGGAACCGGTGAACGTGTCCAGCACGGACCACGGGACGGCGATGTTGAAGGTGGCCGCCGCTGCCGCGCCCACCACCAGGAAGCCCCCCGCGTGCAGGAAGTCGTGCTGGAGTCCGGCGAGGAAGGCCCGGGGACCGGATGCCTCGACGGACCCGCCCGGCTTCGGCGTCCGCAGCCACTCGTCGCGGCCGAAGCGGGCCCACAGCCAGCCCATCACCACGGCGGTCGCGAGCGAGGCGACGAGCCGGGCGAGGACCATCTCGGGCTGCCCGGGGAAGGCGATGGACGTCGCGACCAGCACCACCGGGTTGATGGCGGGCGCCGACAGCAGGAAGGCGAGGGCCGCCGCGGGGGCGACCCCGCGCCGCATCAGACTGCCCGCTACCGGCACCGACGCGCACTCGCAGCCGGGCAGCACGATGCCCGCGGCACCGGCGACGGGCACGGCGAGGGCCTGCCGGCGCGGCAGCAGGGCGCTGAACACCCGTTCCGGCACGAAGGCGCCGATGGCCGCGGACACGACGGTCCCCAGCAGCAGGAAGGGCACCCCCTGCACGGCGATCGCGGTGAACACCGTCCACCAGGCGGCGACCGGAGGGGTGTAGAGGTCGAGGGCGAGCATCGGTGCGAGGACGGAGACCACTGCGAGGATCACGAGAAGCGCGCCGCCGCCGAGGACCACCTGAACGAGCACACGGAGCCCGAAGCGCAGGCCGAACCCGAGCCCGCCCCGGAACACGCCGCCGGGAGCCGTGTCGCGTCCCTCGCAAAGACCGCGCCCGGATCCGTCTGCCTGGCGCACGCTCACCCCGTGCTCGGCATGTGCCTGCTGTTCCACGTACGCCGTTCCCGCCCCTGTGCCGCTGTCACGGGCAGGCTAACCGGTGCCGCTGTGCGCCGCCCGTGGTCCGTCACAAGGGCGGTTGTGCGGGGGCCGGACCGAGGGTGGTGGTGCCCGGGGCCGTACGGTGTCCGAGGCCGGTCCGGTAGGCGTCCAGCGCGGCCTCCACCCGCCCGGTGCGGCGCAGCAGGTCGCCGAGGAGCCGGCACAGGTCGGCGAGGTCACCGGCGGCACCGGCCCGTTCCAGCAGGCTCAGCGCGCGCACGTAGTGCTCCTCGGCGGCCTCCGTGTCCCGGGCGTCCTCGGCGATGATGCCGAGCAGCCGGTGTGCGCCGGCCGAGTGCACGGCGCCCCGCTCGGAGGAGAGGTCGCCGAGCACGCCGTGCAGCAGTTCGGCCGCCTCCTGCGACTTGCCGCGCCGGTGCAGCACGTCGGCGAGTTCGACGGCGACCTGACTGCTGTAGAGGGCGGCGCGCTTGGCGGACAGCATCGCCAGCGCCTCCCTCAACTCGGCTTCGGCGCGCTCCAGTTCGCCGTCCTGCGCGTACACGTAGCCACGCATCCAGTGGCAGTTGGCGAGTTCGGTACGGATCTGCAGCTGGCGGTACAGCTCGGCGGCCTTGGCCAGCGAGGCGTCGGCCTCGGCGACCCGGCCCTCGGCGAGCAGGGTGCGGGCGACGGAGCGGTGCATGCGGGCCACAAGCGCGGGGTCGGCGACCTGCGGGGCGAGCGCGAGGGCGAACTCGGCGGCCTGGGCGGCGCGGGCCTGGGCGCCCATGTCCATGTAGGGGCCGATGACGCTGGCGTAGAGCAGCAGCAGCGCGTCGGGATCGTGCAGCCCGCCCCGGTTCAGCTCGTCCAGGGTGGACTCCAGCAGATAGACGGCGTACCGGAGTTCACCGGTCAGGTAGTGGGCGACGGCGCGGCCGCGTACGGCGGGCACCCGGACCGGCAGCGGCTCTTCGGCCATGTGTTTCTCGGCCCGCTCGAAGTACTCCCGCGCCTCGGCCAGGTCGCCGGTGTCCAGGGCGCACTCGCCGAGCCCGAGCAGCGCGGTGGCCTGCTCGTGGGCGAGCCCGTGGGCCTCGGCCTCGGCGCACAGGGCGGCGTACTGGCCGGCCGCCTCCTTGGCCGCCCCGGTGGCCAGGGTGCGCTGCGCCTCGGTGAGCCGCAGCCGCAGATCGGTCGCGAGGTGCGCGGGCCGTCCGATGGCCAGTTCCTCGAAGGCGACGCCGAGCCGGCCCGCGATGTGCCGCAGCGCGTCGTCGGAGGCCCGCACCCGCCCGGCCTCCAGGGTGGAGATGTAGGCGGGCGTGTACGCGGGTTCCGCAAGCTGCCGCTGCGTCAGCCCCTGTGCGGTGCGCAGTTGTTGCACCCGTCGTCCGACGGTCTCCGGATCGTCTCGCTCCTGCATCCTGCGGCTCCCCCAACTGCCCCTGGGCCCCTTGCCGTTAGGCCCGTTCAACCCCTAGGTTAAACGGAGGGTTAAGCATGTTTAATACGCCGCTGATGTTGCGAGGTAGCCGTGCTCGGACGTTCATCCGTGCGTGACGGACGCCCCACCGCATTCCCCCACCTCCGGCTCCGTTCGCTCAAGGGAACCGCCGCCGCCCGCGGCCTGGTCGCGGCCGTACTGGCGGCTGCCGCCCTGATCACCGCCGCGAACGCCGGCCCGGCGAGGGCGAACCAGGAGCCCCCGCCGACGGTCACCCAGCAGTCACCGTCACACTGAGATACGGCAGCGCCCCGAAGGGGCGCGGGGAACTGCGCGACCAGCCACGACGGCGCCGCAGACGACCGACGGCACACCGCGGCCCTTCCAGCGGAGCGCTTGTGTGCCCGCGGTGGAGGGTCCGGGGTTTTCCGGATCAGGCGGATTGCCGGCCGGCCGCCTGACGGATAGGACTGTCCGTGTGTCTGATCAACGGAACGTCGCGCGTACGGTGCTGGCGCTCTCCTCGGTCGTGGTCGCCGGCTGCGCGGTGGCGATCACGGTCAAGGTGATGAGCGCGGACCCCCAGCCGAGGGTGCTGGACCAGGACGGACTGGAGCGGCAGGTGATGGCCGACATCCAGGGCGGCCGGCCCGGCCCCGCCGACCGGCTGTCCTGTCCCGCCTCCGTCGTGGCCGAGAAGGGCAACACGTTCGAGTGCCGCTACTGGGACGCGAAGTTCCGCACCACGAAGACCGTGAAGGTCGAGGTCGTCAGCGACCAGGGCGACATCTCGGCGACATTCCTCGGCTGAGCCAGGAGTCTCACGTCGTGCTGGTGCCGATCCGGTAGACGATCTTCTCGTTGTCCTCCTCGAACCCGAGCGACCGGTAGAAGGTGCGCGCGTCCGAGTTCACCCGGTCCGTCATCCATTCCATGCGGGTGCAGCCAGGGCGTGCGGCGGCAATGCCACGCAACTCACTCATCAGCCGGGCCCCGATGCCCTCGCGTCTCGACCGAACGGTTCGGCCGGCCAAGCCGACAGCGCGGGCACAGGCGTTCGTGGTGCCTGTGCCCGTTCTGCCGTGTGTGGTCAGCTCACTTGAGGTGACGCAAGAAGGCGCCCCATGCCTGCGGCGCGACGGCGAACCGGCCCGCCTCGGGGTTCTTGGAGTCCCGGACGGCGACGAACGCGGAGAGGTCGGCGACCTCAACGCAATCGCCGCCGGTGTTGCCGCTGTAGCTGGACTTGCGCCACGTCACGGTGCTGAGTTGCTGGCCGTTCTCCATAGCGTTCCTCCAACACAGGGGGTCGCTCTAGGTCACTTCAGGTCACGCAGAAACGCGGTCCATGCCTCCGGCGCGACGGCGAACCGCCCCGCCTGGAGGTCCTTGGAGTCACGGACGGCGACCTGGCCGCCGAGGTCGGCGACCTCGACGCACTCACCGCCGTTGGTGCTGCTGTAGCTGGACTTACGCCACATCACAGACTTCGTCTGCTGACTGGTCTCCATAACGGTCCTCCAACACGCCAGCGATCAGGTCGGCCGAGTCCTCCGGAGAGAGGGCGGTGGCCTGCAAACGAGCGTAACCGACGGAACGCTCCCTGATCAGTGATGGATTGGCCGTCATGTGCCCCTGGTCGTAACTCTCGGAGTAGTGAAGATCGGGGTCGCCGTCAAAGCGCAGCAGTGTGAACGCGCCTCTCATGCCCGTGTGCGCCCCAACTTCGAACGGCAGCACTTGGAGATGCACCCACGGGTTGTCCCGGAAGGTCAGCAGATGCTCTAGCTGCTCGCGCATCACCGCACGGCCGCCGACCGTCTGGAGCAACACCGACTCGTCCATGACCACCCACAGGACCGGTGACTGCTCCCGCTTCAGGATGCGCTGCCGCTCCATCCGTGCCGCAACCATCTCCACGACCCGATCCGGGTAGTCCACCTCCAGCAGAGCCGCCGCGTACGCCTGCGTCTGGAGCAGCCCGTACACCAGCTGGCACTGATAGGTGGAGATGTAGCCGGCCTTCGCCTCCATCTCCGCGTGGGGCTGAAACCACGTAGGCAACTGGCTGCGCAGCACCAGCCCCACCAACCGAGTGAAGCAACCGTCGGTCATCAGGGCCGCGTCCACCCGTTCGGCGAACTCTCTCGTCGGTACCTTCTGCGTGGTCTCGATCTGGCCGATCAGTGACCCCGTGCAGAAGACGATCCCGCCGAGTTCCTTCTGCGTCAGCCCCGCTTCTTCCCGTTTTCGGCGCAGCTCGTAGCCGAAGTAGTCCAACGGCGATGCGCTCGGGTCGAGTTCGCGGATGTGCACCATGTAGCGGAGCGTAACCGACCCATTCCGGTCAGGTGGGGGAAATCACAAAACCGACCGCGGCAAGGACCCTGCTCTACCTCGCGCCGATCGCACCGCCAACGCCGTGGCCGATCGCTGACGGCTGCCGAAGAGGGTGGGCATCGTGGTGCATCGGCGACAGGTGATCTCCCTGTTGCCCTAGGGTTGGCGCCTGTCCCGGTGCCGTTCTGGTGCCGGGTCTCGTGCTTGCTGGGCGGAGTTGGATCATGCGCATGCCGTGGTGGCCGGTTCGGGGCAGCTCTTCTCCGGTGCCACGCATACGACTGCGCACCAGGCTCAGGGAAGCGGGGGCGCCGCTCGCCGTCCGCGCGTTCCGACTGCACTTCACGGCCCGGATGCTGTCCTGGACCGGCTCGTCCGTGGCTCCGATCGGCATGGCGTTCGCGGTGCTGCACCTCGGCGGAGGGGCAGCCGGACTCGGTCTGGTACTCGCGGCCAGCATGGCGCCGCAGATCCTGCTCCTGCTGGTCGGCGGTGTGGTCGCCGACCGGTGGTCGCGCGCCGCCGTGATGGTATGGACGAATGTCCTCAGCGCCACGGTGGAGGGCGTCGCGGCCGTCCTGCTGTGGTCCGGTACGGCGCAGGTGTGGCATCTGGTGGCGGTGTCCGCCTTGTGCGGAGCGGCGAGCAGCTTCTTCACCCCGGCAGCAGGCGGCGTCGTGGTGGACGTGGTACCGGCCGAGATGCGGTACTCGGCGAACGCCCTGCTCAAGATCGGCCAGAACATGGTCAAGATCGCGGGTCCTGCGGTGGGCGGCGTCCTGGTCGCCGCCGTCGGGTCGAGCTGGGTGATCGGCTGGGACGCGCTCACGTTCGCGGGCGCGGCCGTTCTGTGTGCTCGTCTCGACCTGGCGCCCGCGAAGGCGAAGGTACGCACCGGGTTCGTGGCTGATCTGCGGGAGGGATGGGACGACTTCTGGTCGCGGCGCTGGCTGTGGGTGATGGTGCTTCAGGGCGCCGTCGTCGTGCCGGTGTGGCTGGTCGGCTACCAGATGCTCGGGCCGGTCTACGGCAAGGACTATCTGGGCGGCGCCGCGGGGTGGGGGCTGGTGGTCAGCGCCTTCACCGGCGGCTTGGTGCTCGGCGCTGGTGCGGCCCTGACATGGAAGGTGCGGCGCGTCGGCGTGGTGGTGTGCGTGGGGACGGGCGCGATGTCGCTGCCGCTGGCGGCGATGGCCGCCCATCTGCCGCTCGTGCTCGTGGCGTTCGCCGCGTGCGCGGCCGGGACCGGTCTGTCCCTGAGCATGACGGTCTGGGCGAGCCTGGTCCAGGAGCGCGTCCCCGAGGAGAAGCTGAGCCGGATCATGTCGTACTCCACGCTCGGTCAGGTGTTGCCGGTCCCGCTGGGGTATCTGACTGCCGGGCCGGCGAGCGCGCACTTCGGGGTGCGGGCGACACTCGCCGCCGGGGCCGCCGCCATCGTGGCCGCCATGATCGTGCCGTTGCTGTTGCGTCAGGTCCGGGCGCTGACCCTCGCCCCGGTGGAAGTGGCGGAGAAGACGCTGGTGAGCGCGCCGAGGTAGAAGGCCCGGTTGGTCTCAACCGCCGCTGTGAAGCTGCGCAGGCCGCGGTCGCGGGCGGCGGCATCGCGTTCATCGACACCGGCGTCCGCGGGCAGGCCCCAGAGGCCGAGCAGGTGGGCGGCGATCCGGTCGGCGGCGAGATGGGGGGGTGCCCACTTCGCCCCCGGACCTCGTCACGATCACCCCCGGCACACAACCCTGCTCGCGGCAGCCCTGGCCTTCTTGCCACCGCCCTGAGACTCCGCCCGGCCTCGCCCCGCTCCACCCGTTGTCGCCACCTGTCTGCTGTTCCGCCCTCCGCGGAAGCCGTCAGCCATGCTGACGGTCGCTCAGGAACCCTTGAAGGGGGCGCACCATCGTGGCGTCGGCCGCCGCGTCCGGGAACGGCTGCTCCACCAGGAGCCTGACGCTCCTCTTTCACAATCTCTCAATATTGGCCGGAGTGCTCACGAAGCGGTCGAGGGTCGGGACTCATCGATAGGGGGCGTCAGCTGACTTTGAGGGGCTGTCCGGATGCGTCGTACACCTGCCCAGTGATGGCGTTCACGCGGTACATATCAACAGCCGTCTCCGCCTGCGAATCACCGCTCATCCCATCGCTGGGCCACGTCAGGTTCACAAGCCAATTCGGTTGCCAACTACCGTCTTGCTCGACCGCTTTTACAGTAACAGCTTTTGTGTGGAATTCTGCGCCAGTGTTTCCATTGGCTCGGAGCCGTACGGCTACCGCTTCGCTTACTGCCTTTTCGGCCTGCCTGGCGTCAAGCTTGGCTTTGGGGATCTCTGCCCGAGTCGGACCAAGGGTGACGTCAATCTGAGAAACATGTCCAGCCCTATCTACCTGGACGTCCAGCATTCTGGGCATCAGAACGTTGTTGTGAGTCCATCTCCAGTTCGTCATCCAGCCAAGCGCGGCCTTTTCCCCTACGGGGAACGTTTCCTTCATGGTCGCACTTATAGCCCACGGATACTTTCGCTGGGCGTAAGACTTCGCGATTCGCGAGGCTTCTATATCGGTAAACGGTGCTTTCGCGCCTGCCACCGGGTATCCCATGACAGTCGACCGGTCGCTGTTCTCCAACTGTATATTCAGGTGCTTTTTGTCCGGCCAGGAAAGGCTGCCGCTACCGTAGGCTTCGGGGTGTCCCTCTTCCCGGCTGTGCAGGTTGAAGGTGATGTTGGTGCATGAGGGGACCCCACACGGCTGCTCGTACACCTGTCCGATCTTGTAACGGTCGCCGAATGCCTCTTTTACGGCGGCCTGAACGGCCTCCTTCTGCTCGGAGTCTGCGTCGGCGAGGCTGCTACCGTCCACGTTTGTGAAGTCCAGCATCGGGCGCGCAACTCCCGATCCCAAGAGGAGCAGTGCCGCGAAGGCAATCAAAGTCCCCTTCATGCCTGCCTGCCAGGTCAGCGAGCTGCCGATTGCGAGGGAAATCGCAGCGATGGCAAGCCCTATCAAACCACCGATAATATTCATCTCGGCGTCCGAGCTATCACATACGCGCCCCAGGCCATTAACGGTGGCTTGAGTGAACTCGATGGCCAGGGGTAGCGCGACGACGCCGAACAGAACAGGAAGCGGGCGACGGATGGCCAAGAGTGCGCATGCCCCGACGGGCACCATCATCGCAAGGTTCCACAGCCCTTGCGTCGTATGGAAGGGCTCGGCGAACTTATGGTTAATGACACACACGCCGCTAGCCGAGCCGCCGCCCATAAACGTGACCCCGAGGACGCCGGTGAGAGTAAAGACAAGTCCGGACCACCATGCGCCATGAGGGTTTCTTCGTTTATGGGCGACCGTCCATGCTAGGCCGCCGCAAATGAGGCCGATCAATGTGCACACGACCAGATAGCCGATGTGGTGTTGGAAGATCGCGGAGAACATGGCGTGGTTCCTTGCGTGGTCAGGTCAAGGCGAGCGGCACTGAGGGCAAGGCCCCGCCCTGGCGGGCGGGGCCTGCAGGGCTCTGGTTTAGCAGTGCGAGGCAGGCGTCTGGTACACGCCGCCGCTGTACTGAAGCATGCCGACTATGCTTGAGCAGTAGGCGGCGGCCCCCAGCGACCACGTCTT
>NZ_BAAJXA010000049.1:0-71498 GCF_057537855.1 Streptomyces diversicolor
AGCGTGTGGGTCGTCCCCGCGCCCGCGGGGGTAGCTCGGGCAGCGATGTCGGCCTTCTCCTGGGGGGTCTGTCGTCCCCGCGCCCGCGGGGGTAGCTCCTGCTATGCCGAAACCTTCGCCGAGCGCTGGCGGTCGTCCCCGCGCCCGCGGGGGTAGCTCGACATGATCACCTGACAACACCGCAGGTCATGAGTCGTCCCCGCGCCCGCGGGGGCAGCTCGCCTTCTTCGTCCGCTCCCGTTTCTTGGCAGCAGTCGTCCCCGCGCCCGCGGGGGTAGCTCCCGCCCACCAGCACCACGCAGGGTCGGTGTGGGGTCGTCCCCGCGCCCGCGGGGGTAGCTCGGTGACCTGAAGGCTCTTGGTGCTCTTGGTCATGTCGTCCCCGCGCCCGCGGGGGTAGCTCCCTGGAGTTCGGCGCCACCAACGTCGAGATCCAGTCGTCCCCGCGCCCGCGGGGGTAGCTCCCCCGTTCCACCGCCGTACACGCTGCTGTACCCGTCGTCCCCGCGCCCGCGGGGGTAGCTCCACGGCGATGATGCGGGTCATGAGGCGGTACAGGTCATCCCCGCGCCCGCGGGGGTAGCTCGCACCTCTACGCCGACCTGAGCCACGCCGCCGCCGTCGTCCCCGCGCCCGCGGGGGTAGCTCGACCAGGAAGGACGTGCGCCCGTGAGCCGCCAAGTCGTCCCCGCGCCCGCGGGGGTAGCTCCCGGGTCGTCCACGGTCCACAGTTCGTCCGGGTGTCGTCCCCGCGGCCGCGGGGGTAGCTCCGCGAACGCGATGGAGGTGATCACCACGGTCATGTCGTCCCCGCGCCCGCGGGGGTAGCTCTTCCTTGCTCGGGTCCTTGTCCTTCACGTAGGAGTCGTCCCCGCGCCCGCGGGGGTAGTTCCCGGTTCGAGCCTCCATGAGGGCTGTCCGAAAAGTCGTCCCCGCGCCCGCGGGGTAGCTCCGAGGCGACGCACGCCATCACGTTCTTCCCCCGGTCGTCCCCGCGCCCGCGGGGGTAGCTCGATCGAGGAAGAGAGCAAGGACGTCGACGCAGCGTCGTCCCCGCGCCCGCGGGGGTAGCTCTTTGTCGGACGTCGGCTTACGGTTGTCGTCCCAGTCGTCCCAGTCGTCCCAGTCGTCCCCGCGCCCGCGGGGGTAGCTCCAGGCCCCCGGGGGAACCGCCGGCCGCGCTGACGTCGTCCCCGCGCCCGCGGGGGTAGCTCTTTGGCGGTCCGGGTCCGAGAGGCGCATCCCAGGTCGTCCCCGCGCCCGCGGGGGTAGCTCCCGGGACCGGCTCGCCGCAGGCTTCCCCGCCTAGTCGTCCCCGCGCCCGCGGGGGTAGCTCGCACCACCTCACGATGGCCGGATGGCAGGACACGCTGTTTTCCGACGACGCCGTCGAGCTGATCCACCTCACCAGCTGCGGACTGCCCCGCTCGGTCGACAACATCGGCTGGCAGTCGTGCATCGCCGCCTTCACCGAGGAGAAAGGCATCGTCGACGAGTCCTCCACCCGCATCGCCATCACTGAGACTACGCGGGCGAGTGACCAGCAAGCCGGGCAGGAGTGCATCAGGCGGCCGTGCCTACCAGTTCACATATCTGGCGACGTTGTAGTTCGCGATCCGCCCTGCCAACTGCCGCGGACTGACCCCATGCGCGTTGGTCCGATCCGGGTCGGCGCCCGCTTCTCGCAGTACATCGGGCACGGCTGGATCACCGCGGTAATGGAACACCGCCCGCTACAGCGGCGTGTTCCCCTGCGTGTCCACGGTATCCGCGACGGCACGGCCAGCCAGCAACTCGACGGCAATATCGGCCCGTTGAGCCTGCGCGGCGTAGTGCAGCGGAGTGCACCCAGCAGAGTCACCAGCACATACGTCCGCCCCGGCATCGATCGCGGCACGAACAGCGGCCAAATCACCCGACGCCGCGACATAGTGCGGTGCTGACCGGTCCAGCTGGTCCACCCCACCACTCTCGCGCTCGCTCATGACCACATGATCTCCGACCCATCTGGGACCCTTCCCCGAGAGGTTCCCAGGCGACACCGTGAGCACGAACCCGACACCACGTTCACGACGCCCCCCGGCGAGCTCGATTGACAGGTCTGGAGCATGGCTCGGGCATACCTGATGGCCGGGGGTTCGGTGCGTCTTTCAGGGTGCCTCTTGTCGGTGATTTTCGCGATGATGCCGTGACTTACAGAGGACAGCTGATAGTTGGGCTGGTATGACACGATTTCGGATGGCGGCTGTGGTGGTGTCGGTGGCGGTCCTTGCTGGTTTGGTTCCGTCTGCTGCGGGGGCCTCGGCGCTGACCGTGGTGAGGGAGCATGGTTCGGTGGTTACGCCGTGTGATGTCCGGTGGGAGGCGACGCAGCGGGTGGCGGTGCGCCGTCCCGGGCCTCATGACGGGCCCGTGGCTACGCTGCGGTCTCCGGTTCATCACTATCTGAGCAAGGGTGAGGTCGTGCGTTCGTGTGTGGTGGCTGTCGCGCGGACTCAGAGTGGTCCGGCCTATCGGGCGTGCGGGGCGGACGGGAGCCTGTGGCGGGTGGTGCCTGGTGGGCAGGTGCCGCAGGCTTGTCTGCGCCGGCTGTGACGTGTGCTGTGTGTCTGCGTGTTGGGGGCGGTCGGCCGGTCGGGTTCGGTGTGAGGAGTCTTTGCGCCGGCGGTGGATGGTGTACGGGGTCGGGTGGGGATCCCACGGTGTCCTGTCCGGTCATGGTGGTGGTCTTGGATGATCGAGGTGCTGGGTGGTCTGTTCCGGTCCGGGCCAACGAGTCCCCTGTCCCGTGCTTTCGGGGACAGGGGACTCGTTCGTCGTGCACGAACGGGGTGTTCGACCTTGGCTGGGGCTTCCTGAAGGCCAGCGACCCAAGCGACTGAAGCGACCGAGCACGGGACAAGCGCCCGTTCTTCCTGCTGGCCCATAGGAACTCACCGCCCGGCTTCTCTCCGTGCCCGTGGCCGTCCTGGGGGGCTGTGCCGGGATGCCGCCTCGCCTGCAGGCGCTTTTTCGTCTGGCTTTGGTTGGAGCCAAGCCAACTCATCGTCGGGGGTGCAGTCGGCCGCTCGCTGTGCGGTAGGGGTAGGTGCTTTCGTGTTGCATGGTGCTGGTGGGGGCGGAAGCCTGATAGCCGTGGGGCCTTCGCGGTCGGCATTGTTCGTGTGGATCAGGCGGGGTTCGGCAGAGCGCGCCCCCCCTTTTTTTGTCGCAGTATGTCAGCTGCGGTTTGTTGCGTCTGGGTGCGCGGGGGTTCGTGTCTGTGTCACCGTGCCGGGCTCTGCTCGGGTGTGAGGGCGGTGCGGATGAGTGTGTGTGCGTAGCGTTCCAGTGGCATGTTTGCGGCAGCGGCCATGGCCTTGAGGGCTTGGTGTTCGCTTGGGTCCAGGAGGACGAGTATTCCGCGTGCTGGGCCGATGCCGAGGAGTTGGGGTGTGTAGGGGTGGTTCAGGTGTTCGGTGAGGAGTTCAGCGAGGAGGTCTGGGACGGGTGGGCGTGGTTTCTCGCCGTGGCGGATCCATCGGCTGACCCGGGAGCGGTCCACGGCGACGTGGTGGTGGCCTTGTTGCAGGGCTCGGTTGTTGATGCGGCGGGCTGTTTCGTTGTTGTTCCATCCCGCTTCGGCGAGGGCGAGCGCGAGTGGGTAGTTCGGGGCTTTCATGGTGTGTGGTGTTGCGAACGGGTTCGCAGCACTGCTGGTCGTGGACGGTTTACGGGGCGGGGCGGGAGCGTTGTGGTGTGCCTTCCAACGCGAAGGCGCCCATTGCCAGTTGAGGCGGCAGGCGCCGCCTTGGAGGGAGTTGTTTCATGGCAGAGACCGCCATCCCGAGGATCAGTCCGGACGTGTCGACTGCTTGTCCTGTCGATCTGTCCCGTGTGCATTTCGTCGGTGTTGCAGGCATGGGCATGCTGCCGCTTGCGCGGGTGTGCGCCGAACGCGGGTTCACTGTGTCGGGGAGTGATGTCCGGCCGGCTGAGGGGCTGAAGGAGTTGGCCCGGCTCGGGGCCGAGGTCCGTATCGGACACGTACCTGCCCATGTGCCGGGGGATGCGACCGCCGTCGTGTTCACCTACGCCGTCCCGGAGAACAACCCGGAGATCATCGAGGCACGGCGGCGTGGTATTCCCGTGGTACACCGCTCTGCCGCGCTCAACGCGCTGATGGGCAGCCACCGCACGCCGATTGCGGTGATGGGCACGCACGGCAAGTCGAGTGTCGCAGGAATGCTGGCGTTCGTGCTCAGGCGCATGGGCGAGGACCCGACGCATGTCGTGGGGGCCGACCTCGACGTGCCGGGCAGCGGTGGGCGTCTGGGCCATGGGGCCTTCTTCGTCGCCGAGGTCGACGAGTCGGATCGCTCGCACATCGGCACGCGCATGCGGGTGGCGGTGATCACGAACATCGGACACGACCACCCGGAGCACTACGCGGATGTGTCCGACCACGTCGACGCCTACGAGCAGTGCATCCGCGGCGGCCTGCACGAGGGGGGCACCCTGGTGCTCAACGTCGACTCTCCCGGCTGCCGCGAGTTGGGCTCGCGCCTCGCTACGGCTGGGGACGGCCCGCGGGTGGTGACGTTCGGTACGTCGGCCTCGGCGGACTGGCGGCTGACGGAGACGGCCACCGCGAACGGGCGCAGCACGGCGGTGCTGCGCGGGCCGCGTAACGAGGCGTTCTCCCTGACAGTGCGGGTACCGGGGGTACATCAGCTCCTGAACGCGGCGGCCGCGATCGCTGCGATCGGTGCCGTGGGCCGGGACTGCGGTCTCGCGGTCGAGCAGCTGGCCGTCTTCGACGGTGTGGTGCGGCGCATGACCCCGGCCGGGGTGGTGGACGAGGTGCGGGTCTTCGACTCCTACGCCCACCACCCCGAGGAGGTGCGCGCCGACCTGGAGGCCGCGCGGTCGCTCGTCGGTCCGGGCTTCCGGCTGATCACGGTGTTCCAGCCGTCCGACCAGGCCCGTCTCCACGCGTTCGGCGCCGCCTTCGGTCAGGCGCTGGCCGCCTGTGACCAGGTGGTGCTGACCGACAGCACGCACGGGTTGAAGTCGTCCGTGCTGGAATCGCTGTCGGCCCAGGTGGCCGGCGCGGGCGGGCGCGTCACACATGTGCTGCCGGACCGTGCCGAGGCCGTGGTCCAGGTGGCCGAGGTCGCGCGGCCGGGTGACGTGGTCGTGCTGATGGGCTGCGGTGACATTGTGGAGTCTGGGCCCACGTTGCAGGCCGCGCTCGGCGAGCAGGTCGCCCGGTCGGCCTAGGCGCCGGTGGTGGGGTTTGGCTGCAGGAGTGCTGCGGCAAGTTCCTGCAGCTGGACCCCTCGGCTTGCTTTGACCAGGACGACGTCGCCGGCCTGGAGTGTGTCGTGGAGCAGGGCCAGGGCGGCATCCTGATCGGGCAGGTGGTCGGCCTTCCCGCCGGCGCTGCTCAGGCCCTCCTGCATCCATCGGGCTTCGTCTCCTCCTACCAGGATGATCCGGTCCAGGCCCAGTTCGGCGGCGTAGCGTCCCAGTTCCGTGTGGGCGGTGCGTGTGTCGTTGCCGAGTTCGTTCATCCGGCCGAGTACGGCGACGGACCGCTGGCCGCGGCCGCGGGTCATGGACACGAGTGCGTTGAGGGAATGACGCATCGAGTGGGGGTTTGCGTTGTAGGCGTCGTTGACGATCGTGACGCCGTCGGCGCGGAGGGTGGTCTCCATCCGCCAGCGTGAGCGGGGAAGCGCGTCCGACAGGCGAGCGGCACTCTCCTCGGCGCTGAGCCCGGCTTCACGTGCGACGGCCGCGGCGGCCAGGCTGTTGTGGACCTGGACCTCCCCGACGAACTGAAGCCGGACGTGCGCGCTGCCCTCGGGAGTGATGAGCCGGTATGAGGGGCGTCCGTGGTCGTCGATCGTGACGTCCACGGCCCGGATGACGGCCTTCTCACCGCGTCCGTAGGTGACGACGCGCCCGCGGGTGCGCTGCCGCATCTGGGGCATGAAGTTGTCGTCGGCGTTGAGGACGGCGAGACCGTTCGGCTCAAGCGCCTCGACGATTTCGCCTTTGGCCTGGGCGATGTTCTCCCGGCCGCCGAACTCACCGACGTGCGCGGTGCCGACGTTGGTGACGACGCTGATGTCCGGTGCGGCGATCTGGGTGAGGCCCCGGATGTCACCGATGTGGCGTGCCCCCATCTCCAGCACGAGGTGATCCGTGCTCCGGTCGGCCAGGGTGACGGTCAGCGGGAGACCGATCTCGTTGTTGAAGGACTGCGGTGTGGCGACCACGTTGCCCGGGAGCACCTGCGCGGTGAAGTCCTTCGTGCTGGTCTTGCCGGCTGACCCGGTGATGGCCGTGACGGTGACGGCGCCCAGCCCGTCGTGGAGCAGGAAACGCGCGAGCCGTCCGGCCGCCGTCAGGACGTCGTCCACGACGATCGCGGGAACACCGACGGGCCGGGTGACCAGCGCCGCGACAGCGCCGTTTTCGGCGGCGCCCGCCGCGTAGGCGTGACCGTCGCTGGCGACCCCTTTGAGCGCGAGGAACAGCGCCCCGGGGACGGCGTCGCGGGAGTCGAACACGGCGGGCTGCGTGACCCGGACGTCGGGATCGGGGACATCGGCGAGACGGCCGCCGGTCACGGCGGCGATCGTGGTCAAGGAAACTGGATGCACGTGATTCTCCCTGGTCAGACGGGTTGTTCGGGACACTACCGGGTCGTGGACAGCTCTAGGCGGGGACGCGTCAGTGCAGCACGGGGGCGGCATGCGCCGGGACCTCCGTTCGGGTCATGGCACCATCGAGCTGAGTTCGGTAAGCGGTCCAGTCGACGTTCCCGCCGGATGCGACGACACCGACCGGCCCCGCAGAAAGACGGTCGCCGGCCTGGAGCAGGCCGGCAAAGGCGACGGCCCCGGACGGTTCGACAACGAGACGGAAATAGCGGAACAGGTACGCCATCGCCGCGGATATCGCCTCCTCGGGGACGGTGAGGACGCCGGCGAGCAGACGCTGATTGACCTCGAAGGGAATGCGGGCGGGTGCACAGTGGCCCAGCCCGTCGGCGATGGTGACCGGCGGCGGGATGGTAATGCGGGCGCCCGCACGCAACGAGCGGTCCGTGTCATCGGCGGCGGCCGGTTCCACACCGAAGACCCGCAGGCCCGGGTTATGACCGGTGGCCGCAACCGCGGTTCCGGCCGCAAGCCCGCCACCGCCGACCGGCACGAGGAGCGTCGTCAGGTCCGGGACCTCCTGGAGCATCTCCCAGCCGACCGTGCCCGCTCCGGCGACGACCTGCACGTGGTCCGCCGACGGCACGACCGCCAGCCGGTGCCGGCGGGCGAGCCGCTCGACCACCTCGTCACGGCAGCCAGAACGCCGGTCGTAGGTAACGACGCGGGCACCGATGCCTTCGACAGCCCGGCGTTTCGCGACGGGCAGGTCCCCGGGGACAACCACCAGGGCCCGCGTATTGAAGCGCTGCGCCGCCCACGCGAGCGCGGTGGCGTGATTGCCGGAGGAGGCGCCGATGACGCCCCGGCCGCGGTCCCGCGCATCAAGCACGGCCAGCGCGTTGTACGCACCGCGGAGCTTGAAACTCCCCGTGAGCTGCATGTTTTCAGCCTTCACCCACACCGGACGGCCGAGCTGCGCGTTGAGGGCGGCCGACGTCAGCAGGGGAGTGCGTAAGGCCACCCCGCGAAGCCTCTCGACGGCGCCGAGGACATGCTGAATCGTGACTGTCACCGCAGCCACCTCACATCCGGCCACGGCGGTCGGTGTCCGCACCACGCAGGATATGCGTCAGCAGCAGCTCGTAGGAGATCCCGTCGGCCTGCGCCATCCGCGCCAGATTCCCGCCCTTCGACAGGCCGGGCAGGGTGTTGACCTCCAGCCACCAGCACCGGCCGTCGTCACCGACGACAAAGTCGTGCCGCGAGTACGAAGAGCAGCCCAGAACCCGGTGAGCGGTCACCGCCTGCTCCTGCAAGTCCTTCAGCGTCTGGCCGCTGACACGGGCCGGACAGTGGTAGTCACACTCGGCGTTGCCGCGCTTGGCCGCATAGGAGTAGATCCCGTTCGGCGTCCGGGCCTCCAGGCAGGGCAACACGTGCAGCGCACCGCACTGGTCCTCCAGGATCCCGACACTCACCGCGCGGCCCGGGCGGAACGCCTCGGCCATCAGCTCCCCATCGGCGACGCCCACGAGCGCCGCGGCAAGACTCTCCAGCGTGGTGGCCACGTGAAGCCCGATCGACCCGCCCTCACTGACCGGTTTGACGATCACCGGAAGGTCCAGCAGCCCGCTGACGCGTGCGGCCTCGTCCCCGACGGGGGCTGTCGGGTCAATACGGGTTCCCTGGGGCACCCGTACGCCATCAGCCGACACCAAAGTTTTGGCATGCAGTTTGTTCATGCCGATGGCGGAAGCCAGCACCCCGGACCCCGTGTACGGGACACCAAGAGTCTCCAGCATGCCCTGAAGGCGGCCATCCTCTCCGCCCCGGCCGGCGATGGCGAGGAACGCCTTCTCAGCGTCGCCCAGACCATCGAGCAGATTCTCACGGGAAGCGGCGAGGTCGATAACGCGCGCTTTGACTCCCATCTCATCCAAGGCCGCGGCCACGGTCGGGCCGGACAGGCAGGAACGGTCCCGCTCCCGGGACCAACCGCCGGTGATCACCGCAACCGGCGAACTGAGTTCGGAGGGGGCAAGAGGGGCGATACGCATAAACGTCTCCGTCTCATCACGTGGGCTGTCGGGCCCCCTGCCGCCAAGA
This sequence comes from Streptomyces diversicolor, assembly GCF_057537855.1. Taxonomy (NCBI): domain Bacteria; kingdom Bacillati; phylum Actinomycetota; class Actinomycetes; order Kitasatosporales; family Streptomycetaceae; genus Streptomyces; species Streptomyces diversicolor. Next base: position 8,763 of record NZ_BAAJXA010000049.1, read on the forward strand.
CGGGGGAAGCCCGGCGGCAGGGGGCAGACTCCCGCGCCGGGATGCGCTGAGCCGTCGGAACATGCGGCTGACCAGCATCGGGAGTAGCTCCTGCCTGATAGCCGGGCCTTGGACATCCGGGCCACCAGGCAGGCGTTCAAACGGTTCGGGCCGATCCGGGGAAATAGGGCCCTGGATGCGACCACCGCAGGCCCGGTTCGTCTAGCGCGTCTCGGCGGGCTGCAGTCTCATGACACCTTCCTGTACAAATCGGCGAAGCGTCGGGCCTCTTCCTCCTGCAGGCGAGCCATGGGCGCGATGCCAGGTGCAGGCCGCGCGGCGTGCAGGACAGCAACGCCGGTCAGCCAAAAGACACTGAAGAGAAGCAGCTTCGTCATGGAGGGCTCGTTTCGGTATAGGGGCCTGCGGCCGGGGCCGGAACCTTGCCGGCCGCAGGGGCTGGGCCGTGCTCGTCGGCGTCCTGGGGCGTCACCTGCCGACGAGCACGGGGTCTCAAGGGGGCGATGCCGAGCCGGGCCGCGAGCGCAACGGGTGGAGCCTGGAGCCGGCCCGGGGCAGAGCTGCGCCGGGGCCTCGCGAAACGGCCCGGTGGGGACAAGCCGGTCACTCGCCGATGGCCGGAGCCAGTTCGACCCTGATCGCATAGAGGGAATACGGCACAGGCGCCGTTCCGGTCCAGCGCCCGGAACCGCGTGCGGACACCGCGTTGCATACGCCAGGCGGCCTCCGCGGCGTGCAACTCGGCCATCAGAGCATCCAAGGCAAGCACACGATGCTCAGCTCCGCCTTCTGACCTACCGCTGGGTCCTCCGGACCAGCAGGCAGCACCGACGCATGACGCACAACTGATCGCGGTGGTCTGGCCGTCACGATCCATGACCGCCTGGACTCGGCCCCTGCACGGAGGGAGTGGGGACGGGGTTGTCAGGGGCGTCCAGCCATATTTTGCAGCCGGGTCCTCCGCGGGTTGTGAGACCAAATCGGTCGAACGAGGGCTTGTCCTGGGCTTCCCACCACGAGTAGGCGGCCTCCAGCTCGTCCCATAGTTTTCGCGGCCCGGCCTGAGCGATCTGGAACGTGGTCCGGGTCTCCAGATAGTCGGCAGTGGCCCAGCTCGTGACGCCCGTGTCGAAGAGCCACATTCGGTAGGCCCCCTCTGCGCCGTTGGTGATGCGCAGGAAGAGGTCTGGGACCTGGACACCGATCGCGAACATGACGATCCAGTCGCCAACGTCGTCCGGTGACAGGCCCGTGGTCGACAGTTCCGCCTCGGCCGGCCAGGTCTGCGGGTCGACCAAGCGTTCGGTAGCTGGCAAGCGTCTACGTTGCTGACGCAACCGCATAAAAGCGGAGGAGCCGACGAAGCGGCCTTCCGCGCGGCCGGTTTGGTCGATCGTGAGTCGTACGACGCCTTCGCCACCATAGGTGGGGCCCCATGGGGCCACGATGATCGCGCCGGGGCGGGCCTGACCGATCCACTGGGACGGGATCATCTGGACGGAGGCCGTCGCGATAATCCGGTCGTAGGGGGATCCCTTGCCGTAGCCGATCGTGCCATCGCCGACGACCACGCGGGGAGCGTAACCGGCGGCGTTGAGGCGGGCGCGTGCATCGGCGGCAAGCGCCTTGTCCACCTCGACGGTCACCACATTCTCGTCGCCCACACGGTGGGACAGCAACGCCGCGTTCCACCCGGTGCCGGTGCCGATCTCCAGGACACGATGCCCGGAGCGCACGTCGAGGGCATCGAGCATCGAGAAGACCATGGTCGGCATGGAACTCGACGAGGAAGCGATGCGCCCCCTCTTGAGGCCCGTATAAGCCCCGTCGTCCCACTGCGTCGTGATGGGCGCGTCACGGTAGACCGCATCCCACCACAGATCCGGCGTCTCCGCACGCAGGACCCGGTCATCCTGGCGGTTCTGCCCAGCATGGCCGGGCCAGATGACGTCCGGGACGAACCGGTCACGGGGTACAGCCTGGAACGCTTCCAGCCAGTCCGACGTCAGCACTTTCTTCGCCATGAGTTCGGCTGCCAACCGCTCCGGGCCTGACGCCTGTGCGATCTGACTCATCGTCCGTCCGCCGGTCCCTGTCCGTCGTTGGTGTTGCCGCCCTCGTCGGAGCCGCCTCCGCCGTGCTTGTTGCCGGAGTCGCTGTCGTCCTGGGGGTTACCGCCACCTGTGGCTTCCACAATCCACCGAGCACGCACGCTGGTCCTCCTCTGGTCTTGAACTGCTAACCGTCCGGTCGTAAGGCCCCATCGAACCCGCTCCAGCCCATTCGGGGGACGCTGAGCCTGAGCGGGCGCTTTGCCGCGGTCCCGTGACGGGCGCGCGCCGAGCGCGGCCCGCCTGAGCCGGTCCAGCCCACGCTCGGGGCCGGTGCGTGGAATCTGTTCCACTTCCATCAAGAGGCGGGCATCGTCGAACATGCGGTACAACTCCCGCTGGCTGACGTGCCGGCCCCAGAGGCCTTCAACCGCAGACACGAGGGACCACCACCGGCCCGCGAGCGTCGGGCCCGGCGGGTGAAGGATCCGCTCAAGATTGCGCTGTCTGTTCTGCTCAGCCTCGGACAACGAGGGCCGAGGTTTGCGGCGCGGCCAGAGCTTCGGGGTTCGCATCAGTTGTCCCTTGATGTGCCGTTCGTCAATCGGGCGCTCTCCGAGGTCAGAAGCCGTCCCAACCGTTCGCGGTGCGCGTTCCGGAGCCTGACGGCAGCCGCCAGATAGCCCCTCGCCGCGTGGCGTGCGAGCGTGCTCGACCCATGCGAGGGTTTCGGCGTCTGGTCGGTAGCCGGGATCGTCGACGGGTCCGGCGTAATCCTGTGCAACAGGGGCCAGTTGTGTGGTCATTCTCGGGCGGGTCACGGCGTCTCCTGCGCCTGCTGGCTCTCGCTCGTGGCGCCGCCGCTGATCAGGAAGGTCACCCACACGTCCTTGCCTCCCTTGACCGGGGAGGCGCCGAAGTCGTCGGCGAGGGCTTTGACGAGATGCAGACCCCGGCCGCCCTCGGTGTCAAGCTGCTGGTTGGAGAGTGTAGGCAACGTCGGTTCGAAGTCGCGCACGCAGATGTTCAATGCTCCGGGGACGCGTGTGACCGTCAGCCGCGCATTCTTCCTCTCGGTACGCGCGTCGGGCGCTACGTGGCGCAGGACGTTGGTCAGCAGCTCCGAGACTGCGAGCCTGGCATCATCGTTCAGGGCGGCCAAGCCCCACAGTTTCAGGTGGGCGTGCACGATGGACCGGATGAGGGGCACGGCCTCGGTGGTGACGTCGAGGTCTATCTCCAGGTGGCCCGGCTTGCTGTGCGTCGTCGCACGCACGCCGGTTGCTGGCGGGGTAGGCAATTCCAAGAGGTCGGCCATCACAGATCCACTTCGGTCTGGCGGAATCCCCACCAACGAGGTTCGATTGCGGTGTGTACTGGTGGGGAACCGGTCGGCAACCATTTAGCCAGGCCGCGAGACCCGCGTGCAGATCCGGATGCGGAGACTTGTGAAATCCGCATCACGACCCAGGGGGCGCAGATGCCGCAGCCCGAGAAAGAACTCACCCCGGATGCCTCACCACAGGAGTGGTTCGGTGCCGAACTGCGTTACTGGCGTAAGCGCCAACCAGGCTTGCGTGCAGCCCAGTTAGGGCCGATGGTCCAGGTCAGCCCTGCCGTGATCTCCAAGATTGAGAAGGGCACATACCGGTGCCGGCGGGACCTCGCCGAGCGCCTGGACGCCGTCCTCGAAACGGGCGGAGTCCTCACCCGGGCGTGGGGGATGGTATTCGGTGATGCGGATAAAAGCCGGTCTGATGCGGATAGTGGCCGTCGTGTACCGGTGGAGGGCAGCATTCAGGTCTACGGAGGCCGCATGCTGGGCGGAGAGACCTCAGCCCCGCTACCGGAGAGCCTTCCGCCAGTGGACCGACGCGCCTTTCTCGCTGCCACCAGCCTTGCCGCCATCGCCCCGATAGACCTCGCCCGACTCGTGGCCCCAACCGCACCGCCCGAACTCCCGAACCGAATTCGCCCCGCGGACCTCGACCAACTGCGCCTCATCGCCGACAGCGTCCACCGCTGGGACAACGCCCAAGGAGGCGGCGGCCTGGTCGGTGACTTCGCGAGCCGTTCGATGGAATGGGCCGTACGGCTGCTCTCCGTCGACTGCCCCGAGTCCCTCCGCCTCGAACTCCTCGGCCACGTCGCGCGGCTGGGCATCGTGGTCGGCGCGACACACTTCGACGCCTACGCCCACGACGAGGCCCGGGTCGCCTTCAAGGTCGCTTCCGAATGCGCGGAGGAGGCTGGCGACTGGTGGCTTCGAGCCAAGACGTTCTCCTTCCTCTCCCGACAGGCAACCTGGCTCGGCGATCCGGACGAGGGCCTGACATACGCGGAGAAAGGCCTTGTCCGCGCCGACCGGCTCACGCCGACCATTCAGGCCATGTTGCACAGCGCCCGCGCCAGGGCCTTCGGCAAGCTGCACGACGTACAGGGCACGTTGGCCGCAGTCGGCGCGGCCGACGATGCATTTGCCCACTCGAACCCGACCGAGGACCCGGCCTGGATGCACTACTACGACGACGCCCAGCACCACGGCGACACGGCCCATGCGCTCTTCGACTTGTCCATCCACGCCAACCAGGATCCAGGGCGGGCCGCGCAACGCTTCGCAACGGCGGTCGCCGGGCACGGCGACGACTACGCACGTTCGCGCGGCATTTCCCGAACGAAGCTGGCGTCGCTGGTCATGGCCAAGGGCGACCCAATGCAGGCGATCGCGATCGGGCACCAGGCGCTCGACGACGTCGGACGGCTCACCTCACAAAGGGCGGCCGACGACCTACGGGAGCTCCGCCGATTCGCCGGGCAGCACCGCACACTGGAGGAGGCGGCGCACCTGCGCCGGCGGATCACCGCTGCCTTGCAGGCATGACGATCTCGGCCGTCCCTGACCGCGCCGCACTGGTCGAGGCCTGCGTCCAGGCAGGCTTCGACCCAGCAGGCGCTGAGCCCCTTCGGATCGCCGAGAACGAGATATGGCGCCTCCCCGGGGAGGTGATCGTCCGTATCGTGCGCGCCGGCCAGTGGAAAGCGGCCGTGCGTGAGGTCCTCGTGGCCCGCTGGCTGGCCGACAACGCAGTGCCCGCCATCCGCGCGCTGCCGGTCGAGCAGCCAGTCGAGGCCGCGGGCCGCCCGGTAACGTTCTGGGCTGAACTCCCGCCGCACGGCATCGGCAGCGTTCGGGATGTCGTCACCCTTCTGAAACAGCTTCACCCTTTGCCGCTTCCGGACCTGCCACTCGACCGGCTGGACCCGTTTGTACGGGTCGCCGAGCGGATCGAAGCCGCCGCCTCACTGACAGAGGACGATCGCCGGTGGCTCCACGATCGGCACGCCGACCTCCGCGAACAATGGGAGCACCGGCCTGCTGGCCTACCCGACTGTGTCGTGCACGGTGACGCGTGGGTCGGTAACGTCGCCCGCACTGCCATCGGCCCGATCCTCATGGACTTCGAACGGGCCTCCATCGGACCACCGGAGTGGGATCTCGTCTCCACCGCGGTCAAACTGACGACGACCGGCGGCATCACCCAAGCCGAGTATGCCGAGTTCTGCGAGGCTTACGGCACAGACGTCACCGAGTGGGACGGGTACGAACTGCTCGCCGGAGCACGCGAGTTGCGCATGACTACCTACGCAGCCCAGCACGCGGCCACACGCCCCGAGTGGCAGGCAGAGGCTCAGTACCGAGTGGACTGCCTGCGCGGCCGTGCAGAACCTCGACCCTGGCACTGGAAAGGCATCATGTAGCGCCCTGGCCAGCAGACCTCTGGCCGCAGGAGCACTGCAATTCGATGCCGTCCTCAAGGCACTTCTGGGCCGGATACCGGAGCGGGCGCAGGCGTCCGCTCTCGGCCATCGCGCAGCTGCTCTCGAAGGTCGCGTCTCTGGCCTTCACAGGTTCGGCGCCCGGTGTGACTCTGAGCGACCTGACCCACGAAGACTGGCGCATTCTTGACGCGTTCGAGGACGAGCGGTCCGACCTGTGGGAAGTACCGCTCTCGACTGGCGAGTCGGGATGGGTGTACGTCTGGCGTGGCCGCGAAGTGCAGAAGAGGGCCGGGATGCCACGGAGTTTGAGGCCCGGCACCTTGCGGCCTACGGGGCGAGGTGTGCCCGGCTCGCCTCCAGGCGAGCCGGAGAGCGAGTAGGCCAGCCCGGCAGCAGAACCCATGTGCGCCACAGTGGCTACGGGGCCTTGCGTACCGCAGTGCCTGAGCTGTTGAGGAGTTCGTTGATGAGGTGTGAAGTTTCCGTTTCCAGGGAGCAGTCCAGGTCTCGGTTGATGTGTTGGAGGCGGGTGATGGCGGTGTGGAGTCCGGAGCGGTTTCCGTGGGCGTGTTCGAGGCGCATCCAGTCTCGGTAGAGGAGTTCTGCTGTGGGGTCGGTGTCGAGGCCGGTTGTGATGGCGTGGCGTGCGGTGTTGAGGTTGTGGTGGGGGCCTGGTGGGGTGCGGTAGGTGGCTACGGTGTGGGCGGTGTCGATGATGCGTGTGATCATTTCCTGAGCGTAGGGCTCGGCCCAGGGCAGTGGCCGGCCGCCGAACGGTGTGCCCCGCACGAGGGTCAGTGCCGTCTCCAGGTCGGTCAGGCCGGACGGGCCCTGCGGCAGTGCGTGTTCGACGAGTTGGAGGAATCGGGTCCAGTCGCAGCGCACGCTGGGAGCGAGCCGGTAGGGGTCTTCGCCGGTCTTGCGGCGTGGTACGTAGAGGTTGCCGGACGGGTCGCTGCCCAGGGCGCTGCGCAGGCCCTGCACCCGTGCGTTGAGAGTGCTCGTCGACCACGGGCTGACGGGATCCATGTCGGCGCACAGCACGTCCGCTCTCCGGCCGGGCCGGAAGTACAACAAGGCGGCCAGCTGCGCCATCCGCGGGCCGTGGCCGGTGCTGTTCACGCCTGTCACCTCGACCGGCCCCAGCACCCGGATCTCCGGGGCGTGCAGATCCTGGGCTTCGCACTCTTCCTTCTCTGGTGCGGCGGGCTTCTCGGCAGCGGGCCCAAGGTTGTCCGCCTCCGTGGCCTCGGCCGTGTCGGTGGACCCCACAGCTGCCGGGGTAGCAGGAGCTGAAGGCGCCGCTGCTTCGCTGCCGGGGCCGGTTTTGTCGCCGAGCCGGGTCGATGATGCGGTGGGGGAGAGGAAACGGGGTCCGGGCGGGTCGGTGGTGGCGGCGAGCAGGGCCGGGAAGACCTCGCTGCTCACGTCCACTGCTGCAGCCTGTGTCGGGATTGGGGCATCATCGGTGGTTGCGGGCGCAGTGGACTTCTCCGGCGACGCGTGTTCGGGCTGCTTCATGGTGTCAAGTTCGTCCGGGACGTGCTGCCAGGGTCCCTCGGCTGGGTGGGACGGCTGGCCGGAGACCTTCAGCGCGGTGGTGATCTGCTGGTAGGCGGCGTGTTCGAGGCGCTGCACTGTGATGTCGGTGCCGGTGTAGTCGAGGGTCTGCGGGTCGTTGAGGGAAGCGTTGAGGATCTCTGCCTCGGGGAAATGAGCGGCCGTGGTACTCGCTGGGGCGATCAGCGTGACGGGTACTGTGCTCGCCTTGTCGAGGACGTCGGCGAATTGCCAGGCCGTGTCCTCGTCCAGCGGGGATGCGCACAGCAGCAGATACGGCTGATGCTGGGTTTCGGGCATCTGGTGCGCTTCCAGCAGCCGTTCGCTCAGATCGCGCAGCGCGTGCACGGCCTGACGCATGTGGGCGATCCGCGCGGTCGGCAGCAGCTGCGGCAGGTCCTCACCGAACCCCACGGTGACGACCTCGACGTCAGCCGCCCACGGACTCATCCCGAGTTCCAGCGCGAGCGAGGTGCACACCTCGGTGATGTGCACCGGGTTGCCGTCCAGCAGCAGCGCGGGCAACTGCGAGAGGTTGAGCAGCAGCAGATCGCCCGCCTCGGTGCTGCCGATCGTGACCAGCCCCGGATACGGTGCCGGCACATCGCGGGCGGCCTCCTCGTCCAGGAGCGCGGCCTCAGCGGGAAGGACCCACCAGCCGCCCCGCCCGGCAGCGAAGGGCGCCACGGGTTCCTGTGCGAGGTCCTCGGGTAGCACCTCTACTGCGCGGGTCCCGATCCGGGCGGCCCGCAGCGGCGGCAGGACCGCGTCGGCCTCCTGCTGCTGGGCGACGTGGTGGGCCAGGGTCCGCAGCGCCACGTCCAGGCGGGCAGCACCGCCGGGCTCGGCGGCCTCCGCCAGCTGCGCCTCCGCCGGGGAGGCCTCAGCTGCGATGGCGATCTTCTCGCCGGGCTTGCGGCGTCGGCGCTGCAGCGTCCGGCGCAGGGCGAGCGCCCCGGTGACCGCAGCGGCGAGCAACGCGCCGGCACCGAGCACGATCCGCAGATTCAGCGGGCTGCTGGCCGGAGCCGACGCCGGGGCCTCGCGCGCAGGGGAGGAGGCTGCAGGGCCGGATGATTCCGACGCCGACGGTGAGGCGGCAGAAGCTGAGGCGCTGGCGCTGGGCTCGGGCGTCGCGGACGCCGCTTCGGACGGTGAGGACTGATCCTGCCCAGGCTGCTCGGCCGGGCGACTGGACGGCGCGCTGGGTGCCGACGACTGCGGTGCAGGCACCTGGGTCTGGCTGGGTGCGGGCGCTGGAGCATCCCCCGTGCTGCCGCCCGGCGTCTGCATGTCGTCGGGCTCCTGGATGGTCGGGGGAGTGGCCTCCTGGCGGCCGGACTCCTCACCGTGGCCCTGACCTTGGCGCGGCTGATCGGTCTGGGGACCGGGCACGGTGACCTGCTGCCCCGCGTAGATGACGTCGGGGTCGGTGATCTCGGGCAGGCCGTGTGGCTGCGGCTTGCCCCGGCTGGCCTCGAACAGCTGCGGCCAGTCGTCGCCGTCGCCGAGCTCCTTCTCTGCGATCTTCGACAGGTAGTCGCCGGAGTGGACCGTGACGACGTGCCCGCCCTTCTCATCAGCCGGCGGGGCGCTGCGATCCAGCTGGGTACGGACGCCGTCCGCGGCCGTGGCGGTCTCGGGCATCTGAAGCTGCCAGCCGGGCTGCAGAAAGCTGTTCGCGCGGAAGATGGTGCCGTCGGCCATGGTCCGTCCCTCGTTCAGGTCGGCGATCTCCCGCCACCGCTCGCCGTCCCCCAACTCATGTTCGGCGATGCCCCACAAGCTCTCCGCCGGCCGCGTCCCGCGCACCGTGTACGTACGCGACGCCTGGGGACTCGCAGTGAACGCGGAGGCCGCCTGCTCGGCGCCGGCGGACGCCGGGGGTTCGGCTGTCTGGCCGGGGGTGCGGGCCGCACCGGCCACCACCGCGGCCTGAGCGTTGGAGGCCAGTGCCGAGCTGGTGGGCAGCAGCACCAGGATGCTGCCGATCAGCAGGGCCGCGGTCCGCTGTGAGGCGCCCATCCCTCGCGGGGCGTGCCAGGTGCGGCCCCGTAGCTGTGCGATCAGCTCGCGTACCGCGCAGAAGGTGAACTGCGCCCACCCGGTCCAGCCCACGGCGAGGAGCAGCAGCAGGAATACGCTGCCGGTGTCCTGCCGGTCCAGCAGGTGGGTGAGGTCGTCGTGGGTGGTGGCCCAGATGACCGGGGTGGCCCAGGCCAGCAGCAGCGGCAGTCCGGCGACCGCGGCGGCCAGGACGAGCAGGCTCATCACGGCCTTGAAGACCCGGACCCGGGCCTGGGTGCGGCCCACCGTTGCGGCGGGGGAGCGGGTGGTGCGCATCAGTTTCCTTCGGGTGCGGTGACGCCGTGCAGGAGTGTGGCTGTGCCATGGCCGGTCACCGGCAGGGAGCCGATCCCGACCACCGACAGGAACTTCGTGTCGTACGAGCTGGTGACGGTGACGGTGAGGGTCTTGCCGTCGCCGGACACGCTGACCGTGCCGGTGGCGCCCGCGGAGTGCAGGTAGGCCTGCGCCGCGGCGGCCGCGGCTTGGGGATCGACGGTGATCGCGGTGCCGTTGATGGCGTCGGCGGGGTTGATGGCCTGGCCGCCGGCCCGGGCGGCCTCGCCGGCGATGTAGTCGGCGCGTTCGGTGGCGCGCATCTTGCTGCCGCCGTCGACGGCGACGCCGATGATGCCGATCAGTGCGAACACGCACACGGCGACGAACACGGTGACGCCGCCCCGGTCGTCACCGCCGGCCTGCCGTATCCGATGCAAGATCATCAGTCACCTCGCTGTCTGTACTGGTCCACTACCGAGGTCGCCGTCGACGTGAGTGTCTTGGCTCCCGGCACGCCCGGCAGCAGCAGATCCGACAGATTGACCGTGCAGGTCACGGTCACGGTGACCGTGCCGACCTGCCCTACCGGCAGCACACTCAGGCCGCCGGTGTTGACGCGGACGGCTGTCGACGCGCACTTTATGCCCTGGTCGCCCAGGGACTCTGCGGCTGCTGACTGCGCGGCGCTTTCGGCGGTGGCCGCGGTGCGGTGAATGGATGCTTCCCGGGCCGCGTCCTCAGCCGCAGAGTCGATCTTCGCGCCGGAGGTGACGATGCGGCCGCCGGCGATCGCCAGGCACAGGAACATGATCAGCGACGGGAGGATGATGGCCGCTTCGATCGCGGCGCTGCCCTCGTCGCTGCGCAGTCTGCGTGCCCAAAGGGCCATGTCTCGCACGTGATTCACTTCCCCGGGATGGTCCAGCGCTCCACCGGGCCGGATGCCGACTGCGTGATCCGCAGGCCCGGCAGACCCGGGATCATCGACAGGGCCGTGCCGGATACCTGGACCCGCACACGCTGCCCGTCGCTGCTGGCCGTGACGCTGTAGCCGCTCAGGCTGTCGCCCGCGGTGCGTCCCAGCACGGCTCGTGCCTGGGCCGTACCGTCGGCCGGACTCGACTGGTAGGCGCGTGCTGCGGTGGCGCCTTCGCGGGCCGCGGTCAGGGCGATCTGCCGCGCGTAGTACCACATGGAGGCCTGGATGACGGCGAGTGTGGCGAGCAGTACGAACGGGAAGATGATCGCCATCTGGATGGATGTGTCACCGCGGTCGTCGCGCCATCGTCGCTTCTGCCACCAGGCCGTCAGCCGCTCGGGAGGAGCCATCACAGTCCGTTGAGCTTGCCGTTGTATTTGGCGATGACGACGGCGATGGTCCCGGCGATCAGGACGGCACCGGTGACGGCGGCCACCCAGATGATGACGGTCGTGGTGGAGATGTCGCCGCGGTCCGGCCGGCGGGCGGCCTCCTGAAGGCCTTCCTGCACGCGTGTGGTCAGCCGGAGGACCGCATTGTTGGCGCGCGCCCAGGCGCGCGCTCCCCGACAATCACGCCTCGGTCCCCTGGACTCGGTGTACGGGCCGGTGTGCGGGTGCGTGGTCGCCCGGAGCACAGCACGGCGGGTGCGGGCTGCGGTGTGCGTCATGTTCCGTACCTTTCTGGAGCGTTGAACGAGTCGGAGTGGTTTCAGACGGTCAGCATGCGGATCACCGCGGGGAACGCCATCAGCAGCATCACCAAGACGGCCAGGAGGGCTCCCGGCGCGGTCATCTTTTCGCTGGCCGAGTTCGCCTCGGCGGCCTGATCGGCCAGCAGTTCCGCATTCAGCGCGGCGGTACGGGCCCGCAGCGCCTTGTACACGGCAGCGCCGTCCGTGGCGCTGCCGCGCATGATGTCGGCGACATCGTCCAGGACGGGCAGGTCGTACTCGGCCGCGAGTTCCGTGAGCGCCTGATAGGGCGGGATCTTCTCCAGCCGGGCCCGGCGCAGTGCGCCCTGCAGATACAGGAAGGGCCAGCCCTCGCCGACCTCTGCGGCCTTCTCCAGCGCTTCGGCGGGGCCGGCGTCGGCGGCCCGCTTGAGCGCGACCAGGTCGAGGTAGGCGGACAGGGCGTGCGCGAACTCCTCCCGGGCCCGCTTGGCCTGGTCCCGCACGGCGAGGTCCGGGGTGATGAACAGCAGGGCTGCGACGATGAGCCCGACGCCGCCGGGCACGTAGAACGGCAGGCCGACGCCCGCGATGATCCACGGGATTGTCGCAATCACCGGGCAGAGCAGGCCCAGCGCGGCGAGTGCGACCTTCTTGAGCATGAACTGGCCCGGCCCCTGCCCGAGCAGCGACAGGTTCGTGGTGGGGACCCTCACGCCGGGAAGCCGCTCGAGGCGGGCCAGCAGCCACCGGCCCCACACCTCCTCGCGGTCCAGCTCCGGCTCGGGCATCGTCAACGTGGCCGGGGCACTGCGCTTGAGGGCCGGCCCCAACGCTGGCTGGGGCTGCAGCAGTTCACGGATCAGCAGTGCGACGCCGGCGCCGACCGTGCCGCCGGTCACAACGACGGGGATCAGGTTCACGAGGCGGCTCCTTCCGGCTCGCGGGCGGCGACCGGGTTTTCCGGCTCCGGAGTGGGCGCAGGCAGCCGGACGGTGCTGGTCGGGTCGTTGACCAGGAAACGGGGGATGCGGCGGAAGTTGCCCAGTTGCCGCATCAGGGCGAGCACGCCGACGAATCCGGCCGTCAGGAAGGCCAGCACGAGCTGTCCCAGCAGCGTGGAGTACGGCCTCGTGTAGCTGGGCACGAAGAACCCGGCCACCACGACGCCGACGGTGATGATGGTCATCCACCGCACGGTGGTGCGCGGCTTGGCCCGGTCGGCTTCGATGGCGCGCTTGCGGGCGACTTCCTCGCGGACGGTGCCCGACAGGTCCTCCAAGGCCTGAGCCAGGCCCGGGCCGCGGTCGTTGACCGACAGGATGAGCGCCGCGGTCACCTTGTCCGATGTGACATTGTCCAGTTCCTCGGCGAACGCGCGCAGCGCTCCTTCCGGCCGCCAGCCCAGGCGCAGCCTGTCGGAGAGGTTGATGATCTGCCCGGCGAGTTCGTCCGGCGCCCCTTGACGGCTGGTGATCATCGCCTGTTCCAGGCCCATGCCCAGCCTGAGCAGTCCGGCCAGCCGCTGCGTCCACTCGCTGAGTGCCTCCAGCTGGCCGATGCGCTCCTGCGCCATCTGCGTCGGGGTGATCAGCCAGGGCACGCCGATGACGGCCGCGCCCAGCAGGGCACCGCCGACGAAGTTCCCGGAGACCAGCCACACGGCTACGAAGACCACGACGGCCGCGACCATGAGGGTCCGCCGCCGCATCCGGGCATCCTCGCTCTGGCTCTTCCCGCCGCGCAGGACCCGCCAACGCTGACGCAGCGGGGCCCGCCGCGGCGCCGTGGTGCCCACGACACCGGCCACGACACCGATCAGCCCGCCGACGACGGCCATGCCGCTCAGCAGCCCGAACAGCAGCGTCATCGGCTCACCCCCACCTTCAGCGGCAGCGGCGCCGGCCAGGCCCCGTAGGGCTGCTGCAGCAGCGAGGAATCGAAGCCGACGCGGCGCAGGTCGTCGATGCAGCCCGGGTCCATCTTCGGCACCGCCCGCAGCTCTCCCCACTCGCGGCCGGGGGCGAAGATTTCATTGGTGGCGGGACGGCCGTTCTCGCCGATCCCGGTCAGTTCCAAGACGTGGGAGACGTAGCGGTGACGGCGACCGCCGATCTGCGTCTCGTCCGTCATGTCGACGTACACGATGAAGTCCAGGCCGTTGGCGGTCTGCCGGTAGGCGAGCTGCTCGGAGAGGTTCTCCTGGGCAAGCGCGTACAGCTCGGCGATCCGGTCGAAGATGATGTCCGGCCGCCGCGCGTGAATAGTGCACAGATTGCCGCCGGAGCCGTTCGTCAGCGCCTGCATCATCGCGACGACTTCGGGGCCGCGGACCTCACCGACCACGATCCGCTCAAGCGACATCCGCAGCGCGGGATGCATCAGGTCCAGGAGCGTAACCTCACCGGCGCCACGCCCGGTGACGTCCTTCTCCCCGTTGGACTCCCGGCCCACCAGGGACACGACCTGCTTGTGGTAGCCGTTGGCGTGGGCGAACAGCTCATCCTCAGTCTGGATGGTCGCGAACCGGCACTCCGGGTCGAACTCCTTCAGCATCGCCCGCAGCAACGTGGTCTTACCGGCCTTCTGCTTCCCCGCGATCATGACGTTCTTCTCGGCACGTACGGCGGCACCGAGGAAATCGCGCAGGATCGGGTCGATGGTCCCCAGCCGGACCAGGTCGTCGAGGTCGGCGTGGGAGACCCGGTGCCGGCGGATGACCGCATACGTCATCGGTCCCAGCCCGGTGATGGCCTGCAGGCGGGAGCCATCGGCCAGGGACAAGGCGAGGGTGGGGTTCGCGGTGGAGATGGTCCGCTCGCTGTGCCCGGATCCCCGGGCCAACTCCCGCAGCAGCTCAAGCAGTTCCTCTTCGGAATCCGCGATCGGTCCGACCCGACGTCGTTCGCCGTCTCCGTAGTCGAGCCACACCTCGTGCGGTCCCTGGATGATGATGTCCTCGACCCGGTCATCGTCCAGGTACGGCTGGAGCCGGCCGGCCCGAAAGAGCAGGTCGTACACGGCGCGGCGCAGCGCCTCGTCTTCCTGCGGCGTCATCGCCTGAGCATCCGACCACAGGGCGACAGCCTCGGCGATCCAGTTCAGGCAGCGCTGCTCTTCGCTGGCCCGGTCCATGTCGGGCTTGGTCTTGAGGAGTTCTTCGCGCTGCTTGGCGACCTGGGACGCAATGTCCCTCGCCACCCGATAGTCGACAGTGACTTGAGGAGCCGCCGTCCCTAGCGCCTGGGTACTTGCGGCATCGCCGGCCGGGGCTGGCGCACCGTTGCTCTCGGGCCCCCACTGCTGGGGCGGCGGTGTCACCGTGGGGTCGGGGTGCAGGGGCTTAGCGCGCATGGGTCACCTCCCCGCCTGTCGCGCGCAGGCCGCGTGGATCGAGGCGGGCCCGGCGCATGGCGGCCCGCTGGAGGAGCAGCGTGCTGCCCGTGCGGGCGGCCTTCATCAGCGGCGACCTGGTGAAGTGGCGCGGCTGCACGCCACCGTCGGACAGCACACGGGCGTCCTTCGGCGCATACGGCAGGGTGGCGATCACCGGCACCTGCAGAACGCGCTGTACCTCGCCAGCGGGGTACGGGCCCTCGTTGATCATCAGCACGCTGACGTCACCGACGCGCTCCTCCAGCGCGCGTACCCGGCCCTCTGCTGCTTGCAAGCAGCGCAAGGTGCTACGGACGACCACGAACGTGGCGTCGGCCTGCTCTGCCAGCACCCCCGAGGGGCCGTATGCACCGCGGCGGCCGAGGTCGATGAGGACGTCGTGGCCGCTCTCGGCCTCGATACCGCGGAACATCTGCGCGAGGACCTTCCAGACCTGGCCGAGGCTCGCCGCCTGCGAGGGGTCGGTGAGGCCGGGCAGCAGCAGTCGGTCGCGCGGGGACTCCTGCTTGCCGTCCTCGCTGCTCAGGTCGATCAGCTGCCGCCAGAAGGCCTCGCTGAACTCGCCTTTGCGGGCGGCGACCGAGAGGTTGCGCAGCCCGTACCGGTCGCCGAGCGTGCCCTGCAGAAGGCCGTGCAGCACGGCTCCGCCGTCCGGGTCGCACTCGGCCAGGATCATCCGCCGGCCCGCCTCCAGCGGCCATGACAGCAGCAGCGCCAGGGCACTCGTGGTCACGCCAGGGGCGCCGCTGCAGCCCGCGAGGGCGATGACAGCCATCAGTTACCGTCCGGGGCAGCGAGGACCAGGCGCAGGGTGCCGGCCGCCTCCCAAGCGGCGGCCGTGGGACCGTCAGTGGCAGAGGTGGCCACGTCGACGACCACGATTCCCGTCCCCGGGGCGGCGCCGGAGGCCTTCACGACCCGGCCGTCGATGGTCTGCGGCGCGGCGTCGGATGTTTTGCCCGTGTCCGTTTCCGTGGTGCCCTGAGCCGGGACGTGCACCAGCTTGACCTTCTGGCCCGGCACCAGCGCGGTGGCCGGGATCTGCCTGGGCTCCAGGCCGATCGGCACCAGCTGCTCGCCGACCTTCACCAGCGAGTCCCGCGTCACCTGCGAGGGGGCGAGGAGGGAGCCGGGCTTGAGTTCCACGGCGGCCCGCTTGCCCACCACCGACTTCAGGTCGTCGGCGCGCACCGCCTTGACGGCCGGGTCCAGGGCGATGGACGCCTCGCCGAGGTCGTCCTCGGCGAGGACCTGGCCGACCTGGACGTCGCGGACCACGGTCACTACCTCGGTCCGGTTGCTGACCTGGAGCAGCAGGACAGCAACCCCGGAGCCTCCGGCGGCGATCAACGCCATCGACAAGGCGATGACACCTGGTCGTCGCCTGCGAGCCGACACCCGGGGCGGCGCCACCGGTGCGGCCACGCGTCCCTGCCGGGGAACTCCGTTCGGGGCTGCGCCTACACATTCTTGGGTCTTGCTCACCGTTCTGTCCTTCCAGCAGCGTTACCTGACAACCTGGACTTCGCCGACCGCCACCTGCATGCTGGTCTGCCGGACCTCGGTGAGCTGGCCGGCCTGTCCGCCGCCCTGCCAGTTGATCGCCCACGTCGAGGTCGCGGTCACGGGGAACTTGCCGCTCTGCGCACTGGCCGAGGTCTTGGCGTAGACGTGTCCGCAAGTCGGGGACTGGGCCATGCCCTGGGATGAGGTGTAAGGCGTACCCGGTCCGTTGCACGTCACGGACACGCCGTCGCCCATCGCCCACACGATCTTCGACACCTCCGCGGTCGCGGTGACGGTGACCCCGCCCGCCGTGGCCGACGCGGTGTTCGGTCCGTAGGTCGTGGCGCTCTGGTTGACCCACATCCACATCGGGACGCCCACGGTGTACTTCCCGGCCGCGCGCGGGCTGGCGATGTCCGGACCGAGCAGCGTCATCGAGTCGACCGCTCGCTGCGCCAAGGCAGCCGGGTCGACCGTCACTTGCTCGGGCGGATCAGCCAGCCACACCATCCGAACGATGGTGTTTCCGTCGAGGTCACCCCAACCGCATGTCTGTTCGTACACGGCCCCGTCGCCGGGTTCGTGGCCTTCCCAGTCCAAGCTGCTGGCGGGCGGCTGCGGGTCTGCGAGCCTATATTTGCAGACCGTCGTATTGCCGTTGCCGCCGTCAGACGAACCGTTTCCACCTGTTCCGCCCGTGCTGTCGCTGCCCCCTGCTTGACCGCCACCTTGTCCGGGAACGTCGACCTCGACCTGGCAGGTGTACAGGCCGCACTCGACGCCGCCGTCGCCCTTGGGGTCGCCTTCCGCGTGGCTGGTGACAGGGATGGAGAGCGCGGCCAGGAGGGTTGCTGCGGTGATGGTGATGCAGCGCGTCAGCATGACTTCCCCTGGGGCTCATCGCCAGTGACGCGCCACCCTCCCGGGTACTTCTCGACGGTGCTGACGATCAAGTACTTCGTCAGCCGGTTTTCCGGGAGGGATACCGGCTTCTTGGTTTCGGCGTCGACGGTCTGCCACTTGGAAATGTCCAGGCAGCTGGAGATGGTCGCGTTTGGGATCTCGCCCTCTGCGTCGACGTTGGTGACCGTCTGGTCGGTGAGGGCGACGCTTCCGGTGTAAATGCGGCCGCGGTCATGGGCGCGCTTGGCGTCGGCCTCGGCGTTCTTCAAGGCGGCGGATGCGGCGTACTGATCAAGATGTGCGCTCTTGCCGGTGGGGTCGGCGTAGAGCTTTTCCATCTCCCGCCAGTAGGCCCCATATGCGGCGATCGCTTCCTCCTTCGCGGTGTCCTTCGGGGCAGTGGTGGCAGATGCCGTGGGGGACTGCGTGACGCTCGGGGACTCGTCTGTCGCCCTGTCCTTCCCGTCGGATGAGCTGCACGCGGTCAAGGCGAGCGCGGCGCACAGCGTGATGGAGGCGGCGGCGACCTTTCGGAAGTGAACAGCGGAAAGAGGAATGTGTGCGCGATGTTTCACGATGCCTTCCCGTATGGCGCGGTGTGACATGACCGCTGCCTGAGCCGCCGACGGACGGCAGTCCAGTTCCGCGGCCTGGCCCAGCTGCGGTGATCCGTTTGCGTAGCGGCAAGATTACGCAGATGTCAGTCAACTTCCCAGCTCGATATTTGAGTTCACTCGCAGAACGCGGGTGTATCCGGTCGCTTTCGGAACCGAATGTCGATTTGTATTTCTGTGTGTTCGCTCGTCCCGCTCGCGTACGAACGGGCGAATTTCGGCAGGACGGTCCCAACCTCCTGTCACGTGAACGAGACCTCCACCGGTCGGTTCTTCTTCCGGCCGACCTCCGTGGCGTTGGACGCGACCGGGCTGCCTCTCCTCGAACCCGCGCGTCTCGAACACGACTGTCGCGGAGTGGAGTTCAGGCAAGGACGGCCCGCACAGCGCTGGCGGGCTGCTTGGACAGCACGTCGTCGTGCACGGAGGAGCCGAGGTTGTCGGTGAAGCCGGAGACGCGGACTCGTTGCTGTCCGCTGCTCGATCTGCCGGGCGATCGCAGTGATGCGGGACCGTGCCGCATCACTCAGCTGTGCACTGTCCTTGGTGAACAGCACCTCGGCCTGGAGCTCGTACGTCACCTCTGTGTTCGTGTCCGCGCGACGCTCGCCGCCCTCCTGGTCCCCGACCACCCGGCTGATGCCGGCTGGGTCCGAGGAGAGATCGAGAATCTTCGGAGGGGCGAGCCTCGCGCCGCTGCGCAGCGCGAGGCCGGAGCGGCTCCGGTAAGAACTGGCGGCTGCCTGCTGCACGCTGGCGGAGGACGCTCCCGAGGTCGCTGCCAGGGCGGTGAGGGCGAGGAGCGAGGCCGTGAAGCGGGGTCGGATCGGGCGCATGGTGCTGCTCACCTCATCCGGAGATCTTGATGTTCGCGGCGTCGAACAGTGGCAGTTGGAAGCCGACCGTGGTCGTGCTCGCCGGAGGGGCGGGGAACTGCATGAAGACGCGCACGCTTTCCCCGGCCTTGAGCGTGGAGAGACCGGTGGTGGTCAGGGGGCGTCCGTCGGTGTCGCGCGGCACGCAGTAGCGCTTGCTCCGGGGGAAGTCCACGACGGTCGCCCCGGCCGGCGACGGGCCGGTCCTGAGGACCTTGCCGCGCAGCTCCGCGGGGACGACGGTCAGTTCGGCCCCGTCGTTCTTCAGGTCACCGCGGACGGTGAGGTAGCCGGCCGGGTCCCGCTCGGCAGACGTGATCGTCAGTGCCAGGCCGTTCTGCCCTTGGAGTTCAGCCAGCGGTGTGCCCGCCCGCACCTCCTGCGGGGCGGAGCTGCCGGCGTCGGAGCTGGCCGCCAGCGCGCGGTCCTGCTGCTGGCTGCCGTCCGAACAAGGGGCCGCTCCAAGCATCAGCCCTGCCGTGATGGTCAGCGCCGCGAGGCGCCTGCCCAGGGTCGCGGTGGTCCAAGTGCTCATGGAACTGCGTCCTTTCGGTGAGGAGTCCGCACGGGAGGGAGCTGAATGGCCGTCGCGGCCCCGGTGGTGGGCGGGCGGCGGGGGCGTCCTCACCGGCCGGGCGGGAGTGTGGGCCACACGGTGATCACGTCACCGTCGAGCGTCACGTGTCGGTCCGGGAACCGGCCGCGGACCAAGTCCAGGTCGCCCAGGTTGAAGTCGCCGGTTCCTTCGAGCACGCAGGCACTCCCGATGTGCGAGACGGCCCGCGTCCGCAGGGGCCACACTTCCGCCTCGCATCCTTCGTTGCTGCGAATCGCGCCGGTCGTCTGTGTCATCTGGCATCCCCTAATGTCCATGCAGACAAGGTGTTTTTGAGCTGAAACCCTACTGTGCGGCAGTAAATTACACGTTCGCGTAAGCAAAGTTCAAGTGGTTTCCGGAGCAGTTGCAAGGCTGCGACATTCGACCGCCCGCGACTGATGCGGTGTCACAGCTCGGTCCAGGGCCGGGGCTTGCCGCCAGCCAGCGGCTCCCATACGTCATCGGTGGCCCGGCGCTCTTCGATGTTTTCGAGGACGGCTGCTCCCAGCGGGACCGCGCGGGCCATCTCAGCCACGAGCGGATGGTGGGCGACCATGGCCTTGAGGTCGCTGATCCGGTTGTCCATCGCCTGCCGTCCGGCGCCGGTCAGCACGAAGAGAACGCGAGGGAACACCGGGTACCAGCGCAGCCAGCCGGGCCCGCACGCCTGCCGGCGCCGGCCGACGGGCTGCGGCTCGTACGCCCACAGACGGGCGTACTCGATCAGTTTCGCTGCCAGCCGCTCGGCGCCCATGGTGGCGCGGTCGACCTCGACGAACGCCCTCAGTTTCCGCCGCTGCTGGCCGTCGATGAGGGTGTAGTGCATGACCGCGTCGGCCACGACCTTCTCTCCGTCACCGATCGCGTGGAACACCTCGGGGGTCCAGTCCAGGTGTCCGTGCTCGTCGCCGCGGCGGCGGGCATCGGCGACGAACGTCAGGTGCGTGCGCACAACGGTCAGGGTGTGGGGGGTCTTCAGCGAGGCGGCCGTCGCCGTGGTGATCGGATACGGCGGGCGGCCCCGCAGCGCCGGCCAGTCCCGTGTGAGGCGGGCACCCTTCGGCGTGAGGTACCAGACCCGGGTGCGGTGGGACTGCGGCAGCACGGCGAAGTCGACCAGGCGCTCGTCGAGCAAATCGTTCAGCCGCTCCGAGACCGACTGACGGGAACGGTCGGGCCGCAGCAGGACGTGCAGCTGGCCGGTGGAGGCCATGCGGTGCTGGGCGAGCGTGGCCAGGAGCTGGTGCGCAAGGGGCTCCACGGGGCTGGGCGTGAAGCCCGCCGCCGTACGGTCGTTCGGCTGGGCAGCGGTCATTTCCATTCGTTTTCCTTCGACAGGTGGACAGCGGCGCCGGCGGGGGAGTGCGCGGCGAGAAATGCGGTGACGCGGCCGAGCTGCTGCGCGGCGCGGACGGTGAGCTGGTCCAACGGGAGGGCTCCGGCGTTGGCCTGGGCGGCCCGCTCCAGCGCGGGCACTTCCCGCGGGCGGGCCTGGGCGGCGAAGACGTCGTCGAGATGGGGCCCGCGCAGTTGGATGGGTCCGATGCGCCGGCCGTGCACGTTCATGGAGACGTAGTGCTCGAACCGGTCCATGGTGGCGACCCGGTCGGGGCTGGGGTTGTCGCCCCACTCGGCGGTGATCGGTGCCACTGCCGACTTCGACCCGGCGGTGGTGGCCAGCGTGGACGCGTTCTGCACCAGGGACAGCCGCACCGCGGCCGGGAGGCGGGCCAGCAGCTGGGTCATGCCGTGGATGTGGCACCGGTACTTGCGCAGATCCTCGAACATCGCGGCGATGGTCTCCGGGGCCGCGCCCGTCAGCGTGATCAGCTCGTCGAAGTACGGGCGGAACGGCACCCGCTTCTCCTCGGGCGTGTCCCGCCTAGACCGGGCGGCCCGCAGCAGATCGCGGGCGAGCAGCGCGGTCAGGAGCCGGTCGGTGGGCCCGTTGCCGCCCGGGCACACCCACACGATCATCTTGGAGTCCATCGCCGCCCGGATGTTGTAGACGCCGACGGGCTGACCGAGGAACGCGCGGGTGACCGGGTTGGCGGCCAGCCGGGCGATCGGGTTGAGGACCACGGCGAATGCGTCGGGCGGCAGGGTCGGGAACACCGACTGCCACCAGGAGCGGGTCTCCTCATCCAGGCGGCCCGCCACCGTCGCGAGGGCTGCCTTGCGGAACGCGGCGTCGGTGAGCAGGGCCCGTACGTGGAAGATCGTTGCCTGGTCCTCGGGCTGGCCGGCCTGGCAGGCCGCCTCGTTGACGGCGACCAGGACGGTGAGCGCGGCGGTGAGGATGGTGAGCGCACGCGGCGCGGTCGCGTCGTCCCAGGCCAGTGCGGAGGCGTAGGCGTCGGCGATTGCCTCGACGACCTCGTGCGCCGTCTGGCCCTGGTGCATGGCGAGCGGATTCCACGAACTCACCCGCGGGTTGGGGCCGAGACCGTTGAGGTCGACCAGTGCGATCCGCGGCATCAGGGTGTTGTGCGCCAGGAACGGCAGGGCGCGGGGCCAGGAGTCGCGGTGCGGGTCGACGAAGATCAGCCCGCCGCCCGCGTGCGCCCATCCGATCGCCTGGGCCAGGGCGCGTTCGGTCTTGCCGCCGCCGGCCTTGCCGACCCCGACCTCGAACAGAGTCTCCTCGGCGTAGGTGGCGACCAGCCGCTCCCGGCCGTCCGGGCCCCGGTAGATGCCCTGCAGCAGCAACTCGGACTCGCCGAAGGCGAAGGTCGGCAGGTCACCGGCGAGCACCGGCAGGCGGCAGTTCGCGGTGGGCGGCTTGAGCAGCCCGGTCAGCTCATCCAGCCGGACCCAGTTCGCGCGGGGCGGCTGGCAGTGCCCCTGATTCCAGCGGCGCTCGAAGCCGTGCCGGGTGGGCCAGTGGTCGGCGCCGAACCGCCACGGGCCCAGCCGCCAGCCGCGCATGGCCCACCGGGAGCGGCCGCCGAACACATCGAACGCGGCCTGGAGCTGGGCGAGCCTCGCCTGGGCGCGGCCCTCGGTGTTCGAGGCGCACATCACCAGCAGCTGGACTCGGACGAGGTGGTCGTCCTCGGCGAGCTTGCCCAGCGCCTCGGCCGGCTCCACCCGGCGCGGGACCGGCGGCATCACCAGCCTCCGGCTGCTGCCCGAGCCGGGGTTGTCACTGAGGAGCTGCTGCAGCTGAAAGCCCAGGGAGTCCTCGATGCCGCTGGCGTCCTGCCGCAGCCAGCGCGCGGCCCGCTGGGACTCCCTACGTTCACTCCGACGTGCGGCGCTCATCAGCTGCAGGCGGCGTGCCCGCAGTGCCCACTTCGGGGCGCGCTGGATGTCGAGCCGGATCTCGGCGAGGTCGCCGAGCTCGGCGCGCAGATCGGCCACGGCGTCGACCAGCGGCTGGAGCGGGTCGGGGTTGAGCGGGACCACGCGCAGCGGGCAGGTGAGCTTGCCGCGGAGGATGAACTCGGCTCGCACGGTGTGAGTCCTCGGCTCGTCGACGATCGGCCGGGCCCGGTTGACGGTGATGTCCGGTCCGAACGGGGTGATGGACAGCAGCCGTTCACCGCCCGCCGGGCCCTCGATGCGGTAGCGCAACGGCGCACTGCCGTCCGCGCGCAGCCGGATCTGCACGGTCTTCGCCCTGCGGGGCGCCCACCAGGGCATGGCCGTGGACGCGCGGGCGAGCTGGACGCCGCGCCGGAAGATCTCCTCCAGGCTCGGGTCGAAGTGCCGGTTGGAGACGAGCTCCAGGGGCATCCGCTCGGCGGAAGCCTTGGCCGCGAGCCGGCGTACCACCATCTCGCCCACGCCCCAGACCACGGCGATGGCCAGGGCGAACAGGTACCAGTGGTCGTAGAGCCAGTCGGCGGCGTCGACCAGGCTGGTGACCAGGCCGAGTACCTGACCTGCAGCCGTGTCATCGGCTTGGTTCGTCAGGTACGGGGCTGCGGAGTCCACGTCACTGCTCCCTTCGTCGAAGTCGTTCGGGTGAAGTGCCAGTCGGTGATGCGGAGGTCGGTGAAGGTGCCGCCGCGGTCCATGCCGGCCCACACCAGATGGACCACCGCCTTGTCCGGGCTGCCGTCGCGGCGGGCGATCGCGGCCTGGATGCGGAAGCGAGCGGTGGCGAACGCCGGGACCACCTCCTGGCCGGAGTCGGGGAAGACCGTGGGCCACTTCTCGCGGCCGACTCCGGTGGCGTCCGCGCGCAGCAGCGCGCGACCGGCGGTGACCAACTCCCGCTCGTCGGCGGCGGGAAGGTCGGTGGGCCACCCCGCCTCCAGCGACCGCTGGATGGCACGGTCGCCGGCCACGCCCTCGCCATGCGGCGGCAGAGCGGACTCAACGACCGACGGTGTCGATCCCGCGGGTGTCGTGGAGGGAGCCGTGGCCACGGCCGCCTTCCGCCCAGGCGCGGAGGGCGCAGATGGCGGATCCGCGGTCGCCCGGGTGGTCGGCGACGTCGCCGGAGCCGGCGGCTCTTGACCCTGCGGCATGCCCAGCAGGGCGATGCCGGCGACGGCGAGCAGTGCGGTGCTCAGCACCAGCAGACGCGGTGAGCGTGGGGTGGTGGTCACAGCAGCCGCGCTCCCCCCGCGAAGCCGGACATGGCGTTGACCGAGTCCAGCCGGACGACAGTGCCCGGGCGGGCAGCGTTGATCATTTGACCGCTGCCGAGGTAGATCCCGACGTGGTAGATCGTGGAATCGCGTCCGGGGGCGTAGGCATAGAAGACGAGGTCGCCTGGCTTGAGGGCGCCGGTTCCGAGGCTCGCGGGGATGCGCTGGCCGACCCCCGCCTGGGTGGCCGCGGTGCGCGGCAGGCTGATGCCGGCCTTGGCGTACGCGTACAGGGTCAGGCCTGAGCAGTCGAAGCCCTTGATGTTCGCGCCGCTCTTGCCGCTGGGGGAGCAGCAGATGCCGTATGACGGGCCGCTCGCGTTGCCGCCGCCCCAGGAGTACGGCACCCCTCGCTGGGAGAGGGCCGCCTCGATGACGGTGCGGACCTTTCCCGAGACGTTCTTCAGGTCCGGGTCCTTGGCGGCCGCCGTGTACTGGTCGATCCAGCCCAGCACGTTGGCGACGTACTCGTTCGAGTGGTTGTACTGCAGGATCGCGGCCTTGAGCTGGTCGCGCTTGGTCAGATCACGGCCGCCTCCGCACAGGTAGATGGCGGCGCCGAGCGCGGCGTCGTCGGCGTTGTGCGGGTCGGCGATCTTGTCGCCGTTGGCGTCCTTGCCGATCGACTCCCACGTGGAAGGCAGGAACTGGAAGGGGCCGACGGCTCGCTCACCTTGAGAGGTGCCGTCCCACTTGCCGTTGTCGGTGTCGGGGAAGGCGGTGGTGTTGCCGCCCTGGCCGGAGCCGTTGAGGAGTACCCCGTAGATCTTCGGCCGGATGTCGCCGTTGTCGGCGATGTTGCGGCCCACCGCGTGGTTGGACTCGACCTTCGCGATCCCGGCCAGGATCGGCCAGCGCATGCCCTGGCATTTCGGCACGTACTTCCCGACCTGCTGTACCGCCTTCTTGTAGGCGGTCAGCATCCGCGGCGGGATGTCCGCGGCACTGCCGCCCTCGGCGATCCCGCCGTCATCCTGCTGGCCCGTCTTCAGCGCGACGTACGCGCTGATCGCGTTGCCTACCGGTGCAGCGCAGCACACGGCAGCGAACAGCAACAGCATCACCACACACCCCCACCGCGCCATCCGGCGCCGGGACGGCCTCACCCGTCCTCACCGTCCTCCGGCTGCCGGGCCTGCTCCTGGCGCCGACGCTCGGCGTCGGCCGCGGTACGCCGCATCAGCTCCTGGAAGCGGGCGCGGGCCTCGTCACGGGTGCTGCTGCGCGCGCCGCCTCCTCCGGGGAAGACCGGCCCGGACCGGTCCGGCGCCGGGCGTGCCGGACGCTGGGGCGCACCGCCTCCGAGCCGGGTCGGGGACGTCGGCGGGGCGGTCGGCGACGGTGTCGGCTGGGTGCTGGCCCCGGCAGCAGGCGCCGCGGGCCGCGGTGAGGCCGGTCGTGCACGGCCCGGGGAACCGGAGCCGGCCGGACGCGTGACCGGTGCCGGTGCCGGTGATGGACGGGTCGGCAGGCGGCGGCTGACGAAGGGACCCGTCCCCCCTCTGTCGTCCGTGTGATCCCGCACGACCCGGGACACGTGACGGCCCGTGTCAGCCCACGCGCGGCCGTCCTCGCGAACCGTGTTGCCCCACACCCGCACCTGCTGGCGGGCGTCTTCGGAGTAGCGCGAGCCGCCCGTCCGGGCCCGGCGGACGTTGGCCGGCAGGCCAACCGTCGCCCCGTACGCAGCACGGCCCCCGCGGTGCAGGATGCGGTAGCCACGGAAGCGGACCAGCCGGTTGTGCGCCCGCGTCGACAACAGGGTGCGGTCGGCGTTCTGGTCGTGCAGCACCTGGCCGGAGTTCCGGTCGACGACCTGGCCCTGCTCATTGCGGTAGCGGTCGGGCGGGCCCGAGGGCCTCCGCGGCCCCGTGCCGCCTGAACCGCCGTCGCCGCCGCCGTCCGACGGGCCGCCCGCGCCCGGGTCGCCCTCGGCGGTGGGCTTGCGCCACTTGGCCAACTGCTCCTTGTCCGGCCGACGCCCGATGAGCAGCCAGTGCGCGCCCTTGGCGCCGAGCCGTGCGCCCAGCCCGCCCACGGCGGCCGCCGCGGTGAGCGGGGCCAGACCCCGTCCGGCTTCGGCCGTGGCATCGGCGAGGATTCCGCCCGTGTCCACCGGCATGCCCGCGCCGTCGAACAACGAGGCGAGCGCGCCCATCAGCCTTTGACGGGTGCCGAGCATCCCGAACCGGCCGCCCCCACCGCCTACGAAGGCGCGCAGCCCGCCGCCGTATCCGCCCATCGCGGCGGGGGAGTTCATGGCGAGGGCGGCGCCGAGTTCGGAGGTGTCGCCGGGCATGTGGGTGCCGCCGACCTTGGCGTAGCGCATCCGCATGGCCATGCGCCGGCCGAAGGAGGTGATGCCGGTCAGCAATCTGCGGTGTCCTGCCGCGCCGGCGATGGCGAGGACGTCGATGAGGAGGATCCGCTCGACCATCAGGTCGGGGCCGTTGGTGATGGTCGCGTCGATCGCGATCCCGAAGAAGGGAATGAACGCGCAGATCCCGACCACGGCCAGGACCGCGATCCCCCACAGGGACAGCCACTTCCACACGCTCTGCCGCGGGGGTCCCGGCAGCATGGCGGCGATAAAGGTGACACCGCCGGCGGCCGCCGCGGCCGCGCAGATGCCCTGGGTGCCGAGCAGCACGATGGCGCTGGAAAGCAGCATGCCGCAGATGAACAGGGCGGCGATCAGGAGCAGGAAGGCTCCACCGAGCCGCCACCAGGTGGGCTTCTCGGCGTAGGCGGCGCACGACTTGCCGACCGGGCCGGCCTTCTTCATGTCGGCGAGGAACGCGGCGAACGCCTGGTCCTCGTCGGTGACGATCGCGTTGGAGGCGTCGAGGAGTTCGCCTCCGGGTGTGAATTCCGGGAGATCGTTGCTGCCGCTCGGCGTGCCGCCGTCGACGTCGCGCTCGCAGTACTTCTTGGCTGGACCGATGATCTTGCTGCAGGCGTCCTTCGCTTTGTCCGAGGGGCCTGAGCGGGGCATGTAACCGCCGGTGATCCACTTCAGGTGGACGGCGTAAGCCTTGCGGTCGGAGTCCTTGGCGGGGTCGAGGATGCGCCCGTACTGAAGGAGCATGTACGGCTTGACGATCAGGGCGTTCGTGATCGAGTCCTGGAGGGGGCGGGCCACCTCGGTTGAGGAGACCGGTCCTTCGCCTTCGCGCTCCTCACACTTGAGCTCGGCGTTGCCGGCCATGCCGGCGCACGGGTCGTAGCTGGCGAGTTTGCCGCCCCAGTCGTAGGAGTTGACGCTCTGCTGGGCCACCTCGGCGGCCACCTGCTGGGACTGCCCCAAAGGCCCATCCGTGCCGAGCAGGGTGTCGGGGCGGATGAGTGCCGACGCGGCGATCGCGCCGATGAGCAAGGTGAGGAAGATTTCGCCCAGACCACGACCGACCCGCCCGCGCACGATCATGAACCCGGCGAAGACAAACGCCCAGGCCAGCAGCAGACCCTTCAACCCCAGGGAGTCGACCACCACGTGGTCGTAGGTGTCGGCGACCTTCTGCGCCGGCCGGGCGAGGATCTTCAGCAGCGGGAAACGAAAGGCCACCTCGATCGCCCACCCGGCCAAACCGACCAGCAGCCGGATCAGGGTGAACAGGCCCGAGAGAGCGAAGGCCAGGGCCTGCGTCTTGAACGCCACGATGGAGCCGCCTGAAGCGTTCAGGTCGTACCCGTCGATCGGCACCCCTTCAGAGGAGGTGATGTTCAGCGGGGCGAGCAGGTCTCCGGTCTCGCTGTTGCTGCTGGCCGCGTACACGACCTGGCTGTTCACCATGAGGAACACGCCGGTAAGCAGCACGACGAAGCCGGCCGAACGCAGGGTCGCGCGGTCTGGACGGAACACTTCAGCGCCGCCTTTGCCCAGCGGCCCGCAGCCGCCACACCACCAGGGCAGCCGCACCCGCACCGGCGGGCACCAGCCGCCAGGCTGCACCGGCCACGTCGCGCTGCTCAGCGGTGGCGGCGCCCCGCTCGCAGTACGCCTTGGCAGGGCCGACGATCAAAGCGCAGGGATCGTGGTGCGCGGTGCGGGTATCGGCGGCGAAGGCCTGTCCCGTCTGCGGCCACCACGCGTCCGGGACGCCCACCCCAAGGGCGAGGATGACCGCGCCGGCGACGACGACGAGAACGGTGAGGACGCTTGCGGCCGCGGCGACGCGCCGGGAGCGGTCCCAGGAAGAAGTGGTCATCGGACGTGCTCCTTCGGACGGGCATCCACGGCCTCACCGGCACCAGATGCGGACGGCGGGGCAGCGCTCGTGCGGCGTCCGGGCGTGGTGGTGATGGAGGTGGTGATGCGCGGGATACGGGGGATGGAGACCTTGATGCGGCCGGTGTTCTGCCGTGGGCAGGTCAGCAGGAACTCGCCCTCCCGGCCCTTCTGACCGACGGGGGACAGGCCGGTGGTCACCAGCCGCAAAAGCTCGCCGTCGTTCGGATCGAGCCCGACGAATTCCAGGCCGCGGCGGGCACGTTCGCGGTCAGCGGTGCGGGCGAGCGCGCGGTAGGCCATCAGGCCTCGGTCGGGGCCGAGCTCCTCGGCGTCATGGGATGCGCCGAGCAGGCCGGCGCCGTGCTTGCGGCCGTCGTGGAGGATCTCGTGGACCAGGGCCGTGCCTTCAGCGGAGGAGGTGAGCCAGTACAGCTCGTCCAGGACGACAGCGGTGAACCGCTCGGGGTCCTCGAACGCGGTCTGCCGGGCGATCGCGGCGATCAGGTAGAGCACCGCGCGGCCGATCAGCGCCTCCAGCGGCTGCTGGTGCAGCACTTCGGGCTTGTCGAACGCGGCCTTCGGCGGCAGCTTCAGCCCGGTCGTGGTGATCACGATCATGTCGGAGGTGCTGGAGGCGTCCAGCCGTACCGGCGGCAGCGTCGGGTCGAAGACCATCCGGGCCAGGGAGTTGGTGGCGACGACGCGGATGAGGCCGGCGAGGGTCGAGGCCGCGTCCTTCCGCTTGCCGACCTCGCGCGTGGCCATCTCCTCGAGGACCTCAAGCACGCGGTGCATGGACGGCTCGGGACTCGCGGCGGCCTGCTCGACGGCGTGGTGGAGGACCTCGCCGTTGGTGCTCATCGGTCCGATGCCGAGCTGCAGGGTGAGGTAGGACAGGGCGTAGTGCCGTCCCTCCGGGCCGTCGAACATCCGCAGGGGGTCGATGGACACCTCGGCCTGCGCGGCGTCGATGATCTGGACGCGGCCCTTGGCCGCGGTGCGGGCGAAGGTGGCCCACTCGCGGACCGGGGTGCGGTCGATGCAGATCGCGCACCCGCCGCGCGCCCACACCGCCTCCGCGATCAGCTTCTGCAAGACGCTCTTGCCCGCACCCAGGTCCCCGACGATGCCCATGGAGGCGGACGCATCGACCTTGGGCGCATCCGCCACGTTGATCATCACGGGGCGGGTGGTTCCGCAGTCCAGGTCGATCCCGAGGAACATCCCGTTGGGGTCGCCGACCTCCGCAGCGGTGAAGGCCCCGCCCAGCGCCCAGTCTTCGGAGACCTGGTGCTGTGTGAACTCCCGTACGACACCGGGCCGTACGGTGCCGGGCAGCCCCAGGGTGAACAGAGCCTCCTGCAGGCCGGCAGGGCGCACCGCGCGGTAGTCGGCGCCGCCGAGCAGCGCGGCAAGGGCCCGGGCCCGGGCGTCGCAGACTGCGGCGGTCGGCCCCCACACCGTCAGCACGGTCACCGACTGCACCTCGACCTCGACGGACGTGCGGGACAGGCGGGCATCGAGCTCGCCGAGGTCGCGGGCGGCCTCGGTGAGGGAGGCGGGCATGCCGGTCGGGCGTGCGTCGTACTGGTCGGCCTGGTCGATGAGTTCGTTCTTCTTGCGCCGCACCTGGTCGCGGGCCTTCTCTGCGGGCACGAGCGTCAGGTCGACGGCGTAGTCGACAGGAAAGTCGAGAGTTTCCAGCTGGGCGAACAGATCGGCTGCGTCCTGGCTGACCGCGGGCGGGCACTCGGCCAGCGCCAACTGCGCCTGGTAGCCCACCCCGGTGTCGGACTCGACCTGCAGCCAGCGCCGCCCCAGCGGTGAGCCGGTGTTCACTCGCCACCAGGCCTTGCGGCCCGACCGGGTGATCCCGCCCGCGCTCTTGAGCTCGTCGACGTCGTCGAGTTCGGGGTCGATGCCACCTTCCTGCAGGCGCACCTGGCCGAGGTCGGCATAACTGGGGGAGCGCAGCACCCCGGCACGGATCTGTCCGCCGTACAGCTCGCTGGTCTCGGCCTCCGCCAGCAGCGGCTCCGCGAGCCCGCGGTGCAGGGCGTGCTGGATCATCCACACGATCTCCGCCGGGCGGGCCGGGCGGAAGGCGATGCCGCCGGCGAGCGCGGCCTCAACCCGCGAGGCCTGCTCGCGGTATGCGCTCACCTCGCGCCGGGCCACCGGCGACGGGCGCATGCCCAGCATCGGAGCGACCTCGGCCCACGCCGCGCCGAGCGACGCCGACACCTGCAGGCCGGCTGTCTCGGTCTGCAGGGGCACGGCCAGCCACAGGGTGCGGCGGTGCATCTCCTGGTCGTCAAGGAGATCGAGGGTGGCCTCGACGTTCTCCACCCACGGGTGCCGGCCCCCGCCGGGCGCCTGCTCGGCCGGCTCGATGCCCTCGATCATCCGCAAGGCGACCTCGCCGGGGTCGACCTGGGCGCACATGCCGTACAGGCGCGGGGCCCCGGACAGCGAGCGCACCAAGTGGGTGATTTTTGCCAGCTGTTCGTCGCGGACGGCGGCGGGCACGTAGGTGCCCTGGACGGTCTCCTCGCGGCGTCCCTGCGCGTCCGGGCCCGGGTGAAGGCGGTAGACGGCCCACACGCTGCCCTGCGTCGACCACACCAGGTGCCCGGCGATGTGACGGATCGGAACCCTCACCGCGCACCCCCGCTCTGCTGGGCGAGCGCGAGCAGCTGCTGCACACCCGACACCGGCCCCGACGGCACCGCGGGAGCAGCCGTCTGTGTTGGCTGGGATGCGGACGAGCGCTCTGCGGCCGGGCCCGGGTGCGGCGCCTGGGCCCGACGCCGCGCAACTGCAGGAGATGGCGCGGGCTGCGCCGCGGGGCCGGGCGCGGGCGTGTCCTCGATGGTGAAGCCGCCGAGCAGCGGGTGGGGCGCGCGGTCGCGGGCGGCCCGCCCGCCGATCCGCCCTCCACGGGGCTGCCAGAGAAGCAGCACCCAGCCCAAAGCGGCCTGCATCGGAGCCCGGCCCCGGATCTTCGGTCGGCGCACCAACCAGATGACCAAGACCCACGCGACGATGGGGACAGGCCCCATCCACGACCACCAGCCGATGGTCTTGATCAGGAGGAAGCCGCCGCCGACAGCGACCGCGATCTGCGCGGGCGTGTATGGGCCGAGCGGGATCTTCCAGTCGGCGACCTTGCCCAGCACCCAGGGATGGCGGCGGGCGGAGGTGTAGAAGCGGCCCACCCGTGCCGCGGCTGTCGCGCTCACAGCCAGCCTCCGACGCCCGGCGAGTGATCACGAGGGGCCGGGAGTTCGGACCGGACGACGCTGGAGACGGCGGGTGCGCCCTTGGACGGGTTCTTCACCTCGTCGGTGAACATGTTCGCCAGCTCGTTGCGCGAGTTGTACAGACCGAGCGCGATCACCATCAGGAGCAGGGCACCGATCCCCGCTTTGAGGCTGAACTTCTGGATCATGATGACGACGACGAGACAGATCAGACCGGCCTGGAGCCCCTTCGTCGCCCACTCCTTGAACATGTTGATCCAGGAGTTGCCGAGGTCGTCCAGCTGCCCGGCGAGCATCAGGCTGTGCACGGTGTTCATCGGGCACCCCCGTCCTGAGTAGTCCCGGACTCCAGCGCGGCGACTTCCCACCGGCCCGAGCGGGCCTTGAGCGTGAGCTCGTACGCCAGCGGCCACCGGCCGGTCGCGTCGCGGGCTTCCACCGAGGCGAGGACCCGCACCCTCGTGCCGTCCGCCGGTACCTGCTCGGCGGCCGCGGCCTCGTCGACGGCGGAAACCTGCTGGACTGCAACAGCCGTGTAGGGGGCGGGGGAGACAGCGGTGAGCTTCACGCCGGGCGCCAGGTAGCGGTCGACCTCCCCGGCACCCGTCAGATAGGCGGCGAGGAACTCCCCGACCGCGGACGACAGATCACCCTCCGGGACGGTCACGGCGTACGACGACTTCGGAACCACGGCCGGGGCCGGGCCGGCCACCACGCCGGGCGCACCGGTCACCGTGAACGAGGAGCCCGTGCTGTCGGAGGCCACCGGCACGGCGTAGTAGCGCACTGATCCGTTGCCGTATTGCGCAGCCACCGTCACCGACCACGCGCCGGTGCCGCGCTGCGCACTGCGCACCGCCGTCACCAACTGAGGCGCCGAATGCGCATCGGCGGCCGGGTCGGGCAGCTCGACGTCCGGCGCCATCGACTGCGCAAGCCGTGCCTGCGCACTCGTCTCGTCGTCCGCGTCGCTGCGCAGCCACGCGCCGATGAACACCTGCGCATAGCCGCCCGGGTCGGTGGCGGCCGTCGCGGTGCGCACTGCGGTGGGCTTGGCCGAGGGGGCCGCCGCGACCCTGGTCGGGGTGGAGGCGACGGCGACGCACAGGGCGATGGGGCCCGCCGCGATGACGGTCCAGACCGCCACGCGTGAGAGGCGTACGCGTCGGCGCATCGCCTCCAGCCGGGCGCCGGCCGCCATCGGAGCAGCGGCCTCGCTCTGTGAGGCCTGCTTGCCAGGGGACATGGTCAAACTCCCAGGTCAGAACGGATGTTGCTGACCTCGAGAAAACCCGGCGACCCCGACCCGACCACCGACCATGAACCCCCGACCATGGTCACGATGGGGACACGAAGTCCATGGTCGGGGTCATGGTCGGCCCGACCATGACCCCGACCATGGGTCTGCCACGATCTGGCGCCAGGCCATCGCGCCCGGCGCGGTTCCCCGGACCGGCGACCGCTGCGCGATCACCTGCCGCCCGGCTGCAGGGCCCGGACCCCGATGCCCAGACGGGCGCCAGCCGGGCCGCGACAGACACCTGCGCAGTGCGCCAGACGGACCTGCGCAAGAGAAGATCAGGAAGTCCGGCCGGCTTGCGCAGTGGCCCCAGCACAACTCGATTGCGCAGGATCCTCGACCGGTTGCGCAGCCCGATTGCGCAACGCCCGTCTGCGGCTGCGCAGTCGGCTGCGCAATTGCTGAGCGCCCGGGTTGAACGTGCGTGGTCGGCCCGACCATGAGCCCGACCACGGCAGCTAGACGGCTCCGTTGCCGGATCGTGATCGATGGTCGGGGCTCGTGGCCGTCAGCCTGGTCGGGGTCGGCGGGTGAGCTGACGACATGGAACACACGCACGCCCGCGCACCCGGGTCAGCCGACCGCCCCACCTCGGCGGGCCCGGTGCGCTGCCTTGGCCACCACGCGTGGCCCGCATCAGGGGCACGGCGGTGAGCCGCTTCGGGGCAGGCGTCCGGCGGGGCGTGATGGCGGCCGACCAGTTCACCCAGATCGCCAACGGGCTGTTCCGCGACAGCTGGCTTTCCTACAAAGCGAAGGGCATCTTCGGGTACGTCAGCACGCACCAGGACGGCTGGCAGGTCACCCTCGCCCACCTCGTTGCCGTCGGGCCCGACGGGCGGGAGGCGGTCCGCGCCGGCCTGAAGGAACTGGAACGGTATGGCTACCTCATCCGCGAACGCCTGCGGCGCCCGAACGGAACGCTCGGCGAGGTCGTCTACTCGATCACCGACCGCCCTGCCACCCTCGACGTCGCCCTGCTGGAAGCCACGTCCACCCTCGCGATCGAAGACGAACACGACGTCGGCTTCGGAGCGGGGATCCGGCGGGGGGTGATGGCGGCCGACCAGTTCACCCAGATCGCCAACGGCCTCTTCCGCGACTCGAAGCTGTCCTTCAAAGCGAAGGGGATCTTCGGGTACGTCAGCACGCACCGGGACGGCTGGCAGGTCACGGTGGCCGAACTGGTGCGCCGCGGTCGCGAAGGCGTCGACGCGGTCGCCACCGGGCTTCACCAGCTGGAGCGGCACGGATTCCTCTACCGCACCCGCGAGCGGAACCCCGACGGCACGCTCGGCCAGGCGCTGTACTTCATCACCGACCTGCCCGGCCTGCAAAACCCCAGGTCGCAACCAGAGTCGGGTTTTCCAAGATTGGCTGAGCCTACGTTGGCTGATCCCGGCACTAAGAACACCAAGAGAAAGAAGACCAACAAGCAGAACACCAGACCCCTCCGTCCGTGCGGCGGCGAACCATCGCGAACACCTGGACGGACGGGCCAGCCGGACATGCCGACTTCTCCGCCAGCCGCGCCCGTGGCGGATGAGATGCACCCGGGGATCCTGCTGCTGCTCGAACTCGGGGCGGCTCGCCCCGAGCTGCTGCTGACTGGGCAGGCGCTGACCGATCAAGGCCGCGTCGTGACGGTGATGCTGGAGTCCGGCTGGAGCCGCGAGCAGCTGCGGCACGTCATCGCTGCCCGGCCCCTGCCGAATCCGGTGCGGACCACGGTCGGCGCGATCATTGCCGCCCGCCTGCGCGCTGCCCAGGCCTACCCGCCGCCCGCCATCGCGGCCGACCGCCACGACAGACCCGCCTGGGACGTCCCGCCGCCGCAGTCGACCAGCTCTGCCGCCGCGCGTTCGGTGAGCGAGGCCCTCACCTATCGGGCCCTCGTGGAATGCGCCGGCTGCGGCGTTCCCGGCACGGCCCCCGGCGAGGACCTCTGCCCGGCCTGCCTCGGCTGGCCGCCGTGCCGCACCTGCCCGGGCCCCACTCCCCGGCGAGCCCACCCCGACGGTGACGGCCGCTGCACCACGTGCGCCTCCGCTTTGACCGACCAACCGGAAGGAAGCAGCCCGTGACCGACACGCTCCACACCCGGCCGCCGACCGCGGCGCACCACGCGCGTCCCTTCACCGGCGATCCGGGGCAGTGGGAGAAGGAGCACTCCCGCGCCCTGCGGACCGGCCACGTCCGCGACAGCACCTGCACGGCCGCGTGCGAGCTCGTGCTCGTCCACGAACGCACCCCCTGGGGCTGGATCGCGTGGACCGTCCCCAGTGACGGCCTCCCGCCCGAGACTCCGCACCAGATCGGGGTGCTCACCCCGGCCGCCACCCGTACCCAGCGGCTGGCCCTGCGCTGGCTGACCAGGCGGCCCGCCCAGCGCATCACCCTGGACCCCGTTCCCGGATCCCTGCGGCTCTCCGCCGCCGCGGTCGCCCTCCTCAGCCTGATCGCCGGCCTTTTCGCTATCGGCTACGGCGTCCCCATCGACGTCGCCCTCCCGGCGATGCTGCTCGCTCCGATACTCGCCGAGCACCTCACCGGCCGACTCGACGCTCGGGCCCGCGAACACGTGCGCAGCGTCGAAGGCGAAGACGCCGTCCGCTACATGCAGCGCCTCGCCGCCCTGCACACCTCGCTCGTCCGGGCCGCCGCCGGCAGCGACCGCTACGAGCTGCGCCGCTCGGCCGAGATCGGCCAACACCTGATGTGGGACGCCGCGGACCTGCTCCAGACCCGGGACCCCCGTTCGGCAGCCGGCCTCATCGCCCGCGAACGGCTGATGCTCCAACTCGCCGACCAGGTTGCCCAGCTCCTGAAGCGCACCACCGCCCAGGACGGCACAGCTGGCACGGACCAGACCCGCGAACCTGAGCGGCCCTTGGGCCCCTACCCGCCCGGCGTCCGGCCGCCAACTCACGCGACGCCTCAGCACACGCCTGGAACATCACCGCTGAAGGGAACCCTCGTCATGACCCAGCCCGAACCCACTCCGGCTGTCCGCACCACCGGCGTCTATCTGCTCTTCGCGCACGAGCCGTACTACCCCGGCCCCGGCACCCAGGAGATCAACACCACAGTGGTGGCGGCCGACACCCTGCTCCACCCGCAGGTCCTCCAGCCCGACGGCGCCCGCATCCACGACCTTCTCACCCAGGGGCGCCAGCCGGGCGAGATCATTCCGCTCGCCACCCTCACCCACGAACTGAACGGCGGCGCCGACTGGCCGACCGTCGGCGACTGGGAGCGCGTCACCATCGACCTGCTGCAGCTCGTCCGATCCGGGGACTGCGATGCCCTCAGCCTCGGCCTGCCCGAGATCGCGCGAGCCCTCGTCTGCATCGGTCCGGACAGCCAGGTGCGCGCCTTCGACGCCGCAGCCGACGAGTTCATCGTCTACGGGGCCGCCGAGCGGTCCGCCGTGCTGGCCGAGGTCGATGTGTTCCTCGCCGGCCTCGTGGCCGAACAAGACCTTTGGCCCGGCGACGGACTGTTCGCCCCGCTCGCCCGACGCGTATGAGCGGGCCAGGGACCAAGGCGGTACGGCGCCGACACCAGCAGCTCAGCCAAGGGGAGCACGGATGCTGATCGGATTCGAAGGACGGGCGGTGTGGGCGGACCTCCGGCGTCTGCTCCACCGACTTGCGCAACGAGCCCGTTGCCGCTGGCGGTCCGTACGTTGACCGTTGCCGCTCCGTACGGCACACGGACTGGCCGGCACACAGACCGGAGCCCCAGGACTCGCCTGGGGCTCCGCGCTCTCTCGTGCCTGCCTGAACGGCCGGCTCACTTCCGCCGACCTGCCGTCACGACGGCAGGACCTTCAGTGTCTCCTGTGCCGCCCAGGTGGCGACGGTGACCGGCACGGCGTCGCCGACCTGGAGCTTCTGGTCGCCCTCGCTGCCGGCGAAGACGTGGTGTGCGGGGAAGCCTTGGGCACGGGCGTTCTCCACGACGGTCAGGGGCCGGTACTCGCACTCGTCGATGTCCAAGTTCGCGGCGGGGCGCGCGAGATAGTGGTGGGCGCCGCCCTGCGCGGTGACGGTTCCGATCGGCTCGTTGAGCGGGGTTGGCCGACCGTGGTTGCGGCGGGTGACGATGAACGGCTTGCCGCCGAATTTCCTGTGTCCTTCCTCGACCTGGGCGCGGGCCGCGGCCGAGTACGCCTCGAACTCCTTGCGGTCCTGTCGACCGTCGCCGAACCGGTGGCCCCGCACGTCCATGTCGAGGACCTCGCCGATGCCGCGCATGACCGGCTCCACGCGCACATGGCAGCGCGGTGTCGGGCACACGTAGTAGTACGACTGCTTCGCCGCGGAGGGGCGCCCGGATACGGGCTTGCGGCGCAGGTACCCGCCGATGCGGCGGCCGCGTTTGACACCGGGCCAATGCTGAATGCCCTTGACCAGGCCGCACGACGGGCAAAGCGCATCC
Source organism: Streptomyces diversicolor (assembly GCF_057537855.1). Taxonomy (NCBI): domain Bacteria; kingdom Bacillati; phylum Actinomycetota; class Actinomycetes; order Kitasatosporales; family Streptomycetaceae; genus Streptomyces; species Streptomyces diversicolor. Next base: position 45,882 of record NZ_BAAJXA010000049.1, read on the forward strand.
GGCCTGGGCCGAAGGTCTGGCACCACGCCGAGGTCTTTGCGGACCATCACCCACACGAGCCGGTCGCGGTACTGCGGGACCGGGCCGAGGACCCCGTCCGGCGTGTCGACGCCGATGTGCGCGGAGTTCACGCAGGCGATCGTCGGGTGGTAGCCGTGGGGCCCGAGGGCGTCCCACACGCGCAACCAGGCGTCGAACATCCTCGGATTGTTGGTGAAGAAACCCGGCACGTTCTCACCGACGTAGGCCAGCGGTCCGTGGACGTCGGCGTAGCGGATCGGCTCCCACGCCGTCATCCGGGTCTGCTCCCACCGGCTCGGCTTGGCCACCTTGCCCTCGCCGACATCGAACTCTTCCTGGACGCGGGCCTTGGAGTTGCCGCCTGCAGGGGTGGCTTCCCGGCAGATCGGCGAGCCGACCAAGACGTCCGCGTAGGGAAGGGTGCGCATGTCGATCGTCTGGATCGCGGCCTCGCGCACGTACAGGCCCGGGACGTTGGCGCGCGCGGTGGCGACGGCGGCCGGGTTGTGGTTGGCGCCGAAGCGCGGGGCGTATCCGGCGTTCATGAAGCCGCGGCCGTCGCCCCAGCCTCCGCTGAACAAGTGACCAGAGGTGTACACGTCACGCCTCCTGGTCCGCAGCCGCGGTGGGGTTCCCGGCCGTGCACCCGTCGCAGCTGCCGGGCAGGGCGTCCGCCGGCGTGCCGGGGCGGACGTAACGAGCCCGCTTGGCGGGCTTCTTCAGCGCGGCCTCGACGGCGTTCTCCAGGGCGTCGAACTCGGGTCCTTCGTCCTCGATGACAACCCCCGGATCGGGTGCTCCCGGCCGGGCGGCCCGCTTGATCAACTCGGCCATGCTGGTGTTGGGGTTGAAGGGGACGCCCCGCACCCGTTCGACGAGGGCGTACAGTTCCGCCAGTCGCGGCCGGCGCTTCACGGCGAGCAGCAGGTCCCGCTGGGAGGCGAGGACGCACAGCGAGCAGGAGCAGCGGCTGGATCCCTTCCAATCTCCCGCGCCCGGGTGGGAGTCGTAGCACCACTGGTGAGGAAGACCCTGCTCGTCCGTCCAGTCCTTGACCTCCTGAGTGGTCACCTGGTGGGCGGGGGACCACTCGTGGACGACCCGGGCCGTGTTGTCCGTCGTCGTACGGAACGCAGGCCGCTTCTTGCGATCCGGGCTCTCATCCGCCCTGATCCCCAGGACGTTCGCGCAGACCACCGGACGGCCAAGCTGCTTCTTGCGGGCCCGGACCATGGAGCTGAAGGCGCCATAGATGAGGCCGGTCTTCCAGTCACTGCGGCAGGGGAGCACACCCTTCCACGGCCAGTCACCACGCTCGGCGATGTAGGTCAACAGGTCGTACGGGACACGCTCGCCCTCCAGATCACGAGCCCGCCGGACCTCGATGTGCCGCTCGGGAGGCACACCCAGGGCCCGGCTGTGAAGGGCCGCCAGTTCGCTGCTGCCGGGGTAGCGGACGCCGCCGACCGTGACGGCAGGCCACTCCAGCGGACCGAGACTGGCGTGGATGGTGTAGACCCGGTCCTCGACGCCGGCGGCGCGCGCAGCGTCCAGAGCCAGAGCGGCGGCGCGGGGACCGTCCTTCCCGCCCGAGAGATTGAGGATGTAGATGTCGACCTCGTCCGGGACGAGGGCGGTCATGGGGTCGGTTCCCTCTTCGGCGGTGAACAGACCGAGCTGCAGGCTGCTGCTCATGTGCGACGTCTCCTGGTGAGCTGAGTTGGTGACCTGTCGGCCGGGCGTTGCCGCACCCGGCCGACAGAGACTTCTGAGAGTGGTGACCGCTCCAGGTTGCCGCCTGAAGCGTAAAATCAATTATACGCTCTTTTGCTCGCCTCGGCAACCCTGCTCACAGCTGTGGCCCCCGGTGGACCGGGGGCCACAGCCAGGCGTTTCGCGGCCATGCGAGGCGGCGCTTGCCTGTGGTGGTAGTCGGTGGTCGGCGGTACGCGTTCTAGCGCGCGGCGATCACTCAGCGGGAAGCAGGTCAGGTGCGTCGTCTACGCCGAGCAGCAGGACGTGGTGGCCGACGGCCTTGGTTACGCCGTCGGTGACCCGCTCGACGTCCAGGCGCAGCCGGATGCGGCCGGCGCCTTCGCCGTTGGCCGCAAGGTCATGTTCCAGTTCGTCGTCGAGGCGGTCCAGGGCGGCCTCGGCCGCGGCGTAGTCGGCCAGGTCGCGGGCGAGGAGCTGGCGGGTGGTGGTGTCGCGGAGTTGGTAGCTGGTCATCGGGACTCGTCCTTCGGTGTGGGGTGATCAGTGGTCGAGTCGGCGATCCTTCGTGCCGCGTTCACCGCGCGCGACCAGACGTCGGGGCTGCCGCCGTGCTCGCGGGCGAGGGAGGCGGCGAGTCCACGGATGTCGCCGCGCTCGCGCAGGGCGGCCAGGGCGACGGCCGCCCGCCGGTCGGATTCCGAGCGGGCCGGCGCGGCCGCGGGCCGGTGCTCGAGGGCGTTGCGTACGACGTACTCCCAGGACCTCTGCGGTCCCCCGTACTGCACGCTGAGCTCCGCGGCCAGCCCCGGGTGGTAGCCGTCGCGCTCGATCGCCTCGGCGGCGTACTGCTCGGCGAGCTGCGTGGCTGTGAGCGGCTCACCGCCGGCGTGGGCGCTCAGCTCGGCCGCGAGAGCCTCCTCGAGGGCGGAGGGCCGGCCGACGGCCGCGTCGGCCTGGGGCCCGGGACGGCGGCCGGCCTTGCCGAGCTTGTCCCCGGTGCGCTTCTTGTCGAAGTCCTGCAGGTCGCCGACGCGGAAACCGGGGATCATGCGGCCGGTCGGGCCCTCGACCGGCTCGGCGAGGGGCTTCGGGAAGTAGTCGGGGTTGTCCTTCAGGTACTTGCGGATGGCCGAGGCCCCGTTGAAGCCCAGCCACTTGGCGGCCGTGTTGATGGAGACGACATCCTCCGGGTCGGCCTGGTACAGCTCGGGGTCGGCCTTGAGGACCTTGCTCGCCTTCTCCTGCTGGAACCAGGTGTAGAAGTCGCGGAACTGCTGCTCGTCGTAGAAGTCGGTCCCGTCGATGCGTTCCTTCTCCGGGTGACGGTGCTCCTCCGGCTGCTCGAGGCGCACCTTGTACCAGCGGGCCGCGGTGCCGACGCTGGCGCCGGTGAACTCGCGGATCCAGTCGCGGTTGACCACGGCACGGTCGCCGACGACGCGACGCTGCGGGTTCAGGGCCTTGGACATTGCACTCTCCGGTTCGGATCGCGGCCCTATACTGAGGGCCTGCTCCTCTTTGTTCCTCCGGCGCTCACGCGCCGGCGGGCGAGTCGAGTTGGTGAAGGTGGTCGGCGGGACGTTCGGTCGGGGTTGCCGCCCTGGGCCGACACCCTCGTGAGAGGGTGCCTTCCGCCGCCCACCGCTTTTGCCGCTAGTTTCGCGTAATCAATATGACGCTCTTGGTGGGTGGCTGTCAATCTCGCCGGCACCTAGAGCACGTCACGGCCGGCTGCGGCGATGCGCGGCCCACTCCCGTTCGAAGTGCGGCACCTTCTTGTCCCGGACCTGGAACGGGGCGGTGACCATCAGCTCTTCCACGGTCGGAAGTGCCGGTCCGCGCTGTTGGACCCACGCCCGCACCCGCCCGTAGCGCTCGTCGACCTCGACTGGGACGCCGTGCCGCTCCGAGACGGTCTGCAGCCTGCGGCCGAGAGCGGCTGCCCGGCCCACGTCGACCCGTTCCACCGAGCGCATCGCCCGCCCGCGCCTGGTCGGGTCCGCCTTCGCGACGGGCAGGATCCGCCGCACGTGGTACAGCGCCCACGGGCAGGCGAGCTCCCCCTCGAACGCGGCGAGCACGGGCCGGTCGGCGGCCCGGCCAGGGTCGAACTGCTCCAGCAGACTGCGCCGGCCGAACAGCCTCGCCTGCGGGTTGAGGCTGACCGAGGTGTACTCCAGGCGCAGCACCCGTCCAGCGATGTCCGGATGGGTGCGCATCCGGTCCAGGTGCGCGTCCATGGCCCCCATCGACACCGGGAAACAACAGAAGCTGCAGTAACTCTTCTCCCACCGCACCCCGAACCGCTCCCACAGGAACGCTTCGCACCGCTCGCGCCCCCACCCCCAGGCGATCAAGGGATACACGCCCTGGCGTAGCGGGTTCTTGCTTGCGGCCTCGTCCCGGCGGCTGCGGCTGACCTCGTCGGCGTTGAACCCCATCACCTGCCTAAACGGCCGGTCGCCGATCTCCTGGGCGATCAGCGCGTCACCGACCTCGCCCTTGGCATGCAAGCTGCAGAGCCGAATACCGCCCTGCTGGGGAACGGTGCCGTTGGACTCGTACTCGTCCCACAGCGCCCAGGGCCCGCGCTCGATGATCCGCTCGGGCTGGCGGGAGTCGTCCATGACCGCGATCTGCAACGAACGGCTGGCCCGGGCGACTTGAACGAGCCGGACCCGGTGCTCGCGCAGGAGCGGCAGCACGTACTGAGAGGCGTGGGCGCGGGTGGCCGGCCACTCGTCCCCGGTGAGTTCGTGCAGCACCATGGTGCGGGCCAGATCGACTCCGTGGGCGGAAGGGTCCTCCAGCATCTTCACCAGGTACGCGGTCGAGTCGACGCCCAGGCCCCAGTTGACGACCAGCTCGACATCCTCACCACCAGTGCGGGATACGGCGTTCATGCGGCCGCACCCCCTTGGTCGGCCTTCGGGTACGGGTAGGAGGTGGCGGTGAGCCGGCGCTCAGTGCGCGGCCCGATGTAGGCCGCGTAGCGGTGGTTGCCACCGTGGGATACGACCCGCGCGCCGACGGCCTGCAGGGCCTCCTCCAGCCACGCCCGGCCGGGCTCGCCCTCGTCACGGGGGCGGGCGCCGAGGGCGACCAGGCGCCGCTCGACTCCGCCGCGGCCGCGCTCGCCGTTACGGACCTTGGACATCGCGCAGTCGTGGAGGACCGACCCGTCGGGCAGCATGGTCAGGCGCCGCGGGTGCGTCTTGCCCAGGTAGTCCATCCCCTTGGCCTGGTAGATCGTCCCGTAGTGGCCGGGAAAGATCAGCTCGGGGCCGTGGGCGGTGAGGCGCGTCCTGGGCTCGGGGTCGCTGTGCGCGACGACCCCCCGCACGCCTCGGGCGGCCGCCAGGCGGAAGGCGCACGCCTGCGCCCACGTCTCCGCGTTCGCCGGTACCTCGTCGAGCAGCACCAGCCGGTTCAGCTCCAAGCTCTCCTCGTACGGGGTGAGCCGGCCGAATACCGAAGTGAGCACGGCGACCTGGGTCGGGATGCCCAGGGTGAGCACCCCCACCAGGCTGTTCTCCTGGGACGCGGCGGTGTCGATGAGGCCGTAGACGAAGCGGACGGCAGGCCACGAGCCGCTGTAGTGGTGGGCGCGCACGAAGGCCTTCGCCGTGTGGACCAGATGGTTCGGCATCTCGCGGACGCGGTAGCGGGTGGAGTTGAACCCGCCCTCGCTGGTCGGCCTCCAGCTGTGCCGGCGGTTCTTCCACCTCTGGCAGACGGCGCCGAGATCGAGCGGGGGTTGCTCGTACGCAGACATCAGGGTGTTCCCCTCGGGGTGGGTGAGTTGGTGAAGGAAGGCCGGTCCGGGGTTGCCGCCCCGGGACCGGCACAGCGGGCGGTGGGTCAGGTGGTGGGGAGCATCAGCTGTCGGGGGGCGTGCAGCACGTCCAGGACGCGTTCGCGCCAGCGCATCGCCCAGTGCACGCAGTTGGAGCAGCTCTTGTGCTTGCCCTCGCACTGGGGCAGCGGGGCGTTCCAGCGGGCATCGCGCGACCAGGCAAGGGAGTCGGCGGAGGCCAGGTACTCGGCGCACGTTTCGAGCGCCTGGGTCTTCAGCCCGAAGCCGTGCAGGCGCAGCCCGGCGGCGGCCACCGTGGCGAGGACGGCCTGAACGTCCTTGACCGACTTGCGGCGGCATACGGAGCCGACCCCGACCAGCGGATAGTCCGCCAGCCGGACGCCACGCTTGTCGTACAGGTCCAAGCAGGCCTCGTAGTCGGCCGGCCGCCAGCCCTGCACGGTCGGGATGATGTCGACGCCGGGTTCCTCGGTCATCAGGTCGACGAAGTTGCCCACGGTGCGGTCGATGTGCTCCCTCACCGACAGGCCCGTCTTGGCGATCATGTCGGGCTCGCACATCCAGTCCTGCGGGCCGGCCCAGACCAGAAGCCCGATCTCGTCGCGATACCGGCGCAGCTCCCGGACGTAGGCGTACGGACTGACCGTCCAGCCGCCGTGGTCGCCGAGTTCGGAGAAGGCGCCCGAGTCGCACACCCAGGCGTCTGCGGCGCGCGGCAGCGTCGCGCGTTCGGTCAGTGTCGAGCGCGAGACGCACATGGGCACGCCCCACGTGGAGAGCCACTTGGCGTGGTGCCCGCCGATCCAGAACATCGGTCCCTTGGCCGGCGAGTCGCTCGGGTGGAAGCCGAGACCGTATTCGCAGCGGCAGACGCAACTGCCGATGGTGCAGAACCCCCAGTCCAGGCACTGGTCGTGGTAGCAGTGGCCGCAGGCGTAGCGGACGGCGGGCGTGCACGTGCACGTCTCGGCGTCCACCGTCGGCGTGAGCACGCGGGGGGCTGGGGCGGTGAGTACGGCGTTCACGTGGGTGCCCTTCGAGTTGGTGAGGGGGCCGGTCCCGGGGTTGCCGCCCCGGGACCGGCCGGCGGGTCAGTGAGGGAGGGGCTCGCCGGTCTGGCCGTGGCACGTCACGGTGAAGGCGGGATCGGCGCACCGGGCAGCGAGCTGGGAGCCGGTCCAGTCCTCGGCCTTGACGGACTGCACCAGGTGTCCGACTGGGCACAGGACCAGGACCCGGCCGTAGGAGGTGCTGCGTACGACCGGAGGACTGGCGTGGGGCAGGGCCCCGGGGCGCCTGGAGAGCTGGGTGATCACTGCTGCGGCCCGCTCCTCGCAGACTTCGAACAGGCCGAACTCGTCCTCGGCTGCGTCCACCCGGCGGTGAGCGTCGGCAGCTGCGGTTCGCGCCCGGTAGACCTCGGCCAGGGCGTACGCGGCCTCCCGTTCACGGGCGACGGCGAGGAGCGGTTCCAACTGCGCGCGCTGCTCCTCCAAAACCCTGGCGGCGCAGGCCGCGACCTGGGGGCGCACGGTCCGGACCGAGGCGAGGTAGTCGTCCTGGTCGCACAGGACGCGGACCAACTCCCACCGCTGGCCGGTGACCTGGTTGAAGGTGGCGGTGAAGGTCAGGGGGATACGGAAGTGGGTGGCGACGTGTACGGCGACTCCCAGCAGCGGACCGGGGTCGACGGATTCTGCGAACGTGGGGCGGAGCGTGAAGACCGCCGTCCGGCCGCCGACTTCGCCGGAGACCTGGAGTTCAGGGGGACCGGCGCTGTGGTCATAGGAGGTGGCCGGATGCGTGGTCGGCTGGATGGATTTCATGGGGGCGCCTCCTTGGTGGCTGCACTCGGGCGGGTTGGTGGGAGGCCGGTCCGGGGGGTTGCCGCCCCGGACCGGCGGTGGGGCAAAACGGCGAGCGGGTGTGGCTGTCGCGGTCGGTGAACCGCGTCAGGTGTCCGCGCTGGGCGGGTCGCCGCGGTTCCAGGGAGCGAGGACGGCCCGCGGCTCGTTCGCCCCTCGTCGGCGTTCGCGTCGTGCGGCCAGCAGCAGATCGAGGATCCGCCGGCCTTTGACCTCCGCCTGGTGGCGCAGGGCTGTGGGCATCTGGGCGGGGAGCATCACCCGCTTCGCCCGTAGGTCGATCTCCAGCGTGACGGTGCGCACCAGGGTGGAGCCCCGCTCCTGGCCGACGTACAGGTGCAGCCGCGCCTGGACCCGGTGGTCGACAGGGGTGAGCTCTACGTACTCGTTGGCCCAGGAGAAGTTCTCGACGTCGGGGGAGAGCTGCACCCGTGCGGGAACGGTGCGCCCGGTGGGCACGTCGCGGTCATGGAGCGGGGCGGTGGGGTCCTTCTCTCGGCGCGTCACGTGCTCGTGGAAGGGGTACCAGCCGGGCCCGTAGAAGACGGCTCGGGGTTCCAAGGCGTACGCCCAGTCGTTGAGTTCCAGCTTCACGCCGAACGAGTGGGGCTCGTTCTTCGGGGCGACGTGGAGGTCCAGGGACGGGACTTCGTGTGGAGGTGGGGGCGGAGCGAAGTCGGGAGGCGCGGGCAGGTCGGCAGGGGTGAACGTCGTGCGGGTGTTGCCCACCTCGTCCGGGACGAAGCCATCGAGCATCACCACCTTGCGGACCATGCGGGGGACGGCGCGCTCGCGCAGGGTGACGCGCAGGGCCACGGCCGAGCCCTCGGCGGCGATCAGCTCCTGGAAGTCCCAGTCCGGCTGTGCCGCGCGCAGGTCGTGTTGCACCGTACGCAGCGCCCGGGAGATGCGGCGGCCGAGCGGGTCTTCTGGGTCCGGGCGGCGGGTTGCGGGCAGGACGAGGGCGGCGTCGGGGTGCCACTGGTCGGACATGACCTGCCACGGTCCGGGCTTCAGCAGCGCGGCGACCTGGCCGGCGAGCTGTGCGGCCTCTGTCAGCTCGCGCAGGACGGCGGCGGTGAGGCGGGCGGTGGACGGCGCGTCCCACGGGCCGCCCAGGACCAGGCTGAGTCCGCTGCCGGGGCTGCCCAGGGTGACGCCGAGCCGCCTGCCTTCCAGCCAGGCTTCCGCATGCCCGAACCGGACGAACAGCCCGGGCTCGTCGGGCCGTTGGAACGGGGCGCCGGTGGTGAGCAGGCGGGCAACGGCCGCCAGGGGCGGGCGGGCGTCGCGGGCGTCGGGCAGGGCCGGGGCAAAGCGGGTGACCGCGTCGAGAATGCGCGACGTGACAGGCGTCGGGGTGTGCGCGCTGATGCGCGCGGTGCAGATCCGGGCGGGGCCGGTGGGCGACGGTGCGGCCAGGGCCGCCTCAAGCTGGCCGTGCCGCTCGCGGGTGCGCAGGGTCAGCCGGTAGCCGCCGGGCAGGTCGGCGCGGGTGCGGTCACGTCCGCGCAGGTGGTGTTCGACGATGGTGTCGGAGATGGCATAGGTCGGAGAGGCGGGCTCGAACTCGTACATGGCGCAGGCCTCCATAGGCGGCAGTCGGCGAGGTTGTGCGGGGCGGTCAGCGGGTGATGCGGGCCCGGGCGCGGTCGGCCTGGACGTGGACGGCATCGGCGTGCGCGGCGGCGCGGACCTTGTCGGCCCACTCGGCGGCGCGCTGGGCCAGTCCGGCGAGGCGCACGAAGTAGGCGTCCTGGTGCTGGCGGGCGCGGTCCATCAGCGCCGCGTGCTCGGCGGTCAGCTCCTGGGCGGTGTACGCGGCGATCGCTTCCACGCCATGGCGGCGGGTGACGCGTCCGAAGGGGCAGGCGCCTTCCTCCTGCTCGATGACGGCGACGTCGGCGGCAGGCCAACCGGTGGCCTCGTCGCGCGGGCCGAGCTGGATGTCGAGCACGCACACCGCGTCCGCATCGTGCAGGCCGTCAGCCTGGTAGCGGATGTGTGGCCGGGGCACCGGGCCCGTCTGGCGCTCGGTGTGCGCGCGCCACAGTTCGGGGGAGGGGTCTTCCTCGTCCTGGTGGAGGCGGTGAAGGTAGGAGAGAAGGGCGGGCAGCTGCCAGGCGGGGGAGCCGAACGGCGCGGCCGGCATGGCGAGCCCGGCCCGGGCGATCAGGCCCGTGTGGTTGCTGACGGCGGCCTGGGCGACGAACAGAGAGGCGTTCAGGCGGAGTTCGGAGCGGAGCATGGCGAGGCCTTCCGGGCGGGCGGCGCGCAGAGATGGAAGGGGGAGGGGGCCCGGGCCGGACCTGTCAGGTCCGGCCCGGGCAGCAGGTCAGGACGCGTCCTCGGAGTCCTCGACGCTCACGGCGTCCGGGTCGTCCGGGGTGTCCTCGTCGGCCTGTCCGTCGGCGTCGGCCGCTTCCGGCTCGCCCTCCTGGTAGGGCTCGTCGTCGACGATGGCCTGTTCGACGCTGGAGAGCGGGTAGCCGATCTCGGCGAGGAACTTAAGCCACGTGCGGGCGTCCTCGCGGATCTCCCGCAGCTCGTACACGGCCGAGCGGGCGGTGCTGTCGGTGCGCCAGGTCCGGACCTCGCCCATCCGCTTCTCGAACGTCGCGGCCAGCACCGCGAAGTTCAGCAGGGTGAGCTTGGCCGGGGTCGCCGTGGCAGCGCGCTCGGCGGGCTGGTCGTAGCCGGTCAGCTCCTTGACCAGGTCCCGGCGGCCCGCGTCGCCCACCCACTGAGCCACCGGCTTGGGGCAGGCAAGGAGCTGCCCGGTGATGAACGCGGCAAGCGGCTTCGGTGCGGTCTTGCGGCCGATCAGGTCCTTCAGCCATGTCTGCCGGGCCTTCTCGGCGGCGCGGTAGGCCTTGTTGCCCGCCTTGACGTACTCGCGCGACGGCTCCGACGGCTTGGCCTCACCCGTCGCCTGCGGCTGCTCCTCGGCCTGGTCGCCGTCCGTCTCGGGGGCGTCTTCCTGGGGCGGGTAGTGGCCGAAGCGCTCCGGGTCGGTGCAGAAGTACTCGACCTCGCCGGGCTCGCGGGGGTTCTCGGCCCAGGTCGCCACGTGGCCGGGGCACTCGGCGTGCGCATCGGCGGTCATGGGCTCGCCGTCCGGGCCGTCCAGCTCGCTGAGCGGCTCGGCGGTGGCCGGAAGCGTGTCGCCGTCCTCGGCCAGCCGCACCCCCGCCGCCGTCAGCTGCGGGCGGACCTCGGCGCGGGCGCGCTGCTCCTCGCGGTCGTCGCGCTCCCACTGCACCTGGAACTCGAAGCGGCCCTTGGCGTAGGCGTCCAGCAGCCGGTCTACGGCGGCGGGGTCGTCGTCGAACTCGCCCAGCACTCCGAGGACTTCGAGGTCGAGGTCGTACGTACCGGCTTCGGCGAGTGCCGAACGGGTCCGCTCGCCGACCGACTTGGCGGTCTTCACCGCCTGGGACACGTCCCTGCGGGAGCGGCCGGTGAGTTCGGCGACCCTGGCCTGCTTCATGCCCGCGCCGACCGCGCCGAACAGGGCGTCGGCCTGCTCCAGCTCGGTCAGGCCCCGGCGGTAGTCGTCGTCGTTCTCGATGAGCTGGTCGATGAAGTCCTCGCCCGCCTCGCGCAGGGAGGGGTCGAGCACGTACGCGGGGACCTCGATCGTGTCCTGCTCCGCCTCGGTCTCCTTGGTGGCCCGCGCGGCGAAGTAGCGCCGGTGGCCCATCTTCAGCTCGTAGGTGTTCTCGCCGAGCGGGAGGACCACGACGGGGACCTTCACGCCGTTGGCCGCGACGGACTTGAGGAACTTCTCGTCCAGGTTGAGGTCCTGGCGGACGTTGTTCTCGTTGACGCGGATCTGGCCGAGCTGCAGCGTGACCCGCTGCATCGGTGTGGTCGTTGCGGTGTCGCTCACGGATTGCTCCTCGTGCGATCGGTTGGTGTTGAGCAAGTTGCCGCTTGCTCGTGAAATCAATTATACGCCATTCGATCCGTGGGGCAACACCTTTTTCCGGGGGAGTGCTGGGGGAACCGTGCTGGTCAGGGGCGCCCTTCGGGCGGGCGTCGGGGCGGTCAGGTCTCGGTCACCGTCACCGGGGGCAGGCCCATGTGGGCGGCCCAGGCTTCGGCGGCGTCGTGCAGGGTGCGAAAGCCGGTCGGCCAGATCGGATGCCGGGCCTTCTGGGTCGCGTAGACGTAGGTGAACACCTGCGGTCCCAGGCCGTGAGCGTGCTGCAGGCGGCCGGCCAGATGGGGGTGCTCAGGGCACCAGATGCGGTAGCGGCCCAAGGCGTCGAGCCCGTCACGGAACACGTCGCCGTGCTCCAGGTGGACGGCGACCGGCTCAGGCCGGGGCGGGGTGGCCCGTACTCCGCCCTTGGTCGGCACGGTGGCGAAACCGGCCTTGTGGAGGTGGGCGGCGATGTCGGCACGTAGGCGCAGCCAGGTGTCGCGGGCCGCTCCGGGCCTCGGCGGCTTGCCGAGATGGCGGCCGATGAGCAGCGTCACGTGGGCGGTGCCGTCCTCGCCTGAGTGGCCGACAGACACGGCCACCTGCTCTGCGGCGAGCTGCTGGCGCTTGACGGCGGGGAACCGGCTCGCGGGCAGGGCGCTGCGGGTGGCGCGGACGTACCAGGACGGTGCCCCCGGCCGGTAGGGGCAGCGGTGGCGGGCGGTCGGCGTGCTCATCGTGCGGCCTCGTCGGCGTCGCCGGAACGGCTGTCCGGGGCCGGTGCGGTGCGCCGGGTCACCTCGCCGTAGGCCTTCATGACGGCCTCGGTCGCCTCGTCGCCGACGTAGCGGAAGGTGACGATGTTGAGGCCGTCGCCGAGAACCTGCGCGGTCACACGCTCGATGGTCCCGCGCTTGCGGTACTCGACGAGCAGGGACGGTTCGGACCGGGTGACCTCGGCTCCGGGGACCAGTGCCACGAGGTGATCCGCCACGGCGGCCCGGGCCTCGGCGTGCTTGCGGGACTCCTCGTTGGCCGCGAGCACCTTCGGGAAGGTCTCGTCGTAGACCGGCAGCAGCTTGGTACGGACGGCCTGTTCCAGCGCCCTGCCGCCCCGGTCGGCGCGCATCTCCGTACGGGGGCGGTGCCGTTGCATCAGGCTGTACGACGTGTCCGGGTAGGCGACCCTCGCCCGGACGTACCCCTCACGCCGTGCGGGGCTGATCTCGATGCGCCGCCCGTCGGGGTGTTCCAGAACGGCGCCCTCCTTGCCGGATGCTGCGGACGGACGGGCGGTCCAGCCGCCGCCGGGCATCAACGGCGCGGCTTCGGCGGCGAGTTGGTAGGTGATGGACGGCATGATGGTTCGCCCTCTCGACGGGTCGGTGCCGGATGGGTTGCCGCTCATCCGGGAGACTGCGGCGTGGTCAGCCAGGACTGAGGGGGCGGACGATGTCCGCCCCCGGGCGGCGGGGGTCAGTCCTCGTCGGGCTGCATGATGGTGATCACGGGCTCGCCGTGGTCGCCGGGCCCGATCGCGCAGACGAGCTGGACCGGGCGGGCCTGCTGGGTGCGGCCGTCGCGCGGCACCCGCCGCAGGTCGACGGTGACCTGCCCGCCGCCCCCGCCGCTGCGCCGGATCGCGTGGCGGGTCATGGTCAGCACGTCCCACAGGCGGCCGCGCTCGTCCTGCGGTACCTGCCGCTCGCTGTCCCCCTCGTTCCAGGCCACGCAGCCTTCCCACGCGGCGCTGGTGAGGGCGACCGGAACTCGGAAGCCGGCCTCCCGGGCCAACTCGGCGTCGGCGGCGATCAGAACGCCGTCTGCCAGGGCCCGGGCGCGGGTGTAGACATGGATGAACTCGTCCGCGTCGGCCAGGGGGACCGACCGCATGGCGTCGTCGCTGACGGCGGGATCGTCGGTGACGGCCGCGTCGTACAGAACCGCATCGATGCGGGACAGCACGCTGTCGCTGCTCACCCGCTCTTCTCGCGGCGAGCCGGGCCGGTGCCGGGCGGGCTGCCGCTCGTGCGGGGAACTGTGGCCGTGGTCGGCCGGTGCGGGGCCGGTGGGGGCGGCGTCCTCCCCGGCCACCATCGCCGCGTGCACCTCGAGCACCGTCCCCAGGGCCGCAACCCTCCGGGAGTCTCCGGCGGTCACGGCTTCGGCCCGCTCCTGCTCGAACGCGTCCCGGATCTGCTCGTGGCTGTAGCCCTGGGCGAGCTTCACGCGGACGGTCTTTCCCACGAGATCGACCGCCAGGGCGGGCAGATGACCGGGCAGGCGGTCACGGCCCGGCACACCGGATGCCCGCGTGCGCCGGGCGAGCGTGCGAGCCGCGCTGCGGTCCTGCGCGCTGGCCGGTCCGGCGGCCTGGTTCGCGTGCCCGGAGCCGGGCGCGGCGGTGGGAGCCGCGGGAACCTCGGCGGCCGGCGAATCGTCCGCCGGGGCAGCGGGGGCCTCGGCGGTCAGTTCGTAGAACCGGTTGGAGTGAACGTGGACCGTCCACTTCTGCCCGGGGGTGTCCTCGGTGAGCCGGGCGCGCGGCGTGCTCTCCCACGCCTCGAATGCGCGCGCCGGGTCGACCGGCACCATGTTGCCGCTGTCGGAGTCGTAGGCGCGGCAGGTGCGGGCCGCCGTGCGGATCTCCGCAACGCGCTTGGTCCAGTTCCGGCGGATCGTGGTCATCGCGGTGTCCTCCTGATTTCGAGTGGTGCCGGATGAGTTGCCGCTCATCCGGTAGGGGGCCGGGCGCCGTGGTCGGCGCCCGGCGGGACGGTTCAGGCCCGGACGGCCGAGTCGGCGGTGCGCAGGGCCTCGCGGGTGGCCTCCAGCAGCGGCACGGAGATACCGCCCGCCTCCAGGTCGGCGGCCGTGATGCGGCCTGCCTCCAGGTCGCAGAACAGGTTCCCCAGGCAGACCGACAGGGCGCCCAGCTCGTAGCGCAGGCCGTGCGGGGTGACCGTGCGCGCGCCCACCAGGAACCCGTGCCGGTCGTAGGGGGCGGCGTTCACCAGGTCGCGCACGGTCGGGTAGTCGTCGGAGGTGGAACCCCGGAAGCGGGTCGCGCGCAGGAAGGCCACCATGGCGCAGTCCATGCGGAAGGTGCCCGGCTTGGTGTGGTCGTCCTCGTCGGCGGCCTCGACCAGCCGTCCCACGGGTTTGGTGCCGGTCCATCCGGAGTTCGACGGGGTGGTGTTCTTGCCGTGAACCTCGGCGTTCCGGAGGTGCGCGTACGTGCTGTAGACGGTGGTGCCGCCCGGGCTGCGCTCCTCGTGTCCGGCCACCTTCTCGACCAGCCAGACCGGCTCCGAGCCGGGCCGGTAGGCGGTGAAGTCCTCCCGGTCGAAGACCAGCATTCCGGCGGTGATGTCGTGTCCGTAGGCGCCCATGTGCGGCTCCCTGTCTGCTCGGTGTGGGTCGGTCGGTGGCCGGTGAATTGCCGCTCACCTGCAAAATCAATAATACACCTTCATGGGGGTTGATCAATCCCTTTTTCAGAACAAGGTGTCCCCGCCGCCGTCGCCGAACTCGGCCGGCTGTGCGGCCCTGGGTGCCACACGGGCGTGCTGGGCCTTCGGCTTGTGCGGGCGGCTGGCCACGGCTTCCTGCTCCGCGCGGGCGGCCTGCTCCGCCTGGGCCTCGAACTCGTCCTCGTCGCGGTTGTGCACCACGATTTCAACGGCCGGTGAGGCGTCGCGCCACTGGTCGCGGTACTCGTCCGTGGGGATGCCGGGGTTGGGGCGGAGCTTGATCCCGGTCTCGCGGTGGAAGCGCTCGTACGCGGGCGAGTCCTGCGAGACGAATCCGGTCTCGATGCGGAACGGTGCGGATTCCCTCGGGATGATGAACGCTCCCCGCCGGGCGAGCGTCTCGGCGACCGCGATCACGTGGAACTCGAACAGCGGCCCTCGGTACCCGGGGGCGTTGCCGTTGCGCTTGATCCGCCCGAACGGCGGGTTGCTGATCGCGCAGTCGAACGGACCGAGGTTCATGCCCGGGACGTCGAGCACATCGGCGCAGATCCACGTGGCCTCCGGCAGGACGCGCCGCCCGACCTTCACGTACTCCGGGTTCTTCTCCACGCACACGATCTCGCGTGGCGGCAGACGCTCCCAGCGCCGGTTCCAGTAGTCGCGGGCGTGCCAGGCCAGGCGTCCGATGCCCGCGCACAGGTCGATGATGCGGTCACCCGGGATCACGTGGTGGAGCTCGCCGGCGAGCTCGGCCGGTGTGAAGAACGCGCCGTCCAGGGTGCGGCCCATGTTCGCGGACTCGTGGAAGTGGTCGAGAATGAATTCCCGCTCCTCCTCGGTCAAGTCCCGGTCCATGTCGACCAGTTCGCGCGCCCGGTTGTGCTGCTTGGTCTGTTCCTTGCTGAGTTTTCCGGCCATGACATGCCGCCTTTCGGGGTGGTGTGGTGCACCGGTCCGGGGTGCCGGCCGGACCGGCGGTGAGAGGGGCGTTACGCGCTGGGCTGCGTCGTGGCGGGGAACCACCACTCCTTGCGGTCGTCGCCGTCGCGCGGGTGGGCGGAGATGCGGACACCGGCCGTCGTTGTGGAGTGGTAGAAGCACCACCGGCGGTGGGCGATGACGCGGTCCCAGCGCGTGACGTAGCCGTCGAACACACTGATGAGCGAGCCATACCGGTTGCGTTCGGTCCGGTAGACCCTCCACCGCATGCAGTCGGCCACCTGCCAGCGGGGCCCGATTCCTGCCCGCTCGATCCACAGTTCGGTGCAGTCGTGACAGGACACCCGGCGTAGGGCCTGTCCCAGGTCGGCGGACTCCCACCATGCCGGGGCAGCGCCGCACAGAGCTGCGCCGCCGTCCTCCTCGGCGCGGTGCACCGTCAGGGCCAGGCCGTCAGCCGTGCGGAACCCGGAAGCCCCTACGGCGCAACGGGCGATGAACATCCGCCGGGCGCTGCCGGGGGCGGTCGGGGCGGCCTGCGGGGCGCGGAGCGTCTGGACGCTGGCGCAGGCTCCGCCGTCCGTCTCCCACGCCTCGACGGCGCCCAGGTCCGTGACGGCGGCGGGCGGGTGCGGGCGATCGCCGGTGAGCTGAGAGGGGAAGTGCGTGGACATGGGGGCTCCGCTCGGTGGGCCGGGCGTCTGGGGCGCCCGGCCGGTCGGGTGGTCGGCTCGGAGGTGGTTACCGGGGTGCGACCCGCGGCTTACCTGGTGCGGGCGGTGCGAAGGTCGGCAACCAGGGCGGTTGCGTTGTCG
Source organism: Streptomyces diversicolor (assembly GCF_057537855.1). Lineage (NCBI taxonomy): Bacteria > Bacillati > Actinomycetota > Actinomycetes > Kitasatosporales > Streptomycetaceae > Streptomyces > Streptomyces diversicolor. The sequence continues at coordinate 62,459 of NZ_BAAJXA010000049.1, forward strand.
GCGTAGGTTCCGGCGTGGCCGATCGCCGAGGTGGCGACGTCCCGTGCGGCCTGGCTCGGCGTACCGGTGAGGTAGTCGGCCAGGTTGCGGGCTGAGTCCTCCAGGGGCTCGTACGCGCCGTCACTGGCCAGCAGCAGACGGCAGTTCTCCGGGTCACGGGTGGTGGACTCGATGGCGGGATGCCCGTACTGGGCTTTCCGCTCCTCGTCGGTCTCCGTCGCGCCCAGGCACGACGTGATGCGGTTGCGGCTGCCCTGGAAGACGCGCCGAAGGTTGTGGTCGTCGGTGAGGCGGTGGACGGTGCCGCGCGGGGTGAGGACGTAGGCGCGGGCGTCTCCGCACCAGGCGACGGTGAGCGGCTTGCCGGGGGCGGTGACGGCCACGACGGCGCACGCGGCGGGCAGGTCGTAGCGGGCGTACTTGTCCTGCCGGTCCGGCTCGGTGGCGTACGCCTCGTAGACGGCCCTCAGACCGGTCTCGGCGTCGGCGCGGTGAGCGGCGGCCCGGGCGAGCCGGCGGGCGGCGGTGCGGGTCCATTCGCGTACCGCGTCGCTGGAGCCGATGCCGTCGCACAGTGCGTACGCGCGGGCGCCGTTGTGGGTGTAGGTGGCGGTGGCGTCGCACTGGTGGGAGCGGTCGCCGATGAGCTGGAAGGCAGCATGGGTGGGCATGAGGACTCCGGGAGGCAGGCCGGGCCGGGCGCCGTGGGCGCCCGGCCGTGGGGCGGTCAGGCGGTGGGGGTCGGCTCGGGCTGTGCCGTGGTGACGCTCAGGTTTTCGGCGCGCAGGTCGGCGGCGACGGCGGCCATGAACTCGGTGTCGGCCTGCTGGTCGCGGCTGCCGGGCGCGTACCAGTACTGGTTCTTGCGGTGCCACCTGAAGCCGTGGCGCTTGAGCACGTCGGCGGCGCCGTCGCCCAGACGCGTACCGGTGACCGTCGTCCCGTCCTCGGTCGTGTGCTGGAGCGTGAGTCCCTCGTCGCCCTCCTCGCGGGCGCTCGCCGGGCGGGCGGCCTGGGCGGCGGCCTGCTCCTGGGCGGCGGCCCAGCGCTGGGGCAGGACAACGTCATGGGCAATCTGCCACATCTGCTGCGGGGCCCAGTTCTCCTGGATGACGTGGCCGTCGATGACGCAGGCGTCGAGCATGCCGCTCGTGGGCGGCTCGGTGCCGTCGTGGGCCTCGGACCACAGGGCGGCGGCGGCCTTCAGTGCGTCATCGGAGACGTCCCGGTGGGTGTTGATGCCGTCGACCAGCGGCTTACCGGTGACCTTCCGGCCCTTGACGGTGACGGTGACCGTGTTGTCGGTGGACTCGTAGCGGTCCTCCATGCCGTTGAACTGCGCGCCCTGCATGGGGCGGGTGTGCTCTTCGACATCGGCCGTGCAGGGGCCGTCGGTCCAGTAGACGGAGATCCACGCGGCGGCGGTACCGGTGCCCTTGCGCACGCTGAACTTCACGCCGGGAAACGCGCTCTTCAGGCGGTTCCGGAGTTCGGCGGCCACGTCCTTGGTGTCGATGTAGTCCATGCCCTGTCCCTCTGCTATGAGTTGGGTTGGTGGTGGGTGAGTTGCCGCTCATCCCTGAAATCAATAATACGCGCTTACCTGGGGAGGTTCAACGCTTCCGCCGTATCAGTCGGCACTGAAGACACATTCACCGTTGACCGTGATCCGGATCGGGATCGTTCCATCCGGGCTGATCAGGTCGCCGGGTACCTCGCCGGTGTCCAGATGGACGGACACCACAAGGCCTTCACCGCAGCTCCAGTAGGCATAGACCTGGGTCCCGCCGGTCTCCAGGCACGGCAACGTGCCCCGCTGCTTCCGGTGCTGGTGCAGAAACCGCGCGCGTCGGTTCAGGGTGGTCGCTCGGCGCTTGCTCAGGCGCATAGCTGTGCTTCCTCTGAGGAATCCTGGGAGGCGGCCGGCGCCGTGGGCGCCCGGCCATGGGGTGGTCAGGCGGTGGGGGCGGCGTGGTGACGGTCAGGCCGGCGGCGACGGCGGCAAGGAACCCGGTGTCGGGGCGGGCTCCGGGGTGATGTCGCGCGGGTCGGCGGGGATCGGCTCACCTGCCAGGGCGGCCCGCATCTGCTCGGCCGACATGCGTCCGCTCACCTCGTTGTAGGGCAGCGTGTACGTGCTGCCCTTGTGCCGGGTCTCAGCCGTTGCCGCGCGGGTGACCACGCGGCAGCCGCCGACGGCGCCGACGGTGCCGCCATCGAACGCGGCGTGGATGTGCGGCACGGTCACCGTCTTGGCGTTCACCCGGGTTACCTCGTACCAGGACCCCCGCCACTGCACGAAATCGCCCTTCACGAAGTCGGCCCGTCCCCACACCTTGAAGCCGCGCCGCTCCGCCTCCTTGATCGTCTCCGCCCAGTACGTCAGCTCTTCGTCGTACTCGGCCAGACGGCGCGTCAGCTCCTGGTGGCGCGCCTCGGACGGCTCGCGTCGCCACACATCAGCGGTGCGGCCCTTGTCGTCAACGCCGTCGCGCTCCCGCAGAACGCCGCGCCGCTCCGCCTCGAGCTTCTCGATACGGCGCAGCGTGCGCCCCGGGTTCTTCCGGTACCGCTCGTAAGCCTCCGCCGCCTGGGCGCGGTTGGCCCAGTAACCGGCCCGCTCGCCCTCGGCGATGCTCTTGCGCATGGCGTTGTGCATGCGCTCCTGGTGCCTGCGGGCGCGCCCTTCCGAATGGTGGCCTACCAAGATCGGCTGACCCATCCAGAACCGTTCGCCGATCCGGTCCGAGGCATCCCGCGCAGCCTGCGATGATGCCGCCGCACGTCCGGACCGGTGCGCGTACCGCTGCGCCCGGTCCTCGGCCGCGTCCACGCGGGCGGCCTCCCGCTCGGCGAACGACATGGCTTCTTCGATCACCACAGCGCATGACAGGCCGAGTGCGCGCACCGCGTCCGCAGCCCGGTTGATCTTCCACCGGTCGGCGCCCTTGTAGCGGCTGCCACGGATGAAGATCCCGGGGTTGCGCCGGTAGGTCCAGCCCAGCGGGCGCAACGCTTCCCACACCCCGTCACCCTTGGCGGAGCCCTCAACGGTGGTGCCGTCTTCGTGGGTGTGCCGGATGACGATGTCGGCTGCCTCGGCCTCCTCCTCCGCCTCCGCGACGTCCCCGGGCAGGGTGAGCGCGCGCAGTGCCGCCGGAGTGTGCCCCATGACCCGTGCGGCGCACTCGGCGCAGCGCGGAGCGCAGCCGGGCACGTCCCACAGCAGCACCCCGAACCCGCCACACGTGTTTGCCGCCGCGCAGTCACCGCGCCCGGCAGGCTTCGCCCAGTCGATCGGCATAACCGCCGCAGCCGCGGCGACGGGGGCCGGGGTGTCGACGCCCGGCACCGTGCCGCCCTCTGCATCCCACACGTCCGCCCCGGACGGGTCGGACACCACGTCAGCCTCTCGCGCGGACACCTCGTCACGGGTTGCCGACGGGGGGAGCTCTCCGCCATCATCCCGCGCGAGCGCTCCGCCCTCGCCCTCCCATCCGTCCATGCCGCCGGGGTCGCTCACACCCTCGGGGGCAGGCGCCGAGCTGCCCAGCGGGATCCGTGCGAGCGTGCCCGGCTCCGCCGCATGCTGCACCGTCGCCAACATCGACGGATCTTGGTGCTTGCCCGACCGGCCTACCCGGACCGGCGCCGACCACAACGGGGTGCGCTTGCGCGTCACCCGCCGACCGGTAACCCACACCGCCGACCGGTCCTCACGGAACATCCCGCCGTCCCACACCGCGAGCAACTCATAGGCGAGCGGTTCGCCGTTCTTAACCGCGACACCGGCGACGCGCACCGCGACCATGCCCCCGTCAGTGCTGCGCTGCATGGCCACCGTCCAGCCGTTGGCCATGGCCGTTTCCGCGAACGACACGGCGGCCATGGGCAGCCACACCCCGGGGGCAGCCTCACTCTCCGCCACTACATCCCCCACTGCGTCCCACGTGGCGAGCGTCTCGGTATCCAGCGGCGAGCCCTCCGCCGGAACCCTCGGAGCCTTCCACGGCTTGACGTCCAGGCCCTTGACCGAGGCGGACGCCTGGCCCTTCTCGACACCGGCCGTACGTCCATGCGTCTTCTTCGACGGGAGGTCACGGCCGATCAGCGCGCGGCCTTCATCCCGCGCGGCCACGGCATCGGCCAACAGGTCAACGAATGCCCGACGCTGCTCGTTCGCTTCCCCATGCCTCACGTCCGGGTTCACGTCGATGTCTGCGGGAAGCTCGAACATCACCGCCGTACCGCCGTCGGCGGACACCCACGCCCCGCGGCCGGCCGGAACATCCCCAGAGACGGCACGTGCCAGGAACGCACGCGCGGACTTCGACCGGCGCCCCGGTTCCGCCGCCTCCGCCTCCAGGCCGGACAGCTCACGCTCACACCGCCGGACCGCATCCCGCGCACGCATCCGCCGCGAGTCCGCCGCCAACGAGGCTTCACGGGCACGCTCCGACCACCTGCCGGACGTCTCGTAATGCACCACCACGCGCTCACCCAGCACACCAGCCGACCGGCGTACTTCCTGGTGAAGGTCGTACGCATCCCGCCGCCACGCCGCGCACGTCTCCGCGTGCTCCTCCGCCACCGTCAGCCGCTCACGCGCCACGGTCAGCTCACGGCGCGCACGCTCCGTCAGCCACGCCCGCGACACCCGCACCGTGCCCTCATACGGGCCACGGAAAGCCACCGGGAACACCCCACCCCCGTTGCCGTGGCAGATCACCGGCAGCACCTGAACCGCGCCCCCGTCGGTCTCCCACCCGTCCACCCCGCCGGGGTCCGACACGACGTCGGGCAACACCGCCGGAACGTCCGGTGTCACGCCGCTACCGGCCGGAGCGTCGCCGGTCGGAACCTCGGTCTTCTCGGCCGGCCCTTCCCACCCCGGGCGGGTGATGCGCAGCAGGAACGCCGACGCCTGGGGCCGCAACCGCCCAGCAACCGCGCGCGGTTCCGGCGCACGCTCCGCGCACTCCTGAGCCGACGGCATGTCAAGCCCGAACCAGCGCACGACGGCGAGAGCGTCACGCGCTTCCCAACGGGCCGTCTCGACGTCGCCCCGCCCGTACGCGGACTCTGCCCCCTCTGCGCACTCTTCGGCCTCACGGACCGCACCCCGGGCGCTGTCGTACTGCTCGTCCGTCAGCCCGTCCCAATCGATGCCCTGAGCGAACGCACGGACCGTGTCCAGGGCAGCGCGCGCCATGCCGACCGACACGGCCGTCTGCGCGTTCTCCTCCGCCCGCTCCGCCGCCCTCTCCGCATGGATGCCGTACACGCGCGCCGTCTCGGCCGTCGCGCGCAGCACCGCCGCCGGACGCTCCGCGATCACGTACGCGATAGCGGCCCCCGTGACCTCACCCCACGTACCGCGCACGTCCCCCGTCGGAAGGGTCACGGTGTGTCCGCCGCCCGACTTGAAATGGAAGCGGAACGGGAACCGCTCACCGCACACGGACAGTTCCGACAGCAGGTCGGAGCGCCGGAACTCCCCCTCGTAACGGTCGCCCAGCGACCGCGCTTCCATCGCTTCCGGCCACTCCTCCGCCGCCCTACGCGCGCGCTCGACGTCCGTCACGGACGGCGCCTTACGGGCACGCCCCCGGGGGGCCGAAGTCTCCGCCGCGGTAACGGCCGGACCGGGCGCCGGAGCGTCCGCCCGGTCCGACGCGGTCGGCTGTGTGCGGGCGGTGGGCGCCTCGGCGGTCACCAGGTCCGCGACGGCGCGCCATGCGATGCCCTGGGCGGCCGTCTGGCCGTAGCGAGTGAGGGTGGCGCCGTCCCAGCGGTGCCCCCGGGCGGTGAGCCGCCACACGCAGCGCAGGACGGTTTCCCCGGCCTCCTGGCAGGCGGTGAGCAGCAGCGCGCAGTGTCCGGGCTGCGTCTGGACGGTGGCCGTCCATCCGGCCTCCTCGGCCTGGGCGGTGAGGCGGGCCAGGTTGCGGGGCAGGGCCACCCCTCGGGCGTCCGCCGTGTGGGGCTCCTCGGCGGGCGGGGCGGTGGGCGCCGGCACTTCGGCAGGGGTCGGGGCCGGCGCCTGGGCGGGGGCGCTCGTGCTGCTGGCGGGGCGCGTGGTCGCGGTCATGTCGGGTCACTCCTGGGTCGGGCTGGTGCCGGGTGAGTTGCCGCTCACACCGGGAGGCAGGGCAGGGGGAGGCAAGGGCGTTCCCGCCGGGGCCGGTCGGGCGACCGGCCCCGGCGGGTGGTGCTCAGTTGCGGCGGTTCGGGGGCCGGTTGTCCCGGGGCGCGGTGTGGCTGGCGCCCGCGCCGTGCGTCGGGGCCTGGTCCGGACGGGGCACACGCTCGGCCTGCCGGTACTCAACGCCCGGTTCCGGGGCCACCGGCGCACCGGTCTCGGTGTCGACGGTGTACGCCTCCCGGATCTCCTGCGCGGTGAGCGGCCGAAGCCAGAAGTTCCGCACCCTCCAGCCGCGTACGAACTCCGACCCGTTGGGGCCGAAGGTGCGCACGACCAGACCACCGGTGCCGCACCCGACCATGCCTGCCGCGATCACTGCGCAGACACGCATGGATGCGGCCTCGTTGATGACCAGGGCGTCACCGATGACGGTGAGTTCCTGGCCTTCGATGAGGTCACCGTGCGGCGTGCTGGCGCTCGCCACCATGTGGTGCGTCCCGTCGCCAAGAACGGCGTTCAGAAGGGACAGGTACGCGTCGGCGGCGCGGTCGAGCAACGCATGTGCCGTGTCGGCGGCGGTCTGCGTCGCCTCGTCCGTCACGTCCTCGCTGACGGGGTCCGGCGTCCACCGCATCGCGTCAATGCCGAGATCCTCGCCCGGGTCGACGTTCTGCCCTTCGAGGCTCTGCCGTACGTGGTCCTGGTACTCGCTCATCGTTCCCCTGCCTTGGGTGGTTGAGTTGGCGGCGGGTGAGTTGCCGCTCACCCGCAGAATCAATAATACACTCTCACGGGGGGTGATCGTCAACCCTCAATCACCCCCCGGACCTGGTGAGTTACGGCGACTCCACCGGCGTCACGCTCGTACGAAAGAACGGGTTGCGGCTGAGGCTGAACGCGACGCGCTTCGTCTCGCCGGTGCTCTCGCGCCTGCCGTAGATCTCGACGCCAATCAACTCGTCTTCGTCGTACGCCACTTGCAACACGGTGCCTTCCCATACCTCGGGCCACGGGGCGGGCTGGTTCGCGGTCCTCGGGCGAGCGTGGGCGGCCAGACTCCGGCTGGGGTTGCGCTCGATGCGTACCCGCTGCCCCCGGCTGATCGGTCCTGTGGCGGTCATGCTGTCCCCTCTCTGGTGGCTGCGGCTCCGGGAGGGTGGGGCGACCGGTGGCCGCCCCACCCTGGGCGGGTCACTGCGTCCGGGCTGCCCGCTGCTCCTCGGCGGCCGTCAACAGCTCGTTGACCCCGTGGCGGGCGTGGTCGGCCCGTACGCGGGCGGCCACCTCGTCGGCGGACGGCAGTCCGAACCCCCCGTCAAGGGCCAGCACTTCGTACGCCTCGCGCCACCCGCGCACCTGGCACTCGACAGCCGCGCGAGACGCGCACGCGATCGTCAGACCCCCGACGGTGACCGACAGTGCACCGACTCCGTCGGGGCTCACTGCCGCGCTGCGGGCCCGGACCTTGGCGCGTCGGGGCGCGTCGTCCAGGATCACAAACGAATTGATGCTCAATTCGGGTTCGCGCAATTCTCCCGCGTCGACCTGCTCGGGAAAGATCCTGTCGAGCATTGCGGCGGCCTCGCACCAGCCTTCCCACCAAACGCGCGCGCCGGTAGGGTGCCGGAATTCGATGATGGCCGTGGGGATCTTCAGAAGGGGGATGAGCGTCAGGCCGATAGATGCGTCGGTCTCGTGCTCCCCCGCAATGTGGATCGTGAGTCGGCTTACCGCGTCAACGGTTTCCGCTTCCGTGTTCAAGGGTGCTCCTCATGTTGGTGATTGAGACTGAGTCAGGTTGCCGCCTGACTGTGAAATCAATAATACACCGTTCGATCCAGGGCGACACACGAAACGCCGAACCTTGCGACATCTCTTGCGCCTTCTCTTGCGGCTACTCCTGCGACATCTCTTGCGACATCTCTTGCGCGAGCCTCTTCGGGAGGGTCGGCGTATCCGCAGGTCAACCAAGGTTCCCGCGCATGGTCGAGGGTCTGACATCCCCTCTGCTGCCACTTTTTTCCACGCCGGTTGAAGGATGAGTGAGGAATGGGTGCGGGGTGGGTGGTGGGCTTCGGGGATCGGGGCGGCCGTGGTGTGTGTGCTGCGCGTCGGCTGCGCCGCCGCGCCATCGCGTGGGTGTGGAGGGGGCGTGTCCGGCCCGGAGGGCAGGACGGGGGAGGGGACAGGGACAGGACAGGGCCCGGGGGCCCGTCCCTCGCCTTCTCCAGTTCCCTGCCCGTCCGCCGCACGTCCGTCCGTCTCTCTCCTCCACCCCACCCCCAGGCACCCGCTCTGCCGAAGGCAGCCCAACCCTGACAAACCCTCAACTAAACCCTAACAACCCACCCACAAAACAAAACCAGCCGCATTCCGTGCCGGAGGCACGCACGTTATTGGAAATGACCGCAGGCCAATTCCAATAACGCCCCGCCGAAGGCGGGAAATTCGCGCGGGGACGCGCGCAGCGCGCGGTGGGTGGTGGTTGGTTCGTGATCCCACCTAGTGGGTTGGGTTGATGCAGTGAGGGAGAGGGCTGGTTCCAGAACGGATCCCGCCCTCAGTTTGAAGCATGCGAGGGTGTGACCAGGATCCGCCAAAGGTACATGCTGCATCAGGTGATGCACTGCTGGTCCTGGCCGCTTGACGCCCTGTCAGTCGAGGGAGGGTATGGGGGTGTTCTGCGGATTCTCCGAAGGTTTTGGCGAGGGAAGCCGGCTCGGCCGTGACCGGCGGAGCCGGTTGGGCGGGAGCGTAGCGGACGCCCTGTCAATTCCCGCACAGCGGGATTTACTTCACCTTCGGATTGGAGCGCAGCGGAAATCCGGATTCCCGCGCAGCGGGAATTGCTGAACACGCGGAGCGGGTTTAGAGGAAAGACGCGCAGCGTCTTTC
>NZ_BAAJXA010000050.1:0-70623 GCF_057537855.1 Streptomyces diversicolor
ACGGGTGTACTTCGGCGGCCGGTCGGTGTTCAGGGCCTTCTTCACGGTGTTCTTCGAGATGCCCAGGTGCCGGGCGACAGCCCGGACCGGCATGCCCTCAGCGCGGTGCAGCCTGCGGATCTCTGCCCAGTCCTCCACGCGGATCACCCTCTCCTCCTGACTCCCTGTCAGAAGTCAGAATGGTCAGAAGATCACGGAGTGGGTCACTTTTGATCCGCCGTTCGTGAGCCAGTTTTCAGGCGTCGCCGACACGTGCGGCACCGCCGCAGATAGTGACAGCGGCGGGCCACTGCTTCGCGTCGGCGGCGCCAGTTCGACCAGCTCAGCGCGTGGTGTCGGCCTCGGTGCCCGCTCAGGTGCGGGGGCCGGGCACGACAAGCTGCCAGGAGTCGCCGAACCTCCGCCACTTGAGCCCGATGGCCCCGGCCGTCCCGCCTGTGCCGCCCCTTTTTCCCACGGCTGGTGTGCCGTTGCCGCCAGGAAGGCGTGCGCGAGCATGGCCAGAGTGGTCCAGGCCGCATTCGTTCTTCGCGGCCTGGAAGCATTCCTCGATCGCCCAGCGTGCCCCGGCGACCCGCACCAGCTCCTGGACGGTGACCTGAAGGGGTGCGTAGGCGAGGTAGCAGGCGATCTCCTCGGGCCTGCTGATGCTGCGCCGGGCCAGCGCCCGGCGCATCCGGTGGGGAACCTCGCCCTGACAGTCGAACTCGGCGAGGGCTGGCAGCCGCACCGCTGCCCAGTGGTAGACACGGGGCCCCTTCGCGCCGTCGCCGCAGGAGATCTTCTCCCATGCCTCGTCCGGGGCCTGCGCGAACAAGCCCTCGATTCGTGAACAGCCCACGCTGAACTGGGACTTGGGGACGGCCAGTACGTAGCCGGCACCCGGCTGTTCCAGCAGCCGGCGGAACCGGTTGTCCTGCCCGTAGGCGGAATCCGCGGTGACCCAAGTGATGGGAAGCGGCGAGGCGAGGGCCCGCAGCACCATGTGCCGGGCCAGTTCGCCCTTGGTGGCGAACTCCCGCTCGTCGGGGACCCTTGCGGTGCGGCAGCGTTCCCTGTCCTCGGTCCAGGACTTCGGGAGGTAGAGCTCGCGGTCGACCAGAGCCCGGCCGCGGGCGGAGGCGTAGGCGGCGAAGAGTCGGGTAGGACCGCCGCATTGCTGCGGCGGTCCCCCCTCAGAACCGGCCGTGCGGGCTTTCCCCGCAGCTCGGCTCAGGCAAGCCCTGAAGCCTCACAGACATGCAGCGCGGCAGGCCGCGTGGATGAGACGGAGCTGCACCCCGTCCGACGTGTCGATCCCACGGTAGGTGATCTTCCTCGCGGTGATCGCCTGGCGGGTGCCCCGCAGCCACTGTTCCCACTCGGTGGGGCTGGACGGCGGGTCATCGGCGTGCAGAAGCGGGCACCGGCAGATCAGACATTGCCCTTTCTGCGCCTGGAGCAGACGCAGGGTGGCGCGGTCGATCGGTGGTGGCGGGCTGGTGCGGCGCCGTTCGGCCCAGTAGGTGGCCAGGGCGGGGTCGTCCGGGGACGCCGCGCCGTGGACCATCTGGTGTCGGACGATCTTCGTCCAGGCGAATTTCAGCAGGTAGGCGCCGCTGTCACGGTCACCGAACACCCACTGGTCCTGCCGGGACTTGTTGAACGTGCCGTAGTACCGGGCGGTGACCCAGTGCCGGGGCTTGTTCGTGTGAGCGCGGGTCGCCCACTTGTAGGTGAGCTTCCACATGTAGTCGTCCAGCGCGGTGAAGACCTCGCTGGCGACCACGCTCCGGTAGTAGGCGGACCATCCCCGGATGATCGGGTTGAGCCGTTGCAGCACCGCAGCAACATTGGCCCCGCGAAGGGACCGCACTTCGGCGCGCAGCCTGTTCCGGATCCGTCTGACGGCCTCGCGGCTCGGCTTGATCAGCAGCTTGCCGTGATAGCGGCGGATGGTGAAGCCCAGGAAGTCACAGCCCTCTTCGAGGTGGACGACGCGCGTCTTGTCCTCGTTGAAGACCAGCCCTCTCGGCTTCAGCCACTCGGCAAGCCTCGCTTTGACCTGTTCGGCCTGTTCCCGTGAATGGCACAGGGCGACAAGATCGTCGGCGTATCTCACCAGCAGCGGGGAGCCCGGCATGGTGTCACCGGCACGGCGTCCGGTCTGCCGGTACTGGACTCCCGCAGCCGTCTCCATCCCGTGCAGAGCGATATTCAAGAGCACCGGGCTGATCACGCCGCCTTGTGGAGTCCCCTCCTCGGTCGGTGTGAACCGACCCTCCTCGACCACACCCGCTCGCAGCCACTGCTCGACCCGTTCCCGTGCGGGGAACGTACCGAGTTGCTGGAGAAGGTGGTCATGGTCGATTCGGTCGAACGCCGCTGCCAGGTCCGCGTCCAGTACCCACCGGCGGCGGGCTCTGCTGCCCTTGACCGTCCAGTAGATCGCCGCGATCGCGTCCTGACAGCCACGGCCGGGCCGGAAGCCGTACGACTTCGGCTCGAACCGCGCTTCCCACTCCGGTTCCAGTGCCTGGGAGACCCGGGCTTGCTCCACCCGGTCCAGGATCATGGGAATGCCGAGCGGGCGTCTCCTGCCGCCTGGCTTGGGGATGTACACCCTTTTGACCGGCCGGGCCGTGCCTGGGCTGATCCGGTGCTGGACCCGGTGGGCCAGTTCCGCCTTGCCCGAGGCGGTCAGGACAACCTGACCGTCGATCCCGGCCGTCTTGCGTCCTGCGTTGATCTCCGTGACCCGCCGCACGCTGAGCAGCGTGTTAGCGCGGGAGCGGAGCATCAGTTTCTGCAAGTTGCGGACCTTTTTGAGGTCCCCTGCCTGCGATGCCGTGAAGATTCTCTGCCGCAGTCGCCGTACTGACTCCTCCTGGGCCTGCCAGTCGATGGCCTCCCAGTCGGGTGGAGCGTCCTCCGGTCCGTTCACCGGGACGGTGCTGGTCGCGGCCGGATCGGCAGCGGGTATGACCGTCACGGTGCCTAACTTGCCCTTCGGTTCCGGTTCCTGTCCGACAGCGTTCTTCACAGGCTCACCCGGCCCACGTCAGCACCCTTTCGGGTCCGGGCATGCACCCGTATCCGGCCAGTTATGCGGGACTCGGCGGAGGTGCCGATGCCTGTCCCGGTTTCCTGTTGCCTTTCGGCGGCCGGCATTGGCTTCCTGGGCCGTCCTGCACCCGCTGGGGAGCTGGGCCTCCCTTACGGTCGGCTGACCAGACCAACAGGTCTGGACCCCAACGGGGTTGTCGCGTTCCACACGTGTGAGATGCGACCGGGGTGGGCGCCCTCATTACCCCGGGGCGGTGGTGTCCTCCCGGCCGACTCGGTGTCTTCGACCGGCACCCGCCGCTTCTCAGCGGCCAGCCCTGCACCCCGCTGTTGCTACCCATCTGCGAGGCTTGCCATCACGGAGCATCGTTGAGGGTTCAGTGAGCTTCACCCGTCCGGTCTTCCCCTTGCCTGTGACCCCCGGATGGAACGGGAGTCCTTGGGCTTCTTCCCCGAGCTTCGCACCCCGCCGTTACCAGCGACGCACGCCGGGGAGGGGACGGGCCTTGGACACGGGCCCGGGTTACGTCATCGGCATCAGGCCGACCTCCTCCCTACGTAACCACTCACAGCGTGCGACCTCGCGTCGCACCGCCGATCTGGCAGTTCTCGGTCCGTCCGGCAGTTCCGGAGTACTGACGCTGGACCCCGGCTGAGGTGATGCCCTTCTTGATGAACCCGGTGTCGTCGTCCAGTTCGAGGTCCCACTGCGCGGCGGCAGACTCGGTGATCACCCTCGGAGGCCGCCCCGTCGCTGTCACTACCTGCGGCGGTGTCGCACGATCGAGGGGCGGTCTCCGTGAGACCGCCCCCGCACGATCGACGTCCCGCTACACTCCCGCCACCCGGAGAAAGACCAGGTCAGACAGCGAAATCCTGCTGGAGTACTAGCCGTCGGAGCCGTGCTAGTGCCGACCGGTGTGCCTGTCCGTCTATGGCGAATCCTGCACGGAACCGGGGCGGAGCAGTTCCCGCAGGTCTTTGAAACCGTCGCCGAAGCCGAAACCACCCTCGACGACTGAGACACGGGCGCGCCTTCGCGACGCGGCTCACGTCGGCGCATGCCCCGCGGTGTCAGATCTCGAAGAACGCGAACCAGCCTCGCTGGCCCGGGACCGGTCAACCCAGGAGAACAATTCCGTTCGACGACCCTGTGCACGGTCAAGAGCAACGGGTTTCATCACAGCTTCTCACCCCGACCGGCGACCGTGCCCCGGAGCGGTCCGGGGTTGCACCGGACCGGGCGGTCGTCAGGCCCCTCATCAGCGGTCAAGCGGTGCCCCGAGGCCCGACGACAACCCCCAGGTCATGCGCACAACAGGGGGCAAACGACCACACCGGACCCGGGGGCCAGGCGCCCAGTTACGGGGCCACGAGAAAGGTAACTGTGATAGTCGAGGTGCGGCCCGGGTTGGGCTGCTGTCAGGCTCGGCGTCGACGTTCCGGCACGACGCACAAGGTAATTGGCGGCTCGTCAGAGCTTGCGGGGGGAGCGGACTTGCACGGGCGGGTGCTTACTGTCCGGTGTCGTGACGGCCTGCACCGACCTCTAGCTTGCGCCGGATTCGGGCGCGCGATTCGGCGTCACCGGTATGAAGGGCGGTATCGCGGATCGGGTGGGGGCGGCCGGCGGCCATGACGAACCTCGGCTTGTGGAGGCCGGCGATGCTCTGGGTGGGGTCGCCGTCGACAGCGATCAGGTCGGCGCTCAGGCCGGGCGACACTCGCCCGGTGACGTCTTTGAGGCCGCAGACTTCGGCGGCGACATCGGTGGCGCTGGCGAGCACCTGGCGGGGGGACATTCCGGCGTCGGCGAAGACCTCCAGGCAGTCGGCATAGCGTTCGAAGTGGACGAGCGGGATGCCGGCGTCGGTGCCGGCGACCACGACGGCATCCAGGGCGATGAGCTTTTGAAGGTTGCCGATGACGGACTCTCGTTCGTCCCATGGACACATGTAGTGCTCGGCGGTACAGACGGTGTTCATGGCGGGGCTGATGGCAATGCCCTGCTCGACGATCATCGCGGCGATGCGGGGGTCGAACTGGGTACCGGTCCGGGTGACCCAGCCGCAGTGTTCGATGCAGTCGATACCGGCCAGGACGGCCCGTTCGATGCCTTCGGTGCCCAACGCGTGAGTGGTCACCGGAAGGCCGGCTGCGTGCGCTTCGGTGATGAGAGCGCTCAACTCGTCGACGGTGTAGCGGGCTTCGGAGGGATGACTGCCGGGTGTCATGAACCCGCCCGTGGTCATCACCTTGATCAGGTCGACGCCTTGTTCGGCGTGGTGGCGTACCTGTGCTCGCATCTCGTCGATGCCGTCGGCGATGCCGCCCATGGCCCAGGCATGGCCTCCTGTGACGGTGATCGGTGCGTTCGCCACCAGCATCCGGGGTGTGGCGTGGGGCAGCGTGGTGAGCAGGTCCCGTATCTCGGTTCCCAGGGTGCCGGGTGTGCCAAGGTCGCGGGCGGTGGTGACGCCACCGTCGAGCAGCCGCTGCGCGTTGGTGACCATGAGCTGCCGCATCGCCTCATGGTCGGAGGACATCTCGGTGAGGACGGTGTCGGAGTCCGGGTCCAGGCACAGGTGTACGTGGCAGTCGATGAAGCCGGGCATGATGGTGGTGTCGCCGAGGTCGGTGACGTTCTCGGCGGTGCTCACCCAGGCCGGCGCCGAGCTGCGGGGGCCGGCGTAGGTGATGGTGTCGTCCTCGACGCACACCATGGCGTCGTGGATCAGCGGCGCGGCGGAGTCGGTCAGAAGCCTGGTGGCCGCAAGGACGGTACGGGTGGTCACGACTGCCTCCGGTAACCCTGGATCGCCGCGCACAGGCGGTCGATGTCGTCGCTGGTGTTGTAGTAGTGGAAGGCGACGCGCAGGTTCGACCCGCGCGGGGAGGTGACGATCCGGCGTGTGGCCAGGAACGCAGCCAGAGCCTCCGGGTCGGTGTCGGCTATCGCGACCTGGGGGCCGGGGCGGGCGCCGGGGGCCGGCACGCTCAGTGTCTCGCCCGCCTCGGTCAGACGGGCACCGGTCTCGGCGACCAGCTTCTCGATGTGGGCCCACCGAGTGATCGGGTCGACCTGGTTGAGCGTTTCGATTCCGGCCCGTGCCGCGTACACCGAGGGGACGGCCAGCGTACCGGACTCGAAGCGGCGGGCCTCTGTGGGGTATTCGAGGTTGGTGGGATCAAAGTTGAACGGGTTCGGGCGGCCGAACCAGCCGGTCATCCGGGGCGGGTTCTCGTCCGTGACGCCCGACCGGGCGAAGAGTACGGCGATCCCGGCGAGACCCAGCATGTATTTCAGGGTGCCGGCGATGAGGTAGTCGCAGTCGATCTCGGCAACGTCGATGGGGACCACGCCGGCTGCCTGGTAGGCATCGACCATCACGCGGGCCCCGACCGCACGTGCGTGTTTGGCGATCTCGTTGACCGGTTGGAGGGATCCGTTCGTATACAACGCCAGCGGCACCGACACCAGCCGGGTGCTGTCGTCGATCTGGGCGCGGTATGCCTCGACCACGCCGAGTGTCTGCATGGCATCCTGGCTGACCCACCGCACTTCGCCGGGCCCAGGACGCTGGGCGTGCAGCACCTGGCCGATGCTGGGAAACTCCGCAGCCATGGAGACGATCACCCCGCCGCCTGAGAAGTTCACCGCGTTGGCCACCTGGAACGCGCCGTGCGATGCGGAGGGCACGAGGGCGATCTCGCTGGTGGATGCGTTGAGGAAGCCCGCCGTCACCTCGCGCAGTCGCTCGATCTCAACCATCCACGCTTCCCACGGCGCGCCCTGGTCCCGCATCGCGTAGGCCATCTCTGCCAGCGCCGTGGTGACACGTGCGGACACGGCGCCCTGGCTACAGGAAGCCAGGTGCGTGGTGTCGGCCAAGCTGGGGAACTGTGCTCGGAACCGGTCGGGATCCATAGGGTCTCCTCCGTGTGAACAACGCCTCACGTCTGTTAGTCACAGTGAACACGCGTCAGTGTGACTACGCAATACCGGGGAAAAGAATCTACTTCCGCAGGGTTGACGGCGCGGTGCGCGTCACTGACATTGATGCGAGTTCATTCCGGCTGAAGGCGAAGGGAACACTCGCCCAAAGCCGGGTCAAGGCCCTTGCGCCGATCGGAGCAGCATGTCTAGACCAACAACTGCGGCAGTCGGGCGCCGCCCCCGGCGCCGCTGGCACTGGCTCTTGCTGGCCATCCCGCCAATGTGGTGCATCGGTTCGGTCCCCCTGGCCAACCGCGTCGACTACGTCTTCGGCTCGATCCCGTTTCTGCTGGTCTGGATGACCCTCGGCGTCCTGGCCGGGTCCGGCGCCATCGCTGCCGTCTACTGCGTCGACCGCTCTCGCGGCGACATGGGCCGGGTGTGAGGAGCACGAGATGGCTATGATCCTCACCTTCGTGATCGCGATCGGCTCCATCGTGTGGGGCACCGTGGCGGCCGCTCGCGGCCGGACCATGAACCTGCAGGAATGGTCCGTTGGCGGCCGACGCTTTGGCACCCTGCTGTTCTGGTTCCTGCTTGTCGGGGAGACCTTCACCACGTCCGCGTTGCTGGGTTCCTCTCAGGCTGTGTTCAGCAACGGCGCGCCCGGCTTCTACAGTCTCGGCACCGTGGTCCTGACCGCCACGGTCGGCTACTGGATGGTGCCGAAGATCTGGCGGGCGGGTAAGCGACGCGGGCTGGTGACCATGGCCGACTACTTCACCGCCCGGTTCGAAGCACCCTGGTTCGGTGGTCTGGTGGCCGTCTTCGGCATCGTCGCGCTGCTGCTCTACGGTCAGCTGCAGCTGACCGGTCTGAGTCTCATCCTGGCCACCCTGTTCGGCACCGGGGTGCCGTCCGTCGCCTATGTCGTGGCCGGCGGTGTTCTGGTGGCCGCGTTCGTCCTGGTCGGAGGCATGCGCAGCGCCGCCTATACGTCGATCGTCAAAGACATTCTGCTGGTGGCGGTCCTGCTCGTGATCGCCGCCGGTGCGGCGAAAGCAGCCGGTGCCGACGGCCTCCTGGGCATCTTCGACGGCGTCAAGCGGACTCACCCCGCCGCAGCCACTCTCCCGGGCATCCACGGCGGCGCCGCAACGAACACCTGGTGGTGGACCAGCTTCCTGCTCCTCGTCCCGCTGGGCGCCTTCGCCCTGCCCCATGCGTTCCAGGTGTCCTACAGTGCCAAGGACGTGACCACGATCCGCCGCAACCAGGTGATCCAGCCCCTGTACTCCCTGTTCTACGTCCTGATCATCATCATCGCGTACGCCTCGCTGCTCGCGCTGCCGGATCTGGCCGGCAAGCAGGCCAACCAGTCGCTACTCGTGTTCGTGCAGGAGAAGTACCCGGACTGGGTCGTCGGAATTCTCGGAGGCGCGGGCATTCTCATTGCACTCGTACCCACCGCGGTACTCATGGTGGCAGCCAGCAGCCTGTTCAGCCGGAACGTGATCGGAGCCGTATCTCAGCGCTGGTCGTCGTCGCTGTCGCTGACCCGGGCCGGCCTCATCGTGTTCACTGCACTGTCGGTGCTGCTGGCCGCCGGCAGCAATGCCACCTTGCTGACGATCATGACGAGTGTGTACAGCGCCGTCGGCCAGCTGGCGCCCGCTTTGTTCCTGTCCATGCTGTGGCGGCGGGTCACCGCGGCGGGGCTGGCCGCCGGCGCGATCTGCGGCGGGCTGGTCGTCGCCGTTCCCGACCTGAGCACGGTCGTGCTGCACGCCGTGCCCTCTGGAATGGTCATCGGTCTGCCTGCCCTCGTCATCAATCTCATCGTGACGGTCGCGGTGACCATGGTCACCGCGCCTCCCTCGGACACCGCGATCGACGTCGGGACCGGAGATGAGATGACCAAGGACCCCGAGAAGGCGACCGAGGTCAGCCTCGCCGGATGACCTGAGAGGTGTGCGGGCTTCGGCCGCGTGCTCGGGCAGGAGCCCAAGGCACGCGGCCGAGGCCGTACTGGATAATGGCGTGGTGGCCGTGACAAGGATTCGTGAATATCGCAACCTCAAGGGCATGACCGTCCGGGAACTCGCTGACCGCGCCGGCGTCTCCACGGGCCTGATCAGCCAGGTTGAACGTGGCGTAACCGACCCCAGCCTCGAGACGATGCGCCGGATCGCAGAAGCCCTCGATGTCCCCCTGTTCAATCTGTTCCAGGACGGCGACCAGCAGACGGTCGCGGTCATCCGCCGCGAGGACCGGTACCGGATCTCCTCGCCACACCACGCCATCACTTACACCCGTGCCTCGCCCGGAGGAGCCAGACTAGAGGTCCTCGAAGGGGTACTCGAACCCGGAGCCGCCTCCTCGCAGACTCTCCGGACGCACCCGTCGGAGGAGTGCGCCGTCGTCCTCACCGGCCGGCTCACAGTCCAGGTAGGCGACCAGACCCACGTTCTCAAGGCGGGCGACAGTTGCCACTTCGACTCGAACATCCCTCACCGCTTCGTCAACGACGGCAGAAGCAGCGTGCGCTTCATGCTCAGCATCACGCCACCCAGCTACTGACCCTCCCGCGCAGGCGCGGCGACCGTATCGGTGCAGGTCGGACTGTGACGTAGCCGATGGGGTGCCGCTCCGGCCCCGGCACTCGCCCGGCCGGCTCCAGATCGGGCATCGATGCACCGGCGCTCTCCGGCAAGACCACTGTGGTGACCTCCAGCCGGATCAACGCGCCCTCGATAACGGGGAGTTCGCCATCGTGGTCGATCCAGGCGAGCGGGTGGTGAGCCGGGGACGGATACGGTCCCAGACCATCGTCCGCGCGGTCCCGTAGCGGTCGGTGACCTGCGCGGTCGCTGCGTCCGGCTCACCCCATGTGTCCGCCTGGCGAAGCGGAACTCCTGGCGGAAGATGTCAGCCCGGCTGTCCCAAGGCCACTGGATTCCCGCGACAAGCCGAGGACCTGGGCCCCGGCGGCACCTCCCACACCGGTTCAGGATTTTCCGGCCTCGCCTGCCGCACCTCCGTGCGGCCCGGTTGTCAGTACACGCTGATACAACTCTTGCGAACGACCCGGCGAGCAGAGGAGATCCCGTGGGCGACTGGGGAACTGGCAACTTCGAGAACGACACGGCCGCAGACCACCTGTCGATCCTCACGGACCGGCTCATCACCGAGGTCGCGGAAGCGATGGCGGGCGACCCGGTCGGGATCGAACCCGACGAGTATTGGGGAGTCGCGGTGCCGGCCAATTTGGAGTTGCTGAGCCTCCTGGCGCGGCAGGGTTACGTAGGGGCGTCACTGCCTGAGGCTGATGTGGTCGAGGGGTGGAAGAAGACGTACATGGCGGTGTGGGAGGGCTACATCGACGAGTTGGAGGTCTCCTCGGGTTACAAGGACGAGCGACGCGCAGTCCTGATCCGTACTTTCGACGAGCTGGCCGCGCTCCAGAGGAAGGAGAACTCGGACTGAGGCCTGCCCTGGAACGGACACTCACACGGCGGCCTCGGCGGCGTTGTGGCACGCTGCACGGCGGTGACCCGGAAGTGCCGGTCCTCCACCACGAGACCATCCTGGTTCTGGCCGAACTCAGCTTTCATTTCACCGACGGGTCGATCACCACAGTGGAGGCCGAGGCCGAGGCCACGTTCATGAAGAGCGCTTTCGCCGGGGCTTCAGTTGGCGACTGGGCGTTCTGGTGGGCGGAGTTGAGCAGGCGAGTCGGCGGGCGTGATCGCAGCGCCGGCGAGACGGTCCTGCGGGCGGGGACCTCGGTGACCTCTTCTTTCTGTGGTGGCGTCGAGCAGCCTCAGCTCGGCCGAGAGCACCCAGAGCTGCACCAGGCCGATGGCCCATCCGGTTATGGCCGAGAACCGGATGATGACGAACAGGAATGCCTGCCCGAGCAGCAGGTCCACGAGTAGCGATGCGCGCGGCAGCCACCGCCGGATCTGTCCGCATTCGGTAACAAGGCAACTGGACGTAGCCACACCGGTGTTCACGCCGTGCCCGTCAGGGTGCAACGGCACCGGCTGCCGCGGCGCAGGAAAGGCCCTTGAGAACCGGGGTCAGACGCAGCGTCCTGCCACACGTCGGAGCGCCCGGGAGAACGACGTACGGCAGGTGCGCTTCGCGCGGGTCGCGGGCGGTGCGCTGGCGGACGACGTCGACGTAGGACTGGGAGCCGAAGCCGCGGACCACCAGGACCGGGATGCCGTAGTCGGCGAGCCAGCCGGTGAGCAGCTGGCGCAGGGTGTCCTTCTCCGCCGCCACGTACAGGGCGTGCTCCTGGCCGCGGGTGCGGTCCAGAGCGAACCAGTCGACGGCTTCGCGCAGGAAGGCGCCCGCGTCGGGCCAGGCAGGCGGCACGTGGACCTCGCGCAGGGTGTCGACCAGGTCCGGGAAGCGGCCCTCGCGGCGGGCCTGGGCGAGCCGGGAGGACAGCCGCAGGTACATCGACGGCGTATGCGGCAGCACGCCTTCGGAGACGAGCCGGTACATCACCTGGCGCAGCGTGACGCCGCCCTCGTAGCTCTCCACGATCTGCCTGGCCCGGTCCACGACGGCCGGCCAGTGCAGCCGCTCACCCGCCATGCGGTACATGTACCCCTTCGCGTCCGGCCGGGCCGCCCGGTTCAGATGCCGCCGCCGGCGACAGCCGCGCGGAACTCCTGCGTCATCAGCGGCACCGAACTGCGCTGCACCGGCACCGGGCCCGGTTCGCCCCAGACCTTGTGGAGCGCCGCGCGCGGCTTGTCGTTCATCGCCTCTTCGACCACGGCCCGGAACTCGTCGGGGACCTCGCGCGTGTCCTGGACGGCGACCATGGTGCCGTTGCGGGTGCCGATCCACCCGATGGTGGTGACCTTCCAGCCGAGCTGCTTGGCCGCCTTGCGCATCGCAGCCCGGATCAGCTCCACCCCGCCCAGCCCCACGGCCTCCTCGTCACCGAGGTTCACCTGGTAGTAGCCGCCGTATCCACCAGCACCCTCAGGGCAGGCCCGGCGCAGCAGTGGAACGAGTGCATCGGCCATGACGATGCAGCGCGGGTCCTTCGCGTACGACGGCACCAGAGGGCTCCTTCAGCGCGGTGCGGGCAGGTGGGGGAGCAGCGTAGTGAGATCCCTGCGGACGCGTGCGGCCAGGACGGCCGGGTCGTTCGCGGTCCACTGGTGGGCGACGGCGACCGTGTCGGCTCCTCTGGAACGCGAGGAGCTCTTGTCGGGGAAGGCGCCGCCGGTTACCCGGGCGGTGAAGGTCGCAGGCCCCGGTGGGCGCGGCAGGAACAGCAGCGGGTGGTGCGGGGTGAAGTCGAAGTGACCGAGACGGGCGGCGGGCTCTTCGTCGAACAGCTGCCTGCGGCTCGGTCCACAGCCCGACGCTGACCACCAGCCAGGTGTGGGGGCGGTCCGGGTCGTTGCACAGCCACAGGTCGAACGTGCCGACCAGCAGGCGTTCCTCCCACTTCCATACCTTGGCCCGCGGGTCGAGGTCGGCGGCGCCGTCGATGCGCAGCGGCATGAGCGCCTGCTCGAAGGGGGTGATGACGTCGGCGTACGCCTCGCGCATGGCTGTGCTGGCGGCGTGGTCAATGGTGCGTTCCCGGTCAGGAGCGATCTCCCAGGGCAGCTGGTCGGGCAGCTGCGCGCGGAGGTACTGGTGCAGCTGGTCGACGGCAGCGGGGATGCCGGCCTCGGTGCGGCGGGCGTGTTCGGCCTGCGGCAGGCGTACCCACCAGGCGTAGTACGGGACGTCCTCGCCGTAGGTGTCGTCGTCGCAGCAGTCCTCGTACACGCAGCCCAGTTGGGCGGCGAGTTCCGTCATCGGCTTCCGGGTGCGCTCCGCCAGGTCCGGCAGCTGCTCTGCCCCTCGAAAGGAGTCTGGACACGCCCTTCCGGGTCATCCGCGGTCAGTCGCCACACCACCCAGTCGAAGTCCTCCCACTCCTTCACCTGCTCGCCGCTCCCAGCCACTGCCGGCCCCCTCTGCCTCGCCCGGTGGTGGTGGCCAGTACACCAGGACCCCAGTCACAGCAGGGGCCGTTCAGTGGTCCCGGCCCCGGACGGGCGACGCAAGCCACACCGTGCCCTCCCTCAACGAGGCCGCCGCGCCACCGGCGGCCAGGCGCGGCGGTCTCGCCGACGCGCAAACAGCGTGAGCGCGCCCCGATCCCCGGCGCGGCCGCACCGCCCGCCCCGCGCGTCCCTTCTCCTTCACTCCAGCCAAGGGACATGGGCGAAGGCGGCCGTAACGGGGATGTCAGCGGGCCGACCACAGAAACCTGGTGGTGACCCGCAAGGACACGAAGACGGTTCACCGGGTCGCGCAACCGCAGGTGCAACCCGATGGCGCAACCGTAGGTGCAACCCTTGCCGCAACCCGGCTCCTGGCGGCGCGCGGCACCCAGACGGGGGCCTCACGCGGCCCGGGCCGGTTCCCGGGTGCGGGCCAGCTGCCGCAACTCGGTACGCGCCGCCGGCACCGAGCAGGCGGTGTTCCAGTACGGGTGCCACCACAGCCGTACGGACAGGCGCAGCAGGCGGCGGCGCAGGGCGGTGGTGTCACTGCGATGAGGCGCGGCGAGCGCGGCGTAGGTGGCGTTCCAGACGTCTTGCGTCTGCACCAGGTCATCGGGGAAGTCAGTGGCGTTCACACCAAGTATTAGATCGCTTGTTCGAGTTCCTTGTCATCCCGGACATGCCGCCGCCTGTCCGACCACTGTGGTCGGGGCTGCGCGCGACGCGACTGGAGGCATGCTTGGCCTCGCGGCCGGGGTTCATGGTCGCCCCGACCGTGACAGCTCGGCCGGTGGTCAGCAGTGGCGTCCGGATGGGCGTCTTTCCCTCGCGTACGCGGGCACAACCCTAGCGACGTGCGCCCAACTTTCCTGTTTTCAGGAGGTATTGATAGACATTCATGGTTCCGTCATGTTCTGTCCCCTTATTTAGGGCGAACGAGCGAGAGGTGATCTCATGCGACGAACCGAGTACGACGCGAGCCAGGCCGCCAAGCGCCTGAAGGTGCCGACAGCCGCGTTCCGATGGGCGCGGCACACCGGTCTCATCCCCGACCCGGACGCGTCGTCCTTCCAGTGGTCCCGGGCCGCTGTCGAGGCGCTGGACACCGACGCCATCCGAGCCGCGATGCCCTCCCCGCCGATCTCCGGCGGCGCGGCGGTGGTGATGTCCCAGCGGCTGACCACGGCGCTCGCCTCCGTCGTCGCCCGGCACCTGCACCCCCTGGCGGAACGCGCGCTCACGACAGCCGGCGACTCCTACACGCCCGCCGCGGGCGACGCCGTGGTGGAGGTCGTAGCCGGCACGACCCGACACCTGGTCGTCTTCCCTGTCAAGTTCTTGGGTTCAGATCTTTGATCGGGCTACCTGGACACTCTTGGCGGTCTGCGCCCGTCAACTATCGGCTGACTCTCCGGGCAGCCACTGCAGAGCGAACCAGAGTTCCATGCGGACGCCGGGGTCCTGGAGATCTACGTCGAGGATGTCGGTGACCCGGGTCAGGCGGTGGCGCACGGTGTTGCGGTGGACCTGCAGAGCCGCTGCCGTGCGGTCCCAGCTGCCGTGAAGGGCCAGCCAGGTGCGCAGGGTATCGAGGAGGACCGCGGCCCCTGGCGCCCCGACCTGGTCCAAGGGCGCGAAGCGGGTGCGAGCGAGTTCCCGGGCGTCGGTGGGGGAGACGAGTGCGTGGAGGGTGAGAGCGTCGGCGGTGTGGACGACGGCGGGAGTCTCGGTGGCGATCGCGCGCCGCAGGGCGCGCTCGGCTTGGGTGTCGGCGTGTGGCAGGTCCTGCGCGGACGCGGGCGCGCTGTAACCGAGGACCCACCCGAGGTCGGCGGCCTGCGCGGGGACACTCGGCCGGGCGTGGGGGGGACTGAGGATCAGCGCCTTCAGGCAGGGGCCGTCCAAGTAGACGTAGGGGGTTCCCAACAGGGCGCTCAAGGCGGCGAGTTGGGCTGGGTCATTGTCGGTCGGCGGTACTGAGGCGGACCGTGTGGGCAGATGGCGCCCGTGTACCACCGTCCAGTGGCCGCCCTGTGTCTCGCCGTCGGACTCAAGGGCGAGCGCCACCTCGGCGGGCGTAGCGCCGAGCATGAGCCGTACCAGCGCGCCGACGCTGTGAGTGTCGGTGCTCAGGGCGTGTCGGGGGCTGGTGAGCAGGGCCAGCAGAACCGTCGCCGTACTCGTCACCCGGCGGTGCACGACGGTCGGAGGCGTGGTGGCGGCCTGGCCGAGGGCCAGCGTCGCGGTGGTGCGGTCCGTGCCGGGCAGGGCGTGGACGACCATGTGGATCCCCTGGTCGGGTTCGTGGGCCGCTGCCGCCGTGGGACCGCAGGTCCGCCGCAGGGTTCGCACGACGAGGTTGCGAAGGAGCTGTGGGGCGTCGGGGAGTGCGGGGCGGGGGCCCGCCGAGAAGAGTTCGGTGCCCTGGGCGTCGTACAGGACCGACCAGGTGGTGGTGTGGGCGGCGAGCTGGCCGAGTACGGCGCGCAGGGCGTCGGGGCGGGCGGCGGCCGAGGCGAGGGCTGATTGCGCCCGGGAGATCTCGCGCAGCTCACGGTTGCGGGCCTCGGCGATCGCCGCGTACACCGCCTGCCCGACGGCAACGAAAGGGGTGGCCGGTGGCAGACGGAGCAGGGGCAGAGCGTGCCGTTCGCAGGCCCGGACCAGTTCGGCCGGCACCTCCGGGTGCACGGGGACGACGCCGAAGCCGAGCGCGGTGACACCGGCGGCGACGACGCGTCGTACGTACGTGTCGACGCCGTCCGCGTCGTCGGGGAGCCGGATGCCCGCGGTCAGCAGGAGTTCGCCGCCGGCCAGGTAGGGGGTGGGGTCCTCGATCTCGGTGGTGCCGACCGTGCTGACCAGATGGTCGTCGGCCGGCGGACCCGCGATCTGGGTGAGGCCCAGTCCCGGGTCGGCGAGCAGCACGCCGAGGCGCACGGACGGCTGACCGTCGTTGTCGGACTCATCCAATGGCTGTCTCCAGATTGGACAGAAGCGGCACTTCAGTCCCAGTAGACCTGGTGGCTACGTTTCTGTCATCCCCCCACCACCTCCGCTCTCCCCTCTCCTCCCCTCTCCTGTCCTTGGAGGATTCTGTGACCGTCGACTATCTCGTCATGGCCGCCTATCTGTTGGGCATCGTCGGTGTCGGCTGGTGGGGCAAACGGCGTGCCGCCTCCAAGAGCGACTTCCTGGTCGCCGGTCGTCGCCTCGGCCCGCTGATGTACACGGGCACCATGGCCGCCGTCGTGCTCGGCGGTGCCTCCACCATCGGTGGTGTGCGCCTGGGGTACTCCTACGGCATCTCGGGCGCCGCCATGGTGTTCGCCATCGGCCTGGGGCTACTGGCTCTGAGTGTCTTCTTCTCCGCCCGGATCGCGCGGCTGCGCGTCTACACGGTCGCCGAGATGCTGTCGCTGCGTTACGGCGACGCGGCGAGTGTGATCTCCGGCGTCGTCATGTGGATCTACACCCTCATGCTGGCGGTGACTTCGACGATCGCGTACGCCAGCGTCTTCGACGTCCTGTTCGACGTGCCCCGCTGGGTCGCTGTGGTCGTCGGGGGCTCGATCGTCGTCGGCTACTCGGCGCTCGGCGGGATGTGGTCCATCACGCTCACCGACATGGTGCAGTTCGTCGTCAAGAGCCTGGGCGTGTTCCTCCTGCTGCTGCCGATCGCGGTGGTCAAGGCGGGCGGGATGGCCGACCGGCTCCCGCACGGCTACTTCTCCCCCACCTCCATCGGCGGACAGACCATCGTCACGTTCGTACTCATCTACACCTTCGGCATGCTCATCGGTCAGGACATCTGGCAGCGCGTCTTCACCGCCCGCAGCGACAAGGTCGCCACCTGGGGCGGCACCGTCGCCGGGCTCTACTGCCTGCTCTACGCCCTGGCCGGCGCGGTCATCGGCATGGCCACCAAGACGCTCTACCCGAACCTGGCCGCGGCCGACCAGGCGTTCGCCACGATCGTCCAGCACGTCCTGCCGACCGGTGTCCGCGGCCTCGTCCTGGCCGCCGCCCTGTCCGCGATGATGTCCACCGCCAGCGGCGCACTGATCGCCTCCGCGACCGTGGCGAACAACGACATCTGGGCCCGGCTGCGCCGCCGCGCCCCCAGCAGCGCCCAAGAGCACGACGAGGTCGGCTCCAACCGGCTCGCCATCGTCACCCTCGGCATCGTCGCCATGGTGATCGCCTGCGTCCTCGGGGACGTCATCGAGGCCCTCACTGTCGCCTACAACCTGCTCGTCGGCGGCTTGCTGGTCCCGATCCTCGGCGGCCTGCTCTGGCGGCGCGGAACTCTGCAGGGCGCACTGACCGCCATGATCGCGGGCGGCACGACGGTGATCGCCCTGATGGTGACCGACGGCCTGCTCGCCAACGAACCGATCTACTACGGCCTGCTCGCGAGCCTGGTGGCCTATGTGGCGGCCAGCCTCCTGAGCCGCCCTACCGAGGCAGCGCTCTTGGAGGCATGGAACCGTCGCCTGGCGGGCGAGCAGACCCCCGCTGTCACGGCGCCCGAGCTCACCACGGCCTGAGCCACGCACCGCACCGCCCCCCTCCGCACGCACATATCCGTACCTCACCGAAAGGGAAAGGCCCTCTATGTCCGCCCCCACCGTCTCTCCCGAAGAACTGCGCCTGCGCCGCGAACTCGCCGCCGTCTACCGCCTCGTGGCGCACTTCCGGATGACCGACCTGATCTTCACTCACATCTCGGTACGGCTCCCCGGACCGGAGCACCACTTCCTGATCAACCCCTACGGCCTCCTCTTCGAGGAAATCACCGCCTCGAACCTGGTCAAGATCGACCTCAAAGGCAACCCGGTCGAAGAGACCCCTCACCCCGTCAACCCCGCCGGCTTCGTCATCCACAGCGCCGTCCATGCCGCCCGTCCCGACGCGCAGTGCGTCCTGCACACGCACACCAAGGCCGGCTGCGCGGTCGCCGCGCAGGAGGAGGGCCTGCTCCCGCTCAACCAGATCTCCATGGAGTTCTACGGCAGGCTCGGCTACCACGCCTACGAGGGTGTCGCCCTCAACCTCGCCGAACAGCAACGGCTCGTCGCCGACCTCGGCGGCCACCCGGCGATGATCCTGCGCAACCACGGCCTGCTGACCGTCGGCGAGACCCCCGCCCAGGCGTTCCTGCGCATGTACTACCTGAACAAAGCCTGCGAGATCCAGACCACGGCCACAGCCAGCGGCACCAAACTCGTCCTGCCCGCCCCCGAGACCTGCGAGCTCACCGCACGCCAGCTGGTCGGCGAGGACCACAGCTCCGACCTCCAGGACGACAAGGCGTACGACCTCGCCTGGTCGGCCCTGCTGCGTCTCGTCGAGCGCATCGCCCCCGACTACGCAGACTGAATCACCACCGTGCCCTCACCTGCCGTGTCGCGGCCGCTGTCCGGCCGGTTGAAAGGCACTGCTGTAGCGGGCGCCGGACGCGGCGCCCGCTCTTAGAGGTCGTTTTCACCTTCAATGTGAGCGTCATCCTGGATTTTTCGGTGGGAGTTGGTCGTTGTGCTGGGCCTGGTGGAGTGGATGTGGCGCATGTGCTGCAGGGGGTGACGCCTGGGACGCAGTGCGGCTTCCGTCTGTCTCATCCCAGGACGCCCGTCGTGCGGCCTGTGCTTCCGCTGCTTGCGGTGCACGCCTGGGCGCACGCCCCCGGACGGCGGTAGGTCCAGGTCATGGTCGAACGTCGTGCGTATCCGAGTGATCTGTCCGGTGCCCGCTGGGAGTTGATCGAGCCGGTGCTGTCCGCCTGGCGGGCCGAGCGGCGTCGTCAGGCGCTGAGCGTCGGCCGGCCGCCCGAGCACGATCTGCGCGAAATCATGGACGCGATCCTGTCCGTGGACCGCACCGGGGTGCAGTGGCGCTGCCTGCCCCACGATTTCCCCGCCCTGGGAGACCGTCTACGGCTACTTCGCCAGGTGGCAGAAGGCCGGCGTGTTCGCCCAGCTCACCGGCGTGCTCCGGCGATTGTCGAGGCAGAAGGAGGGCAAGGATGCAGAGCCGTCCGCGTGTGTGATCGACGCGCAGAGCGTGAAGACCTCCACCAGCGTCCCGGCCGCAGGCCAGGGCACCGACGCGGCGAAGAACATCGTGGGCCGCAAGCGCAGCATCGTCACCGACACCCTCGGACTGCTGCCGGCGGTGCTGGTCACCGCGGCGAGCGTGCAGGACTCCGCCGCCGGCACCCACCTGGTCGACCAGGTGGCCGCCGCACACCCCACCATCCGCACGATCCGGGAGGGACGGCGGCTACCGACAGCACCTCGTCGAGCACCCGGCCGCCCTCGGCATCGACAGGGAAATCGTCCAACGCACGCCCGGAACCAGAGGATTCACCCCGCTGCCTGAACGCTGGACCGTGGAGCGGACCTACGGGTGGCTGATGTTCCACCGCCGCCTCGCCCGTGACTACGAGACCCTGCCCACCCGCTCCGAAGCCATGATCCAGCCGGCCATGACCGACCTGACGGCCCGCCGGGCCCGCCGCCTCACCGGCGAAGCCACCATCTCCTGGCGCGACCCGACACCACAGGATCAAACACCTGTTCCAGGATGAAACATCGGGAGAGAACGACCTCTGAGTCCACCCACACCGCTACTGCCGTTGACCACCCCGCCTCGAATCAGCAGCTGGAGTCGCTGAGGGCCGAGGCGAGCCTGTCGGAGTACCGGCGGCTGCTGGCCTGGGCCCGCCGCTGGCCCCAGCGCACGTGGGTGGTGGAGAACGCGAGTGGCCTCGGCCGCAAGAACGACCGGATCGACGCTGCCGCAGCGGCGACTGCCTACCTGCACGGCGACGGACGCGAGGTGGAGGCCGAAGACCACACCACGGCCCTGGCCCTGCTGGACGAACGACGCGTCAACCTCGCCCAGGCCCGTGCCCGTACCGTCAACCAACTGCACGCTGTGCTTCGGGATCTGCTTCCCGGCGGGGCTCCGGCCCGGCTGTCAGCAGATCAGGCCGCCGCGAGATGCGGCAGGCGCCGGGCGGATATGCATGCCGCTCGGGAGGACACCGCCGCCCCGGGATATAGAGGGCGCTCATTCCGGTCGTATCTCGCACGCGCGGAACGTGGAAACCCCGACGGAGGCCGCCGCTCTGGCATGAGCGACGGTGGGCTGACCGTGAGGAAGGCTGATGTCTCCGGCGGGACAGGACGGTTCAAGAAGCGAAGGCCGGCAGGCCGAAAGGCCAGAGGAAACCAGGGCGGTGTATGCGTCGGCCTCTCCGTCGCAGTCTCGGCCAACTCGCCGGATACCGGACCGATATCCGGGTCCGAAAGGACGCTGACGTGGGCCGGGTGAGCCTGTGAGGAGGGATGATGGCAGCAGCGACAGCACCGAAGGACAAGTTGGAGGCCACGGCTGCGGCCGGGGTGAACGGACCGGAGGACGACTTCTTCCCGGACTGGGACAGTATCGACTGGGACCAGGTGAACAAGAACGTACGCCGTCTGCGCCAGCGCATCTTCACGGCATCGAGGGACGGTGACCTGGCGAAAGTCAGGAACCTGCAGAAACTGATGCTCCGGAGGGCTGGCGGATCTCGCCGAGGCGACTGGGCTGACAGCCGCGTTCTGCACCGCGCTCGGCCCTCTGCGGCCACGTGGCACCGGTCATGACCCGAGCCGCATCGCCACCGATCTCGCGGTGATGCTCGCCGACCGCGGCGAGCCGATCAGGGATCTGGCCGCGCTGCGAGACCAGGGCGAGGTGTTCGGCACGGTGGCCTCCACGCCCGCGGCCTGGCGGCTCCTCGCCAGCATTGACCATGCCGTCCTGGCCCGGCTGCGGTCGGCCCGCGCCGCCACGCGGGAGACAGCCTGACTGCAGGCCACCGCAACTGGTGTGGGCATCCCCGCCGCGCGGGCCGGCGGCCGGGACCTTCCCGGCCTGGTCCTGGACATCGACGCAACCCTGGTGACCTGTCACTCGGAGAAGGAACGGGCCGCCGCCACCTACAAAGGCAGATTCGGCTTCCACCCACTGCTGTGCTTCCTGGCCAACACGGGTGAGGGGCCGTCGGGCCGGCTCCGTCCCGGCAATGCCGGAGCGAACACCACCGACGACCGCATCACGGTCCTGGACGACGCACTCGGCCAGTTGCCCGAGGCCGACCGCTACGGCACCGAGATCCTCGTCCGCGCCGACAGCGCGGGCAGCGCAAAAGCCTTCTTGGCCCACCTCCGCCGATTGCGCGAGCGAGGGGTGAACACCTTCTTCTCCGTCGGCACCGCCGTCACTGAAGATGTCCGCCGCGCGATCCGCTCCGTTCGCGACCGCCTGTGGCATCCGGCTCTCGACCATCGTGCGCCGCGAACGCCCCACTCCGGCGCTCAACTGTTGTTGTTCGACCAGGACGAGGGCCTGCGGCATCAGGCGTTCATCACCGACACCCCGTGCGCAGGCGCCGGCTCGGCCCAGTACCTGGAGGTCCGTCACCGCGGCCACACCACGGTCGAGGACCGCATCCGCTGCGGCAAAGACACCGGCTTCGGCCGCTTCCCCTCCCGCCACTTCCAGATCAACGCCGACTGGCCGGAGCTGTTCCTGACCGCGATCGACCTGCCTTCCTGTCGAGGGCTGTGGCGCCGTAAAACCCGTTGTCCACACCGCCGACGAAGGTCGGCGACTGTCGGAGGGTGCGCTCGGCGTTGCCGTGGTAGCGCGGGGGAGGGGCTGAGGGAGACGTCGAACTCGGCCTGATCCCCATTGACCATCCAGCGGGATCCGGGTGCAAAGCGCCTGGTCCGGCGAGGGGTTTTTGTTGCGGGACTGTGAAGTCTCACCGCTGGGGGCTTTTGGCATACCGTTTCGCATGCGAAGCTGCATGCGAGATTTTTCCTCGGGTGGCGGGGTCGCTCCGTGGCGTCCCGCCCCCGGGGGCCGCTTGGCAGCCCAGCCCTTGAACGACAGAGGATTCGCCATGACGTACCTTGATCGTCGCGCACTCCTGCGCTCTGCCGGTGCCGCGGGAGCGGCCCTCCTGGGCGGCGGTCTGCTGGCGGCCTGTGGGTCGCCGGGCCGCACCTCGGCCGACGGGTCGACCACTCTCACCCTTTTCCACTGGGCAGGGGCGCAGGGGACCGTGCCGCGCAGGGTCGCCCAGGCCTTCGCGAAGAAGCACGACGTGACGATCCGCTACATCGAGGGCACCAACGCGGACACCTTTCCCAAGCTGGTGTCCTCCGTCCAGGTCAACGCCGACAAGCCGCTGCTGAACCTGGGTTTCTTCAACGCGCAGAGCTTCGCCCAGGGTGCCGCCGACGGGCTGTGGGCGCCGGTGAGCGAGAAGTCGGTACCGAACATCGCGAAGGTGCTGCCGGGATACACCACCGGTAACCGTTTTGGCGCCTACATGGTGATGGACGCGATGGGCCTCATCTACAACAAGAAGGTCATCCGTACTCCGCCCACCTCCTGGACGGACCTCTTCGACTCCGCCTACCGGGGGCGGGTGACCACGTGGGACGCCCCCGCCTTCAGCGTCAACGCCGTCCCGGTGATCAACCAGATCGAGGGCGGTTCCGACGGCGACCTCTCCAAGGGCATAGCCGCCTTCTCTCGGGCGGCCAAGAAGGGGCAGTTCAGCGGACTGATCGGCTCGATCGACCAGTTGCGCCAGCAGCTCAACAGCGGGCAGGTCGTCATCGCGCCCGGCTTCCAGGGTGTCGCGCAGCCGTGGATCGACGAGGGCGACCCCATCGGCTTCGCCGTGCCCAAACAAGGGGTGATGGCCTTCCCCGAGGGCTTCCAGCTCGTGAAGGGGTCGAGCGAAGACCAACTCGCTCTGGCCGCCGACCTGATGAACGAGATCTTCGCTCCCGACGCGGTCTCCGACTACAGCGCGGCCACCGCCACCATCCCCCTCGTCGAGGGTGCACGGCTGCCCGCCAAGTACCGCGACATCGAGAGTTTCCAACTGAAGACGGTGCAGAACGCCCTCAAGCTGGACTGGACCGCCCTGGTGACCGGCCTCGACAAGGCCACGACCGCCTGGAACAACGACGTAAAGGCGCATCTGTGAGCGGCGCTTCGTCCGACGCGGCCGTACACGCGGAGGCAATCACCCGCTCCTTCGGCTCCCGTCGGGTCCTGGACCACGTCGAACTGGAAGTGCGCCAGGGCGAGTTCTACTCACTCCTGGGCCCTTCCGGCTGCGGCAAGACGACCGCGCTGCGCATCATCGCCGGACTGGAGCACGCGGACGAAGGCGTCGTGCGGATCAACGGCGTCGACGTCACCCGCACGCCCGCCCACCGCCGCCCCACCAACCTGGTCTTCCAACAGGGCGCCCTGTTCCCGCACATGGACGTGGCACGCAACGTCGCCTTCGGGCTCAGCACGGAGCGCACGGACCGCAAGGAGACGGCCCGCAGGGTCGCCGAGGCACTGGACGTGGTGGGGATGTCCGCCTTCGCCGGGCGAGCACCGAGCACCCTGTCGGGAGGCCAGCGCCAGCGCGTCGCCATCGCACGGTCCCTGGTCAAGCGCCCCCGGGTCCTTCTGCTGGACGAGCCCCTGAGCGCCCTCGACCTCGGCCTCCAGCTCCAGATGCGGCGCGAACTGCGCGCTCTCCAGCGCCGTACCGGCACCACGTTCGTCTGTGTCACCCACAACCAGGCGGAGGCGATGGAGATGTCCGACCGTATCGCCGTCATGGCCCACGGCCGGATCGAGCAGGTCGGCACAGCACAGGAGCTCTACCGGTCGCCGGCCGGCAGGTTCGTCGCCGAGTTCATCGGCGAGAACAACATCTTCGAGGCGACCGGCGTCCAGGACGGCCCCGAGGGCGCCCGCCGTGCCACAACGGCCGCCGGGCTGCGGCTGCCGCTGCCTGAGAAGTCCTCCGCCACCCCGAAGACGGTGGTCGCCGTACGCCCGGAGTCGTTCCGCATCACCTCGCCGGACACTCCCGGCGCAGCGGGCCGTGCCACCGTGCGGTCCGCGGGCTTCTTGGGAGCCCGCGTACGCGTCGTCCTGGAGACGCCCGACGGCCGGGAGATCCTGGTCGACACGACCGCCACGGGCCCGGCTCCGTCGGTCGGCGAGAGCGTGGGCCTGACCGTCGACGCCTCGGACGTCGTCGTACTGCCGCCCGCCGCGGCCGGCGGGGCGCCGCGCCCCGCGGTACCCGGGAGCACACGGTGACCGGCACGCGCGAAGAGACACGCAGCACCCCCGCCGTGCGGCCGCCCGCCCACGAGGGCCGTCGGACGGCCACCGACCGGCATCGGTCGAAAGACGCACGGCTGGCGTACGCGCTCGTCGCGCCCGGCGTCCTCTACCTCCTGCTCGTCTTCTGCTCGATCATCCTGCTCCTGCTGTCGTACAGCTTCCGCACCGAACGCACCAGCCGTCTCTTCGCCCCGTTCGACCTGGGCACCTGGACCCGGCTCCTCGACGATCCGTACACGGCGGATGTGCTGTGGACCACCCTGCGGGTGGGCGCCATGGTGGCCGTGCTGGCTGTCCTGATCGCGTATCCCATCGCCTGGTGTCTGCTGCGGGTGCGCCGCTGGTGGCTGTCCGGCCTGCTGATGTTCGCTGTCTTCTCGCCGATCCTGGTCAGTGTCGTGGTGCGCTCCTACGGCTGGATGCTGCTGCTGGCGCCGCACGGGCTGCTGCACGGCCCGCTCGGCGGCTGGCTCTACCACGAACCGGGTGTGGTCCTCGCCCTCGTCCATGTCGAACTGCCCTTCGCGATCGTTCCGTTGCTCGGCTCGCTGCGGTCGCTGCCCGAAGGGGTGCTGGAGGCGGCGGCAGACCTCGGGGCATCCCCGTGGCGGCGGCTGCGGTCGATCCTTCTGCCGCTGACCATGCCCGGCGTCATCGCCTCCCTCCAACTTGTCTTCGCCCTGACCGTGAGTGCCTTCGCCACCCCCTCGCTGCTCGGCGGCGGACGTGTCGCGGTGCTGGCGCAGTCCGTCTACCAGAACATCCAGCAGCTTCAGTGGCCGCTGGCTGCGGCGCAGGCGCTGGTCCTGCTCGGCGTGGCGCTGGTGGTGCTGGCCACCTTCAACCGGCTCGGCCGCCTGGCCGACGTGCGCCACCGTGCGCCCGCCGGCGGCCGGCGGGAGGTGGGAGCGTGACGACGTCCCGCCGCCTGCTGCCGGTTGTCCGCGGCCTCTTCCTCACGACGGCCACGGTGTTCGTGCTGCTGCCGCTCGTCGTGGTGGTCTACAGCTCCTTCCGGGGCACCGCCGCGTCCGGCGGGGGAGAGGGCTTCACCGTGCGCTGGTTCCGGGAAGCGCTGTCCTACGAGCCCTTCACCGTGGGGCTGTTGTACTCCACCCAGGTCGCGGTGCTGGCCACGTGCATCTCCGTGGTCGTGGGCACGGCCGCCGCCCACGCCATCGCCCGGCTGTCCTTCCCCGGCCGTCAGTTGCTGCGCTCCGTGTTCGTGATGCCGCTGAGTCTGCCCCGCGTCGTCACCGGGTTCAGCCTGTTCGTCCTCTACGCCTCGCTCTTCCCCGCGGCTTACGGCACCGTCGGCGGTATCGCCTTCGCCCACTGTCTGCTGCTGATGCCGTTCGTCGTGGCCGTCGTGGGGGCGGCGCTGGCCGGCCTGGACCCGGCGTTGGAGGAGGCGGCCCGCGACCTGGGCGCCTCCCCGCTCGCCGCGTTCGTCCGGATCACGCTGCCGCAGGTGCGGCCCGCGCTGCTGGCCGCAGCCGTGTTCGCGTTCCTCACGTCGTTCGACGAGGTGGACACCTCGGTGTTCCTGATGCCCGCCGACACCACGACGCTGCCGGTGGCCATGTTCCTGCGGCTCGAACAGCGGCAGGACCCCACGGTCACCGCCATGTCGAGCCTGCTGATCGCCGGTTCACTGCTGCTGGCGGCACTCGCGGCGGTGGCGGCCCGCCGCGTGGCCGGCGCCCTGGTGAACGCCCCCGCACCGCAAGGAGATTTCGCCTCATGAACACCCGCTGCCCGTCCGCCGAGCCCGCCTGGGCCCGGTCCGTGGCACCGGCGTACCGTATCGGTGTCGATGTTGGCGGCACCTTCACGGACGTGGTGCTGGCCGCCGCGGACGGCTCCGCCCTGCACACCGCCAAGGTCCCCTCCGACGCCGCCCGGCCGGCCGCCGCCGTAGTGCGGGCCGTGACCGGGATCCTGGAGCGGCACCAGGTGGCACCGGAGCAGGTGGAGTACTTCGCGCACGGGCAGACGTTCGCCCTGAACACCGTTCTCCAGCGGTCCGGCGCCCGCACCGGGCTGCTGGTGACGGCCGGTTTCCCGGACCTGCTGGAGATAGGGCGGCTCCGCCTGCGCGACCCCATCGACTTCTTCGCCGACCCCCGCCGCCCCCTGGCCGACCGCAGGGACGTACGGGAGATCCCCGAGCGGATGCGCGTCGACGGCAGCGTCGACCGTCCACTGGACGAGGCGGCCCTCCTCGCCGCCGCCAGTGATCTGCTCGCCGACGGGGTCGAGGCCCTGGCCGTCGTCTTCCTCCACGCCCACGTGCACCCGGGGCACGAGCAGCGGGCCGTTGCGCTGCTGCGGCAGGCGCACCCCGGTCTGATCGTGGCCGGTTCCGCCGAACTGTGGCCGGAGGAGAAGGAGTACGAACGCGCCACCGTCGCCGTTCTCGCCGCGCATGTGGCGGGACTGTTGCGCGGCTACCTCGGTGACCTCTCGCACCGGCTGCGCGAGCAGGGGCTCAGCTGCCCGCTGCACATCACCAAGTCCAACGGCGGCGTGATGTCCGTGCAGGGAGCCCTGGCCGCCGGTGAGGGAAGCGCGGAACTGCTGCGGGCAGCCGTGGAAACCTTGCTGTCCGGTCCTGCGGCGGGCGTCGCGGGTGCCGTGCGGCTGGCCACCGCCGCCAAGGTGGACGACCTCGTCACCATGGACATGGGCGGCACCAGTGTGGACAGCGCGATCGTCGAGGGCGGGCGCATCCCCTATTCCACCGACGCCGAGCTGGGCGACTTCCCGCTGATCACCCCGTCGGTGGAGGTCTACTCGATCGGTGCGGGCGGTGGTTCGGTGGCCTGGCTGGACGCCTCCGGCGTGCTCAAGGTCGGCCCGCGCAGCGCCGGCGCCCACCCGGGCCCCGCCTGCTACGGGCAGGGCGGCTCCGAGCCGACCCTCACCGACGCCTACGTGGTCTGCGGCTACCTCGACCCGGACACCTTCGCCGGGGGAACGGTGCGCCTGGACCCGGGCGCCGCCCGGGCGGCGTTCGCGCCGCTGGCCCGGCGGCTGGGCACGGACGTGGAGGGCGCCGCGGAGGCCGTCGTGGACGTGGCCACCGCGATGATGCACGCCCAACTCGTCCCGCTCCTCGCCCGCCGGGGCGTCGACCCCGCCGGATGCCGTCTGGTGCCCTACGGCGGTGCCGGCCCCGTCCAGGCCGTGGCCCTCGCCCGTGCCCTCGGCATCCGGCACCTGCTGGTCCCCTGGTCCCCGGGAACCCTGTGCGCGTTCGGCGCGCTCGTCACCGACCTGCGCCACGACCTAGTCGCCCCCGTCGGGCAGACCACCGGCCACCTGGACGACGAACGGCTGCGGACCGTGTGGAAGGACCTGGAGGAGCGCGCCCGGCTCTGGTACCGCGACCAGTCCGCCGTCCTCCACGACCAGGTCGCGCTGACCCGCTGGGCGGACGTACAACTCGCCGGGCAGTCCTTCACCCTGCCCGTGACCCTGCCCGGGGACGGACAGCCGACCGTCGCCGCCCTCAGCGAGGCGTTCACCGCCCGCTACCGCGCGGCCTACGGTGTGGACGCCTCGGGACGCGAACTCGACGTGCGCAGTCTGCGGATCACCCTGACGGCCCGCTCACAGCCGCTGACCCCCCGCACCGGTTCCGGCACCGAGGTCAGGCCCCGGCCGCACACGGTCACCGAACACGGCCACCGCGTGTCGGCGGGCCGTGTGGAACGAGCCGATCTCGCGCCCGGCGTCCGGCTCAAGGGGCCACTCGTCGTCTCCGCGCCGGACGCCACCGTCTTCCTGCCCACCGGCGCCTGCGTCGAGGCGGACGCCATGGGCAACCTGCTGATCGACGCCGGGCGAGCCCGGGGGAAGGCCGACTGATGCGCAGCTCACCGGTGACCTTGGAGATTGTCGCGCGTCGGCTGACCGCCGTCGTGGAGGAGATGGCCGAGACCATCCGCCGCACCAGCTTCAGCGTCTTCGTCAAGCAGACCGCCGACTTCGGGACCTGCCTGGTCACCCCGGACGGCGAGGTGTTCGCCGCACCCCGGAGCATCTCCGGCAACCTGATGATCGGCGCGCCCGCGCGAGCCGCCATCGACGCGCTGGCCCCGTACGCGCCCGGCGACATCGGCATCAGCAACGACCCCGACGCCACCGGCGGACTGGTCACCCATCTGCCGGACGTGTGGACCTGGGCCCCGCTGTACGCGCAGGGCCGCATCATCGCCTACGCCTTCAGCTTCGTGCACGCCTCCGACATCGGCGGCTCGGTGCCCGGCTCCATCTCCTGGACCCACACCGACCGCGCCCAGGAGGGCGTCCTGATCCCGCCCGCCAAGCTGCGCGAGGCCGGCCGGGAGAACACGGCACTGCTGCAGACGATTCTCGCCAACACCCGGGTACCGGAGGAGAACCACGGCGACATCGACGCCCAGATCACCGGACTGGTGGCGGCCCAGCGCCGCATCGACGAGATCGTCGCCGTGCACGGAGCCGACGCGCTGGAGGACGCCGCCGCCGACCTGCTCGACGAGGCGGAGTCCCGGGCGACCGGGCTGCTGGCCGAACTCCACGACGGCAGCTACCAGTTCGTCGACTACGTGGAAGGGCTCACCGAGACCGGCCCGGACGGCCGCGAGACGGTGACCGTCCCGCCGACCCGGCTCGCGCTGGAACTCACGCTCACCCGGGGCCGCCCCCATCTCTCCTTCCAGGGCACCTCGCCCCAGGTCGCCGAGGCAGTCAACCTGCCGACCGGGGGCCGTCCCGGCCACTACATGCTGGTGTTCGCCCTGGTGAACTACCTGGTGTCCAAGGACCCCGGCATTCCCTACAACTCCGGCCTGGTCCGCGCCGTCACCGCCGACCTGCCACCCGGCTCGGTGGTGAACCCCGGCCCCGGCGCCACCTGCGGGGTCCGAGCGGCCGTGTTCTTCCGCATCATGGACTGCGTGCTCGGCTGCCTGGCCCAGGCAGCGCCCGACGACGCCCTCGCGACCGGGTCCGGGGCGGTGGCGATCGCCACCGTCGCGCACACCGACCCGGTCACCGGCAAGCGCCATGTGGCCGTCGGCCAGCCGCTGACCGGCGGATCCGGCGGGCGCCCCGGACGCGACGGCCTGCACGGCACCAGCTTCACCGGCGGCTGGCTGCGCAATGTGCCCAACGAACTCCTGGAACAGGACGCCCCCGTCCTCGTCGAGGAGTACCGCTACCGCACCGGCTCCGGCGGCGTAGGAGCCCGCCCCGGCGGAGCGGGTATCACCCTGCGGATCCGGGCCCTCGCCGACGGAGTCACCCTCGCCGTGCGCGGCATGGAACGCCTGCTGTTCGAGCCGTGGGGTGTGCAGGGCGGCGGCACCGGCGCGCCCGGTCGCGCCCTGCTCAACCCGGGCACCCCGCGCGAACGAGACCTCGGCCGCGTCAATGTCGTCACCCTGGCCGCCGGGGACGTCCTCCTCGTCGAGACCGCGGGCGGCGGCGGCCTCGGTCACCCCCACGACCGGCCCGCCGACGCAGTCGCCGCCGACGTGGCCTGCGGCCTGCTGGATCCCGACCTGGCCGCCGCGGCCTACGGCGTCGCCCTGCACGCGGACGGCACCGTCGACCAGGAGGCCACGACCGGGCTCCGCGCCCAACAGGACCCGCGGGAAGGGACGTTCACCCTCGGTTCGGCCCGCGCCGCCTACGAGCGACGCTGGCCCCCGCAGGTGCAGGAGGACCTGGTCGAGGCCGTCGGCCGCCTACCGCGGGCCGAGCGTGCCCAGGTCTACCGCACCGCCTACGTCACCGCCGACCGCGAGGCCGGACCGGGCACGGTGACCTCCGCCGCCGTGATCCACGCCGTACGCCGGGCCGCCGGCCAGACCGGCACGGGAACCGACGAACCCCGCACTACGGACCCGCACAGGACAGGAGCGACGTCCCGATGACCGGCACCCCTCTCAGGTTCGGCCTGATGACGTACGAGGCCGCCCCCTGGGCCCAACTCACCGAACGCTGGCGCCGGTTCGAGGACCAGGGGTGGGACAGCCTGTGGGCCGGAGACCACCTGTGGAGCGCCCTCGATACCCAAGGGCGCCCGGTGCGCGGCCGGTTCGACGCCTGGATGCTGGCGGGCGGCATCGCCGCCGCCACCTCCCGGGTCACCGTGGGCACACTGGTGAGCGCCGCACCCCTGCGCAACCCCGCCCTGGTCGCCAAGCAGGCCATGACGCTCGACCACATCTCCGGTGGCCGCGCCGTGGCCGGTGTCGGGGCCGGCGGCAACCCGAAGGACCTGGCGTACGCGGGCGTACCGCCCTGGCCGCAGGCCGAGCGGGCAGCGCGGCTGGAGGAGTACCTGACCGTCGTCCGCGGCCTGCTGGAGCGGGACGGCTTCGATCACGACGGAACCTACTTCACCGTGGCGGGCGCGGTCCGGGCCCCCGCACCCGCCGCAGCCGAGCGGCCCCCGCTGCTCGTCGCCGCGCACGTCGACGCCACCCTCGCGGTGGCCGCCCGCCACGCCGACATCTGGAGCAGCTACGGCAGCCTCTTCTCCCAACTACGCCGGGGCGTCAAGCTCGACGAGAAGGAGAGCCTGCGCCTGACCAGGGAGCGCGGCGCGCTGCTCGACGCCCACGCCGAACGCGCCGGACGCGACCCGGCGTCGATCCGCAAGTCCTTCATGGCCGGGTTCACCGAGGACGCCCCCTGGCAGTCGGTGGAACGCTTCCGGGACTTCGTCGGCCGCTTCACCGACATCGGCATCACCGAGTTCATGTTTCCCTTCCCGCTCCAAGGCCCGCACCGCGAGGGCGTGTTCGAGGAGGTCGTGGCGGATGTGCTGCCGCCCCTGCGGGCCGGAGGGCGGCCGTGAGCGCCGCGCGGGAAGTCCTCGGCGCACGCGCCCGTGCACTCGCCGGTGACCTGACCTCCCTGCGCCGCCGACTGCACGCCGTGCCGGAGGTCGGGCTGCGCCTGCCGCTCACCCAGGCCATTGTGCTGGACGCCCTGTCCCCGGCGGTCAAGGAGGCCGGTGGCGCGCTGGAGGTGACAACGGGCGCGGCGCTGGACTCGGTGACCGTGGTCCTGCACGGCGCCCGTCCCGGCCCGGTGGTGCTGCTGCGCGGCGACATGGACGCGCTGCCGCTGAGGGAGGCCACCGGACTGCCGTTCGCCGCCGACGCCGACCGTATGCACGCCTGTGGACACGACCTCCACACCGCCGCCCTGGCAGGCGCCGTCCGGCTGCTGGCCGAGCACCGGGAGAACATGGGCGGAAGCGTCGTGTTCATGTTCCAGCCGGGGGAGGAGGGATACGACGGCGCGGGGGCGATGCTCGACGAGGGCGTCCTCGATGCGGCGGGCCGGCCGGTGCAGGCGGCCTACGCCCTGCATGTCGTCGCCGACCTGCCCGCCGGGCGCTGCTACACCCGTCCCGGCCCGGTGATGGCTGCCTACGGCGTCCTTGACGCCACGGTCCGCGGCCGAGGCGGCCACGGCGGCAGACCGCACGAGGCACTGGACCCGGTCCCCGTGGCCATGGCCGCGGCCACCGCCGTCCAGACCTACACCGGCCGCCGCTTCGACGCCTTCGACCCCGTCGTGGTGACCGTGGGCGAGTTCCACGCGGGCACGGCCCCCAACGTCATCCCCGCCGACGCCCGCTTCCGGGCCGGTGCCCGTTCCTTCTCCGCGGAGGCGACCGCGCGCCTGGCCGCCGAACTCCCCCCGCTGGTCGAGGGGATAGCCCGCGCCCACGGCCTGGACGCCGAGGCGACCTTCACGACCGTCCTGCCCACCACGGTCAACGACCCAGGACATGCGGGCCTGTTCGCCCGCACCGCCGTCGAACTGTTCGGCCCCGACCGCTACGAGGAACTGGCGCGGCCCCGCGTCGGCTCCGAGGACTTCTCCCGGGTCCTGCAACGCGTCCCCGGGGCCTACGGCTACCTCGGCGCGGCCGCGCCCGGCCGTGACCGCCCCTCCGGCAACCACGCGCCGACCGCCGTGTTCGACGAGTCGGTCCTGCCCGATGCGGCACTGCTGCTGGCCGCACTCGCCTGGCAGCACGTCGGCCCCGCTCCCACGTCCTGTCCCTGATCGCTCTCGCCGCACGCCTCGCGGCGCCCACCACCTGGAGTTCTCCGTGTACGACGTCCAGCCCGAGCAGGTGCCCCTCGACCCGGCCGCCGCAGAGCCGGGTCACGCGCCCGGTGAGCGCCGGGGATGCGACGCGCTCGTCGACGCGCTCGTGGCCGCAGGCGTCACAACCCTGTTCGGCGTGCCAGGCGACACCGGCGTGGCCCTGTACGACGCGCTGTACCGGCGTACCGACGACATCCGGCACATCCTGGCGCGTGACGAGCGGCACGCGGCGGCGATGGCCGACGCCTACGCCCGCAGCGGCAACCGGGTGGGCGTGGTGGAGGTCTCCAGCGGCGGCGGAACGACCTATGTCGTCGGCGGCCTCGGTGAGGCCTACGCGGCGGGGGTGCCCGTGCTGCTCATCACCTCCGACATCCACGCCGGCAGCCGGGGCACGGGCGCGCTGACCGAGATCGACCAGGTCGCCCTGTTCTCCGCCGTCACCAAGTGGACCCGGGTGGCCGAGAACGCCGACGAACTACCGGAGCTGGTCGCCCGAGCGCTCGAAGAGGCCGTGTCGGGTCGCCCGGCACCGGTCGCGCTGATCGTCCCCGAGAACGTCCTGGACGAGCCGACCCGGGCCCGCCCCGCCCACGACGCCGGCGCGCCGGTCCTGCCCGCGCGGCGTCCCGCGGCCCCCGCCGAGGCCGTCGCCGAGGCGGCCCGGCTGCTGTCCCAGGCCCGCAGGCCCGCCGTTCTCGCGGGCTCCGGCGTCCATATCTCCCGGGCCTGGGACACCCTCGAACAACTCGCTGACACGCTGGGCGCCGCGGTGGCCACCTCCATCCACGGGCGTGGCGCGGTCCGCGGCGACTGCCCCTGGTCGATCGGTGTGGTCGGCAACAACGGAGCCCTTCCCGGCGCCAACGCGTTGATGCGCGAGGCCGACACGGTGCTTCTCGTCGGTACCCGGGCCAACGCGACCGACACCAACAGCTGGACCGGACCGGCCCGAGGCGGTGTGCCCGTCATCCAGATCGACATCGACCCCGCACGCGCCGGCCGCAACTTCCCCGGGGCCCTCGCCCTTCCCGGCGACGCGGACACCGTCCTGCGCCAGCTGCTGGACGCCGTCACCCGCATCGACGACACCGAACGCGCCCACCGGTTGACGGCCGTCCGGGCGGCCGCCGCGGCACCGGAGCCCGCCTGCCCGGCGGTGGCTGCCGGATCCGTGACCGGCGGACGGCTGCTGCCGGACGAGGTGGTCCGCATCGTGTGCGACGGCCTGCCCTCCGACACGCCCGCCCTCGCCGATCCTGGCACCCCCACGCCCAATGTCGCCGTGCACTGGCGGCAGCAACAGGCCGGACGCACCGTGGTGGTGCCCCGTGGCCACGGCCCCATGGGCTATGCGATACCGGCGGCCGTCGGCGTGGCCATGGCCCGGCCCGGCGTCCCGCTGGTGTCCTTCACCGCCGACGGCAGCTTCGCGATGGC
Organism: Streptomyces diversicolor; assembly: GCF_057537855.1. Classification (NCBI taxonomy): domain Bacteria; kingdom Bacillati; phylum Actinomycetota; class Actinomycetes; order Kitasatosporales; family Streptomycetaceae; genus Streptomyces; species Streptomyces diversicolor. The sequence goes on from NZ_BAAJXA010000050.1 coordinate 33,793, forward strand.
GTGCGGTGAGCTGGAGACGGTGTCCCGTCTCGAACTTCCGGTGCTGTTCGTGCAGTTCACCAACCACAGCCTCGGCTGGATCAAGATGCTCCAGCATCTCTACACCGGCCGTCGCTACTTCGGCGTCGACCCCGGTACCATCGACGCGGTCGCCGTCGCCGGGGCGTGCGGCGTGGAGGCCCACGCGGTCCGCTCGGCCGACGAACTCGCCGCCCGGGTTGCCGACTTCGCCGAGCGGCCGCGGCCGCTGTACCTGGACATCGAGGTACCCCACATGATCGACTACACGCCGCCGGTGCCCGCTTGGGACCGGGGCCTCACCGGGAACGCCGAACGTCCCGTGTACTGACCGGCACTTCGGTGACGACGGGCCCAGGGCGGCAACGCGGCGGACAGGAACGGACCAGTGACGGAACAGCATCCGGACGCTTCATCGGGCAGTGCCGGCAAGGTGTCGGCGCGTCGCCGGTCGGAAGAGGTCTACTGGACCTTGCGCAAGGAGATCGTCGACGGAGTACTGCGGCCCAACGCGCCGCTCGTGGAGGACGAGATAGCGGCCCGGCTCGGCGTCTCGCGAACTCCCGTCCGGGAAAGCATGCAGCGGCTGATGGCCGACGGCCTCATCCGCTCGCAGCGGCGGCGCTGGGTGGTGCACGAGTACACCCAGGAGGAGGTGGCACATCTCTACGAGGTCCGGGCCGGCCTGGAAGCCCAGGCCGCCCGGCTGGCCGCGCTGCGCGCCACACCCGAGGAGCGTGCGGCGATCGCCGGGTGGCGCGAACGCATGACCTCGCCGACGGCGGACTCCCTGTGCGACCGCGTCTCCAGCAACGACGCCTTCCACGACAGCATCACGGCCGCCTCCAGCAACCGCCGTCTGCTGGAGATGATCCGCGCCAATCGCCTTTTCCACTTCAACAAACGCATCGCCGCGCTGTACAGCGCGGAGGAGATCGCGCTCTCCTCGCGACAGCACGGCGATCTCATCACCGCGGTCTGTGAGGGCGACGCGAACCGCGCCGGGCAGACGGCGCGGGAACACACCGAGTACTCCCTCGAAGTAATCCTCCGCAAGCTGTTCTGAGCGGTTCAGGAGCCGCGCCGGTCCGGGGTGGATGCGCGGGTGAGCCGTCGGCCCATGAGGTCGATCACCGCGACATGGATCATGGCTTCGGAGCGGTGGGAGCGGGTCTCGTAGTCGCGTGCGAGACGGCGGTGGTGCATCAGCCGACCAGCTGGGCGATCACCGGCACCCGGTTCCCGCCGGCCGAGGCCGGCAGCATCATCGCGCGCCGGTAGCGCACCGAACTGGTGCTGCCCCGACGCACGATCTGCTGCAGCTTCTGCCCCTCCTGGTCGGTCAGTCTGCGCACACGGACAGGCTCGGCCACCGCACCTCCAGCAATCGGATCGGACGTCACCGCACATCCAACCGCCCCGGCCACCACCCCGGCGAACCTATGCGGTCACGGCACTAGATGGATTCGTTGCCTTCCGGGTCGAGGATTTCGTCGAGGTCGGTCAGCAAACGCTCGGGAGTGAGCTCTGTGTCGTGTATGCCGCGGCTTCGCTGCACAATGATGCGTGACACCTGTCCGCCGGCTGCCGTGAGCACCTCGCCTGTCAATCGGCAAGCAGGGTGGGCCAGGAACACGGCGACAGGCGCTACCAGTTCGGGCGGCATGGTCTGGCGCATTCGCTCGACGAGTGCGGTGTCCATGGAGCCTGCGGTGGCGGCGTCCATCATCCTCGTACTGGCGCCGGGAGCGATCGCGTTGACCGCGACTCCGTGTGGCGCCCCGGCTACGGCCAGATTCCGGGTGAGCCCGAGAACCCCGCCTTTGGCCGTTCCGTAGTGCACCACGTCCGGGGCTCCCCATACGGCGGCGGAGACCGTATTCACGATGCGTCCCTCGCCAGTGGTGCACAGGTACGGCCACGCCGCATGGCTCACGAGGAAGGACCCGGCCACGTGGACGTCCAGTTGGGCTTGCAGGTCATCGAGGCTGAGATCGTCGAACGGCTTCGTACCGAAGATGCCCGCGTTGTTGACCACCACATCGATGCGTCCGTAGCGTTCGACAGCGGTAGCGACGATGCCGGCAGCCCCCACCTTGGTCGCCACGGAGTCATGGCAGGCCACTGCCTCGCCGCCACTGTCCCGGATCGAAGCGACCACCTCTTCGGCCGGGTCGTCACTGATCGGCGCTTCTTCCGGCGAAGTGTCGAGGTCGCACACCACGACAGCAGCTCCCCGCCGTGCGAAGAGCTCCGCCTCGGCGCGACCGATGCCGCGACCTGCTCCGGTGACGATGACCACTTTGCCGTCGAATCTCAGGTGACGCATGAGACCCCCTCCGAAGTAAACACTTGTTTACTTCGGATCGTAGGGATGCCCGCACCCTCAAGTCAACAGTTGCTTACATAGCGGCGCAGGTGCTACCACTGGAGCGTGACCACTGTTTCTCGTTCGCCGGGGGAGCCATTGCCGCAAGAGAACGCGCCCGCCACGCCACGCAGTCGCGATGCGGCCGCAACACGAGCCGATCTGCTGCATGCGGCCCGACGCCGGTTCTCCGTCCTGGGGTACGAGAGAACCACGTCGCGTGACATCGCAGCAGATGTCGGTGTCAACGTTTCGCTGATCAATCGCTACTTCGGGTCGAAGGACGGTCTCCTTGAGGCAGTCCTGCACGAGACGTCCGAACTACTGCCCCCTTCCGGCACGGCAGACAGTGATTCCGATCTGCTTGGCCAGGTGCTGCACCTCACTGACCGCGAGTCATGGCCCGAGTTCGGCGGACAGCATCCATTGCTGCTGTTCGTCCAGGACATGGGTGACGATCCACGTGTTCGCCTTCTTCGGGAAAGAGCTGTCCGCGCATTCGCGCACTCGCTGATCAGGAGCACCGGGCAGGCTGAACAGGCACAGGAAGAGTCGCATAATGCCGAAATCAGCGCACAGTTGATGACGGCGCTACTCCTTGGCATGACCGTGTTGCGCGAGATCACGCCCATCGAGCCTCTCGCCAGTGCGGACATCAACCGCCTACGCGCCCCCATCACGCGGGTCATCGAGGCGCTCCGTGTGGTCACCCCGTGAGTGTTCAGCCAGTCGCATACTGCAATGACACAAAGGGCGGCATGGACTCCGTCTATCCCACGACCGAAGATCCCCCCGACGCGGCTACACCACCACAGGGGACATGACCATCCGGGATGGTGTCCCGCCAAGTGGTGTAGGCGCTAGCGTCGTGAGTGCGCGGGTGTCTGCCCGGGGCGTGCATCAGTTGTTCGTGGCTGTTCCCTGAACACCGGGCAAGGGCCGGGCGAGGATCTCCGGGGTGCCGATCGATCATCGTCAGCCGCCGCAGCGCCCTCACCGCCGCCTCCCTCGTCGCCGAAGGCCCCGCCCGCGCTCTGGAAGTCCTCGGGGTGTACGCCCGTACCGTCGACGGCGCCGAGAACACCACCGTGGCCACGGCATTCATCGACTGGGAGACTCACACCATCACCTACAGCAGCGCCGGCCACCCTCCGCCCGGGCTCCTACAGAGGGACGGGACCGTCGAGTTCCTGGACCAGGCCACCGACCCGCCACTGGCCGCCCGCCCTCAGCACGCCCCCGGATCCAGGCTGTCACGGCCTTCCGCGAAGGCGCCGTTCTCGCTCTCTACAGCGACGGCCTGATCGAACGGCGACGCGAAGACATCGACACCGGCCTCGCCCGGCTCGCCGACTCCCTGGCGCGCCACCGGGCAGACGACCCCGAAACCCTCGCCGACGCTGTGCTCAACGACCTGCTCCCACCCGGCGGCGCTACTGACGACACCGCCCTGGTCATCGTGCGCCTGTGAACCCAGCACGTCACGTTCGCGGCCGGGGTCGGTGAGTGTTCCACGGGCGGCCGGGAGTGCGCTGGTGTGCGGCCTGCTCGGACAAGGGGAGGGGAAGCGCCGGGCTGTTGACGCTCTTCCGGCATATGGGCCCTCTGCGTGTCAGGCCCAGGAGTCGAGGGCGCGGGTGAGGTTGTTCTCCGCTTTGTGCAGCAGGGCGGCGAAGGTTTCGCTTCGGTGTCGGTGAAGCCGTCGAAGGTGGCGTGCTCCAGTTCCTGCCAGGCGTTCTCGACCTGGCGGCGCAGGGCCTGGCTGGCGGTGGTGGCTTCGACGGTCATGACGCGGCAGCCGTATGGCGAACCGTCTATCTCGGCTCCCACCAAGCGCCCTGGGACCGGGCCCCGCAGACCGCCCCCATGCGGACCTTCCTCGACGAGCACAACACTGCGTACGAGGAATCCCGGGAGGCTCTGCGCTACAGGTGGAACGAATTGGACTGCATGGCCGTACCGCAGCAGCGGATCATGTCAGCTGTGCGGAGCCTGCTGTCCCGGGTGCGGCCGCATGTGGTGTTCACCTCGCGGGAAGGCACGTCCGACATCGCCGCCCGAGCCCGGCCCGCCGCCCTCGTCGCAGGCATCCTGCACTCGATCTCCCAGACGGGACTCGGGGTCCTCGCCGGTCGCCCTCACCATGGACTGGCTGTCTCCGAGTTCGTTCTCCGGCAGGTGCCCTGGACTGACGGCACTCGGTTGTCCGTCCTGTACACGCCCTTCAGGCCGCCCAGGCCGGGGCAGCACCGCCGAGAGCGGTCCAGGGCCGTCCTCATGGTCAACCCGATCCCGGCGAAAGGCGCTGATCTCCTGCACCAGCTCATCCGCCGCATGCCCGAACAGCGCTTCACCCTGGTCGAAGGCTGGTGGAACACCGCCGAACAGTTCGCCGGCTATCCCAATGTGACCTACGTGCCCCGGGTCTACGGCATGAGCCCTCTCTACCGCAGTCACCGCCTCGTGCTGGTGCCGTCCGTAGTGGAGTATGCCTTCCCCCGCGTGATCATCGAAGCCGCACTGCACGGGGCCCCGAGCATCGGCACCAATCGCGGCGGCATCCCCGAAGCCATAGGCAACGCGGGCATCGTGCTTCCTGCCGAAGCCAGCGCGGAGGAGTGGACGGAGGCCATCCGCACCGCTGACCACCACCTGGGCCCGCAGGCGCGGCGACGAGCGACCACCTTCGCCCAGCCCCGCCTGCCGGATCTCGAACGCCTCGGGATCTACCCTGCGGTGAACGCGTCCTCGACCTGATCCAGTCGGTCCGTCCACCAGCGCAGACGGCTCCAGCGGCACCACAGACCGATACCCCTCGACGAACGCCGACACCCGTGCGAGGGTCGAACACTCCGCCCACCCCGAACTGTACCTGAGCCGTCCGCACGACCTCTTCCGCGTACGGGCGCACCGCGAGGCGGTCCCAGTCCAGGACGGCGGCAAGTTCCCCGCCTTCCCAGAGCAGATTCCGGTACTGCACGTCGCCATGCGTCCACCCGTGGTCACCTTCAGGCGCCGTAGACACCGGACGATAATCGGCGTACTTGAAGACGAGCGCCCGCCGGTGATCCAAGGCGGCAGCGGCTGCTTGATCGAAGTCACTGTCCGTGCCCTTGTCACGTACGGCCGCGGACAGCCGCTCGGCCTTCTCCACCGCCCGCTCCGGCGACGTGACGTCCGCGGTGATCGTCTCGGGCACAGCGGGCAGCAGTCCTCGACCGCAAGCCCCGCCCAGGCTCACATGCAGGCGCCCCAGGTGCGCGCCCAGCGCACCCACCTGGGCCCGGCTGAGATCAACACCCCGAATATGTGAGCCGGCCACCCACGGAAACAAGCACCAGGCACCACCGCCGACCTGCGCCACCAGCGACCCCGAGGCCGTGGCGACAGGGGCACTCACCGGGACACCATCGCCGGTAAGGGCGGCCAGCACCCCGAGACTGCGCTGCAACCGCTCCAGCGAAACATCCGTGACCCGCTTCAGAGCGAACATGCCGACGGACGTGTCCAGCCTCCAGTTGGCGTTCATCAGCCCATCAGCGAGATAAAGACGCTCCCGCACGTCGCCAAGACCGAAGGCATCGATCAGTCTTCCGGGCACACTGTCGGCGATATCGCTTCGGACGGCCACGGTGGCATCAATCACCCCACGGACGATACGCGAGCACGCCCCACCCGAGCATGACGATCACTCGAACACCCGCCTCGCTCCCTGAGTGGCTCCGTCCCCTCGTCAACAGTGGCGATTCCAGCCACTCCTTCCGCTGATCACGGGGGCTGATCGGCCCCAGACCCGGCGCTCCGGTCTCATTCGTCCGGCACCGTCCGGACTTCCCGTCGGCAGTCGCTCCACAGCCCACCAGGGCAAACGAAACCCAGATCGCTCTGCGGTCGGATACTCGGTGGTGTACACGCCGTTGATCTCACAGCGCGAGGACCCGCACGAACTAAGCAGCCTGGGTAGAGTCCAGTGCGGTACTGCGCCCCTGCGAGGGACGCGGGGCTGTATCGGTATGCGGCTCCGCCGCGTGGGCGCGACCAGCCCCCACCGGCCCGCGGGTTCATCACCGTGCTTCCAGCGGAGCACTTGGCGCTGCGTCAGACCTCCGGGGCCGCCACGAAGCGTTCCAGCAGAGTGCAGAGTAGGTCACGGTCGCCCTCGTCCATGTGGCCGAGGAGCCGTGCGGCCACGTCGTCGGCGACGACGGACGCCTCGGCGAACAGCGCCCTGCCCTGTTCGGTGATCTCGACGGCGTAGGCGCGGCGGTCGGTGGGTGAGGGGCGGCGTACGGCCAGACCGCGGGTCTCCAGATCGTCGACCGTGCGCACCATCGAGGACTTGTCGCCGCCCGTGAGGTCGATGAGCCGGCGTTGGCTGAGCGGTCCGTGCAGGTCCAGGTTGAGCAGGACGCCGTAGTGGCGACCCTCGATGCCCAGGGGACGCAGGGCGTCGGCGAACGTATGGGCAGCACGTCGCTGAGCGAGGCGGAGCAGCAGGCCGACGCGGACATGGCCGGTGGCGGGCGAGCGTGGGGTGGAGTCGGGCGGGTTCATCGGCATCAGCATAGGGCAGGCTGAGATTGGTTACGGCAAGACAGTTCCATATGGCACTATCTCGTGCATGCCTAAATCGATTGCATCCACCTCGCCCCAGGTCCATGCGCCGCCCCCACCCGCGAACGCCGGACGTCCTCCGGTGCGGCGCTGGGCCCTGCTGCTCTTCCGGACGGTGGTGACCTGCGAGGCCGTCCTCGCTCTGGGTCAGGCGGTCCTCGCCGGAAGCTTCCTGTCCGGCCACTACGCCGCCCTCGACCTCCACGCGCTCAACGCCACCGCCACCGGGCTCACCGCCGTGGCGCAGACCGCGGCCGCGCTGCTGCTGTGGCGGCCGGGCGGCGGACCGGGCTGGCCGGCCCTGGCCTCCGTCGCGCTCTTCGGCGCGGAGGCCGGGCAGATAGCCATGGGGTACGGGCGGGTGCTCGCCGTTCACGTCCCGCTGGGTGTGGCCATCATCGCCGCTACGTTGCTGATGCTGGTCCGGGCCTGGCGTCCGGCGGCCGCATGGACCCCGTCCCCCCGTACCGAGGGCTCCGCTGCCGAGGAGAGGTCCGCATGAGCGGCGGCATGACCAGGCGGCGCCTGCTCGCCGCGGCGGCTGTGGGCGGCGGCGCGCTCACCGCGGGCGGATGGGCCGTGGCCGGCGGGGCGCTGACGTCCGGTCAGCCGGGGCTGCTGCTGCGCAGCCGGGCCCCGCTGCCGAGGCCGTACGAGGTGCCGCTGCCTGTGCCGTCCCTGCTCGCACCGGTCAGTACGAGCGGCACGGCGGACGTCTACGAGATCACCCAGCGGCCGGCGCGGCTGCGGATCCTCCCGGGTCTGGAGACCGACGCCTGGACCTATGACGGGACGTTCCCGGGACCCACCATCGTGTCCCGTTCCGGACGGAGGACGGTGGTGCGGCACCGCAACGAGCTGCCCCGTCCGACCGTGGTCCACCTGCACGGCGGACACACCCCGTACGGCAGCGACGGCTACCCGACCGCGTTGATCCTGCCTCGGAACAGCACGGCAGGCATGGCAGGCATGGCAGGCATGCCGGGCATGTCCGGGGCCGGTGGCGCGCAGGACACCGTTGCCGGGCAGCGGACGTACACGTACCCGATGGAGCAGCGGGCCGCCACCCTCTGGTACCACGACCACCGCATGGGCTTCACCGGACCGAACGTCTGGCACGGGCTCGCCGGATTCCATCTGGTCCACGACGACGAGGAGGCAACCCTGCCCCTGCCCGCAGGGGAGCGCGACATCCCGCTGCTGATCGCCGACCGGTCCTTCGCCGCCGACGGCTCCTTCCAGTACCCGGCGCTCGATGCCGGACAGCGCACAGCGGGCGTCACCGACCGGTACATGGACGGTGTCCTGGGCGACGTCATCCTGGTCAACGGGGCGCCCTGGCCGGTGTTCGAGACCCAGCGGCTGCGCTACCGGCTGCGGCTGCTCAACGGCTCCAACGCCCGCCGCTACCGACTGGCGCTCGACCCCGCGCCGCCGGGCGGCGGCGCTCTGGTGCAGATCGGCGGCGACGGGGGCCTGCTGGAGCGGCCGCTCGCGCACAACACTCTCGACATCGCCCCGGCCGAACGCTTCGACGTGGTCGTCGACTTCGCCCGCTACCGGCCCGGCACGCGGGTACGGCTGGTCAACCGCCTGGGCATCGGCGGCACGGCGGCCGTCATGCGGTTCGACGTCTCCGGGGCCCGGCCGCCGGCCGACGACTCCCGGGTACCGGACCGGCTCTCGGCGATCCCCGCACCGCGGCCCGAGCGGGCCGCGGCGACCCGTACCTTCCACTTCCAGCGGCGGGCCGGATCCGGATGGACCATCAACGGCCGCCCCTACGAGCCAGGCAGGCCGCTGGCCACCGTCCGCCTCGGCACCACCGAGGTGTGGCGGTTCGTCACCGACTTCCACCACCCCGTCCACCTGCACCTGAACCACTTCCAGGTGACCGCCCGCAACGGCCGGCCGCCTGGCCCGTACGACGCGGGCTGGAAGGACACCGTGGATCTGCGTCCCGCCGAGTCCGTGGAAATCGTCACGCGCTTCACCGACTACCCGGGGCGGTTTCTGCTGCACTGCCACAACCTTGAGCACGAGGACATGGCGATGATGGCCGACTTCGTCACGGAGTGAGCCAGTGTCTCTAAGCACCGATCAAGCTGGATCATCAGCAGCGACCGTCGGCCTCGTGAATCGCGCCCCCGATACGTGCCTGTTACGCGCCTCCCGGCGTGATCCGCTCTCGCCGCAGCCTGCTTGTCGGCAAAAGCGAGCGTCGGCGTCACGCTTCGCCTTGGGCGGTGTGCAGGTATGCGGTGAAGTCCCGGGGGGCGGGGGCCGGGGGGAGTTGGCTAGGTGTATTGCCCTGAGAGGTTGGGGACGCGGCTGGCGGGTGGTTGGCCTTTCAGCGCGGTGTGTCCGCGGTGGTGATTGTAGGTGTGCAGCCAGTGGGGGAAGGCGTCCCGTCGTTCCTGCTCTGATCGGTAGGGGCGGGCGTAGGCCCATTCGTCCAGCAGGGTGCGGGTAGGGTCGGCCGAGCGGCGAGGTCCCTGTTGCGCAGGGCCTTTTCCGCTCGGCCTCCCACCGAACCGGACGGGCCCGGCCGGGCATCCGGCTCTCCAGTGACTACTGCGTGAGCGCCGTGTTCAGCTTCCCGGTGTGGATGTGCTCGTGACAGGCGCCGCAGACCACGAGGGCCTTGCGCCGGCGCCTGGCCGTCAGGTTCATCCAATCGGCGGGCTGCCCGTCCAGTCGGCTGAGGTCGTTGAGTGACCTGATGTGGTGAACCTCCACCTCACCAGCCTGCTCGCAGACTTCGCACCGATTTCCCTGGAGCCGACGGATCAACTCCTTGTGGGGATGGACGGGACCGGTCAGACGGTCGGTCAGCTCCGCCGTCTTCTGCCGTTCGAGGGGAATCCCTCCGAATCGGACCACCAGTTCCTTCCTGTTGTCCCGTGGCATGCGAGCCTCGAAACAAGTGCGTGGCCCGTAGGGCGTCTGGATCTTGGCCTTGAAGCGGGCCGCCATCTTCGACACCGTGGAGCCATGCTTCCGCGCCACAGTTCGGAGCATGGAAGTCTCCATGACCCAGCGCAGCCGGTGAAGCCGGAAGACGTCACTGGCCATCAGGTAGTACTGGACAACGCCCCTGTACTCGATGGCGAATTTGCCGACAATGACATGGTCGGACTCGTTCACGAGCGAGTTCTGGCAAGCAGGTTTTCCTCGTGCCATGTAGGGGGTGTACTTGGATTTGATCGCGTCGACGGGAACGTGCAGGACGATCGCTCCGTTCACGGAGCGGCGGTTGCGCCGGTCCGATGCGGACGGCTTCAGCTCGCCGCTCACCAGGCACCCTGGCAGAGTTCAGGGCAGCCGCCACCCGGGAACCGCATCCCGGTCTCGACCGGCCCTCCGACGCAAGAATCTCGGAAGAGGTCCACAGCTACGAGGACGCCATCGGCGCCGTGGACTACCACCTGCCCGGCGAATACCGGGACCTTGACCCCCTGCTGAAGCGGCGAAGCCGAACATCGGCGGGGTGCGTGGTGGCCACGATCATGGTGGGCCGAGGCCGGCGACCGCCGGTCCGGCGAACGTCCTTCACGCCTTCGAGGGCGCGTTCGTCTTCGGCCACGACGAGACGTTCCTGCACGCGATCGGTGTGACCCGATGGCTGCGTCCGGAGGACGGCGTGGTCGCGGAGATCCCGGCGCCGGCACGCGGCTGACGGGGGCGCCGCCCCATGCGCGGGCTGCTCAGCCGGGGCGGCGCAGACGGCCGTCCGTCAGTTCGAGTACGCTGTCCGCGTAGCGTTCGCGCAGGGCGCGGTCATGGGTGACCAGGACGATCGGGCCGATGAACTCCTCGATCGCCTCCTGTAGTTGCTCCACCAAAGGCAGGCTGAGGTGATTGGTGGGCTCGTCGAGCAGCAGGAGGTCCGGGCGGGCGGCGAACAGCTCCGCGATGCCCAGGCGGCGGCGCTGGCCCGTCGACAGCCGGTCCACCGGCACCGCGAGGTCACCGCGCCGGAAGAGCCCGAAGCGGCCGAGTTCGGCGTGCGCGCTCTCGTGGTCGAGGGCCCGGCGTTGTGCGTAGACCTCCAGGAGAGTGCGGTGGCCGTCCTCGTACACCGTCTCCTGCGGCAGGTATCCCACCCACGCTCCGTCCCGCAGGGTGACGGTACCGCGGTGGGCGGGCAGGACACCCGCGAGTACCCGCAGCAGGGTCGACTTGCCCGCGCCGTTGGGGCCGACGACGACGGCGCGGTCGCCCTCGCGGAGGTCGAGGTCCACGCCGCGGAGCACGTCGGCCAAGCCGATGCCCGTGGCACTCAGCAGCGGCGGCCGGGTGCGCTCCGGCTGCTCCCTGGGGGCCGCGGCGTCGTCCGGCGCGGCCGCGGTGGCGGGGGGCCGGAAGCGCAGTGGCTCGGGCGGGCGCGGGACAGGGTGCTCCAGGAGCCGTTGCAGGTTGAGCCGGGCGGCCCGGGTCCGGCGGGCGATGGTGGCCTGGGCGCCGCCGCCCGCGTGGTCGTAGCCCATCTTGTCGCGGTCCCGCATCAGGCCACCGCGGTCACCGGCGGCGCCCGCCCGGTGGAGCCGCTCCCGCACACGGTCGGTCTCCTCGCGCCAGCGCGTGTACTCGCGTTCCCAGCGGGCACGGGCGGCGCGCCGTTCGGCGAGGTAGTCGTGGTAGCCGCCGCCGTGGCGCACGGCCGAGCCGCGGGGGCCGTCCAGATCGACGATGGCGGTGACCGCGCCGCCGAGCAGACAGCGGTCGTGGGAGGCGATGACGCACGGGCCGCGGTAGCCGCTGAGCCAGTCCGTGAGCCAGTCGGTGGCGCGGTCGTCGAGATGGTTGGTGGGCTCGTCGAGGAGCAGCGCGGACGGCTGCGCGAGGACGAGTTCGGCGAGCGCGAGCCGGGCCCGCTGACCGCTGGAGAGCCGCCCCACCGGGTGTGCGGGCGCGAGGCCGCTGAGGCCGAAGACGGCGAGGACCTCCCCGGTGCGTGCCTCGCGCTCCCATCCGCCCCGGTCGGCGAAGGCGTCCTGGGCGCGGCCGTACTCGGCGAGGAGGGCGTCGAGGCCGGCCGGGTCGGTTTCCTCGGTGTGTGCCATGCGCTGTTCGAGGTCCTGTAACCGTGCGGTGATCGCGTCGAGTTCGGCGTGCGCGCGGTCCAGTACGTCGGTGACGGCCCAGTCGGCCGGGAAGTCCGGCTCCTGCGGCAGGAACCCGACGCGGCCGGTGACGGCCCGCAGCACGGTGCCCCGGTCGGGGGCCAGGCCCCGGGCGAGGATCCGCAGCAGGGTGGACTTGCCGAGGCCGTTCTCACCGATCAGGCCGATGCGCTCGCCCGCCGCGACGGTCAGGGAGATGTCGCGCAGCACGGGCCGGTCGCCCAGGGTGCGGTAGACGCCTTCGGCCGCCAGGTGGGCCGCGCCGCGGCTGCCCGCCAGGACATCGGCGCTGCCGGGGAGGTGAACGGTGTGCTCCATGGCTCCAGTATCGGGTCGACATCGGGGCGGGAATCATCCGTGGCTACCGGGTCGGCGCCGAGTCCGGGGCCGCGGCTGTGCTCGCGGGGCGTGCCGTGCGGGGCCGCGGGCGCGACCAGCGGTGGCGGGCCAGGGCCACGAGCGAGGCGGGGAAGCACAGCACCGTCAGGGACGGTGGCCGGCTCCTCCCCGGCGCGCCCGGCGGCAGCGGCCCGGGTTCACCAGTCATGGACGTCCCTCGGTGCCGAGGAGTGGCGCAGCTCGCTGCGCGCCCGTTCCAGGTCGGCCTCGACCATCATCCGGATCAGCTGCTCGAAGCCGACCCGGGGCTCCCAGCCGAGCTGGGTGCGGGCCTTCTTCGGGTCGGCGCACAGCAGGTCCACCTCGGCGGGGCGGACCAGGCGGGGGTCGCTGACGACGTACTCCCGCCAGTCCAGGTCCACCGTCTGGAAGGCGATGCGCACCGCGTCGCGCACGGAGTGCATGTGCCCGGTGCCCACGACGTACTCGCCGGGTTCCGGCTGGGCGAGCATCAGCCGCATGGCGCGTACGTAGTCCCCGGCGAAGCCCCAGTCGCGTACGGCGTCGAGGTTGCCGAGGCGCAGTTCGTCCTGCAGGCCGAGGCTGATCCTGGCGGCCGCCCGGGAAATCTTGCGGGTGACGAACTCCCGTCCGCGCCGCGGGGACTCGTGGTTGAAGAGGATCCCGGCGGTGGTGAACATGTCGAAGGACTCACGGTAGTTGCGGGTGATGAGGTGTCCGTACGTCTTGGCGACGCCGTAGGGGCTGCGGGGCCGTGGAGGGGTGTCCTCGTTCTGGGGTACCGCGGTGACCTTGCCGAACATCTCGGAGGACGACGCCTGGTAGAAGCGTATGGTGCCGACCGGGGCGGCGCCGGACTTGCCGATGCCGCTGACGATGCGGATGGCCTCCAGGATGCGCAGCACGCCCATGCCGGTGACCTCGCCGGTGAGTTCTGCCTGCTGCCAGGACAGCGGGACGTAGGAGATGGCCGCGAGGTTGTAGACCTCGTCGGGCTGTACCTGGTCGACGGCGGCGACCAGGCTGCTCTGGTCGAGCAGATCGCCCTCCATGAACCGCAGTGCGGCGGCGATCCGCTGGATGCGACGGCGGTGCGGGTTGGCCTGGCCGCGGACCAGGCCCCACACCTCGTACCCGAGTTCCAGGAGGTGTTCGGCGAGGTAGGAGCCGTCCTGGCCCGTGATGCCGGTGATCAGTGCGCGTTTCACGGTCTGGCTCCTTCCTTCGGCCGGGCGGCAGGCGGATGCTCGTCCCCGGGACGGGCCAGCGGCGGCCGCCAGTCGACCGTGGCGAGTGTCGCGATCAGTTCGGCCGCCTCGGCGAGCGTGGGGACGCTGCCCAGGCAGCCGGGGTGCCGGGCGGGTGGTCCGCCGCGTCCGCTGCGGACGTGGACCGAGCAGCAGCCCGCCGCACCGGCGGCCATCAGGTCGGTGTCGTGGTCGCCCACGAGCAGCGCCCGGGACGGGGCAACTCCCAGGTGGGCCAGGGCGCCCGTGAGGAGCCCCGGGCGGGGTTTGCGGCAGGGGCAGCGGACGTCGGGCCGGTGCGGGCAGTGGCGGATCACCGGGCGGGGCACGCCGACGGCCGCCAAGTCCTCGGCCATGCGGTCGTGGATGCGGCCGAGTTCGTGCTCGGTGAGCAGGCCGCTGCCGATGGCCGACTGGTTCGTCACCACGGCCAGGCGCAGGCCGAGTTCCGTGAGACGCGCGCAGGCGTCGAGCGCGTCGGGCAGCCACCGCCACTGGTCGGCGCGGGTCACGTGGTCGGGGCGGTTGACGTTGAGGACGCCGTCGCGGTCGAGGAGCACCGCCTGGAGCGGCGCCGCGCGTGCCGGGCGCCGTGGTCGGAGGTCAGCCATGGCCCGGCCTCAGCAGGGCGGACGTCCCGGGCCGGCCGGATTCCGGGTCGGCGGTGGGCGCGGGGGTGCTCTCGGCGATGAGTTCCCGGACCGCGGTGCGGACGGCGGCGGCCGAGGTCAGCCGGGGCCGCCAGCCGAGGCCGAGCAGCCGCCCGGGGCTGACCCGTACGGTGGGAATGTCGCCCCGCCAGCCGCGCTCCCCGGTGCCGTAGGCGATCTCGCTGTCGGCGCCCGGGAATTCGGCGACGGCGATGCGGGCGACGTCGGCGGCCGGGGTGGTGTCGGTGTTGCACACGTCGTACGCCTCGAACGCCTGCGGGACGGCGTAGCGCGCCTCGCCCGGCGCCTCGGCGAGTGTCGTCAGGGCCGTCACGCAGTCGGAGACGTGGAGGTAGCTGCGGGTCTGGCTGCCGTCGCCGAGGACGGTGAGCCGGCCGGAGTCCTGTCGCAGCCGGCCGACGAAGTCGTGCACGATGCCGCGCCGCATGCCCGCGCCCACGATGTTGGAGAGCCGCGCGGCCACCGCGCGGAATCCCGTCTCGTGGGCGGCGGCGCACAGGAACGCCTCGGCCGCGGCCTTGCCCGCGCCGAACCGGGTCGTCGGGCGCGGCGGGCGCGCCGGCGACGCAGTCCCGTCCGGTGGTGTGCCGGGGCCGTCCTGGTCGCCGTAGACGAGTTGGCTGGAGGCCATCACCACGCACCGCGGCGGGTGTTCGGCGAGCGCTTCGAGGAGGGCCACCGTGCCGGCCACGGTGGTGTCCAGATCGGCGCGGCCGGACTGGGCCCAGGAGCGGTTCTCGGTGTTGGCACCCAGGTGGAAGACCCAGCGGGCGCCGCCCGTGAGCCCGCGCAGCGTCCGGGTGTCCCGCAGGTCGGCCTCGTGGTAGCGCAGACGCGGGTCGGGGCCGGCGCCGCGCAGCCGGTGCGCCGCCGACCACGGGACGACGTCCACGGCGGTCACGTGGCAGGGTCCGGTCAGCAGCTTCGTCACGAGGTGCGATCCGATGAATCCGGCGGCTCCGGTGACCACGGCGTGCGGTACGTCGCCGGGGATGTCCTCTGGTACGTCTGGTACGTCTGGTACGTCCATGTCCTGGCCTTCCGTGACTGGTCGGGTGAGGGTGCGGTGGTGGACCGGGCGGGGGTGGCGCCGGTTCTTGGTGTCTCAGCGGACGGCGTCGAGGAGTTGGGACAGGCTGCGGATGCGGGTGTAGCGCACGGTGTCGTCCGGGTAGATGCCCAGCGGGTCGTAGAGGATCGTGGGGGGCAGGTGCGGTGGGGCTCCGTCGAGGGTGTCGCCGACATAGCGGCACTGGTCCAGGGGCCGGCCCAGGGCGACGGCCGCCATCCGGAAGATCCTGGGGTCGGGTTTGGCGATGCCGACGGCGTACGAGTCGAGGACGCCGTCGAGGCGGTCGAGCAGTCCGGCCCGCGCCAGTTCGGCGTGGGCGTGGCCGTCGGCGTTGCTGACGACGTAGCGCTGGACGCGCCGGGGCAGGGCGTCCAGGAACGGCACGGCCTCGGGGTTGACGACGCTCCACAGCACCGTGTCGTCCACCTCGTGCCGGACTGCCCGCCACAGCGATTCGGCGGCGTCGGGTGGGCATCCGGCGTGGGTGGACCACCGGAGGGCGAACGAGAGCGGGCCGGTGTCCGGCTCGCTCTCCAGGTCGCGGTCGCGGGCCGCGAGAGCGACGGCGCGGCGTGCGGTGCCGGGATCGATGCGCAGCCCGAACCGCTTGCCGTAGTGGGCGATGACCTCGCCGTCGAGCAGGATCAGGACGCCCCCGGAGTCCAGGAGCAGCGCCGGGGGGTGCGCTGTTGCGCTCCTCGGGGGGCGAGGCCGGGCGGGGCCGGGAGGTGTGGCGGAGGCGCGGGGCTGTGCGGTGCTCATGGTGGCTCCTCTCCACCTTCGGTCCCGGGCCGGGGCCGAAGGGCACCGGACGTGACCGCCACGGGCCGCGGTGGTCACTTGCGGCGCGTGGCGGTCACCGGGGCCCAGGGGTCAGGAACAGGTTCACGAACTCTCGTTCCGTGCTCTGCGCGGCCTTGACGAACTCCTCGTCCGGCAGGCCCGGGTCGATGTCCAGGTCGTCGACGATGTCGCGGGTGAAGCCGAGCGAGGAGTAGACCCGCAGCACCTCCACGGGGTCCGCGCCGCGCTCGCGGATGCCCGGCGGCCAGAACTCGACCAGCATCCGGGGGCGGCAGCGGTGCAGCGTGCGCCGCATTCCGAGGATCGCGAGGTGGTCGCCGCCCTGGAGGTCCACCTTGACGAAGTCGATCCCGGGCACGTCGTCGAGGATGTCGTCCAGGGCAATCACCGGTACGGGGTGGCCGAGTTCGCTCGGCTGGTCGAGGACCCGGTGGTCGCCGGTGTTGCCCTCCTTGTCCCGGCGCAGGTGGGCGATGCCGGGCCGGTCGCCGGCCGCGGCGAACACCGGGGTGACGTTGGAGGCGCCGTTGCGCAGCAGGTTCTGCACGAGCAGCTGGTGGTTCCAGGCGTCGGCCTCGATGGAGATGACCCGGCCGTGGGACTGCACGAGCTGGGACATCAGGAGGCTGAAGTAGCCGATGTGCGCGCCGATGTCGAGGACAGTGGTGCCGGCGGTGACGGTCTTGCGGATCGCGGCGTCCTCGTCGGCCTCCCAGCGGCGGGTCTCGGCGATCTCGGGCCGGATGATGGTGTCGTCACCGTCGATCTGGAGGGCGCCGACGTCGGAGTCGAGGTGGGCGGGAAGCCGCCAGCGCGGTGCCGCGGCGCCGGGTTCGGCGAAGGCGCCGCCGACGATCGGCCGCCACAGCCGCGCGGTGGTCGCCCCCGCCGCCCGCGCGTCCTGAGGGGAGGCTCCGTTGGTGGTGGCGATCGCCGCGGCGGCGGCGCGCTGCACGGTGAGCGCGTAGTCGGCGGGCGAGGGGCCGCCGTAGGGGGCACGGTTTCCGGTTTCGGTCATGCGGATCCGGGTCCTTTCTCGGATGTACGGGGCTGGGTGTGGTCAGGCGGGTACGCCCTCGACGACGCTGTGGTAGTGGGCTTCGAGGTAGCCGTGGTCGGCCAGCTTCCGCGTCATCGTGTGCCGGAACCCGGCAGACGTGAACAGCTGAGCGAACTCGGCCTCGGTGCGTACGCGTCCGCGCGTGGTCACCAGCAGATCCATGTCAGTGGTGACGATGCCGTGGGCGGGCCCGAGGTCGTCGGTCCCCATCGGCATCAGCGGCTCCATCACGAGGATCCGGCCGTCGTCGGGGATGACATCACGGCAGTTGCGCAGGAGTGTGCCGACCCGTTCGTCGTCCCAGTCGTGCAGGACGCTCTTCATCAGGTACAGATCGCCGCCGCGCACCACCTCTTCGAAGGCGTCCCCGGCGACGGCCGTGCAGCGGTCGGCGACACCGGCCTCGGCGAGCAGCCGTCCCGCCTGTGCCATTCCTTCCGGCCGGTCGAACACGATGCCCTGGAGGCCGGGGTGGGCGGCGAGCACGCAGCTGAGCAGGGCTCCGTTGCCTCCGCCGACGTCCACGACGGTCTTGCACCAGGAGAAGTCGTAGCCCTGGGCGAGGGCGGGGCCCACGGCCTTGGTGTCCTCACCCATCGCCGAGTTGAACACCGCGTAGTCCTCGGGACGTTGGGCGTAGTACGTGAAGTAGGGCACCCCGTGGATGCGTTCGAAGCCGTTGCGGCCCGTGCGGACGGTCTCGGCGAGGTCGCCCCAGCTTCGCCACATGGCCTCACCGGCGAAGAGCAGCACCATGGCGCACAGCGAATCCGGTACGTCCGAGCGGAGCGGACGGCCCATCGGCGTGAGGGCGTAGCGGTCGGGGCCCGCCGGGGCGACGATGCCGGCGCCGTCCATGCCGCGCAGCAGGCGACGCAGCGACATCTCGTCGGCGCCGCTGCTGCGCGCGAGTTCGGCGCAGGTGCGGGGGCCGTCGGCCAGGGCGTCGGGCAGGCCGAGACGGACTGCGGCGTGGATGATCTGGGCGGGCATGGAGCCGAAGGCCAGTTGCCACAGACGGGCCGTCTGCTCGTCGTCCTGCGGCGTCTCCGCCTGCGGGGCGGGGTCGTGGGTGGTCATGGTGGGTCCCTCTCCTTCAGTGCGCCGGAGCCGCGGGGGCGTGTGGCGGGTCGGACGGGGCGGGGGATGCGGACTGGACGAGGCCGAGGACATCGGCGCGCAGGTACTGGGCGGTTTCCGCGTCGGGAGCCTCCACGTTGAGCCGCAGCAGGCCACGGCTCTCGGTGTGGGAGGGCCTGAGGTTGAACCAGGCGCCGTCGCCGCGGCGGGCCGTGAGCCCGTCGAGCCAGTCGCAGGTGGTGTCCGGGCGGCCTTCGACGGCTAGGGCGACCGCGCGCAGCCGCTCGTCGGGGTCGGTGACCCGCATCGCGGTCTCCGGCAGGGTGGTGCGGCCCGTGCGGGGGCGTACGAGGTGGGACACCGTGCCGGTGCTCTCCGCCATGGCGGCCAGGACGTGCAGTGCCGCGAGGAGACCGGAGTCCGCGTTCCAGAAGTCCCGGAAGTAGTAGTGCCCAGAGTGTTCGACACCGAGCACGGCTCGGCTGCGCGCCATCTCCCGCTCCATGCAGGAGTGGCCGGCCCGGGAGCGCGCCGAACGGCCGCCGAGCGCGGTCACCGCGTCGGGCAGGGACTGGGAGGTGACAGCGCTGTGCACGACCGTGGCGCCGGGCTCGGCGGAGAGGGCACGCTCGGCGAGGAGCACGCCGATGGCGCTCGGGGGGACCGTCTCGCCACGCTCGTGGACCACCACGCAGCGGTCCGCGTCGCCGTCGAAGGCGAAGCCCACGTCGGCACGGTTCGCGCGGACGCGGGTGCGCAGGGCCGCGGTGCAGCCGGGTTTCATGGGGTCGGCGTCAGGCTGCGGGAAGGCGCCGTCCACGGCGAAGTTCATCGGGACGACGTCGACGGGCAGCGCGCCGAGGACGGCGGGTACGGTGAGTCCGGCCATGCCGCCGCCCGCCTCGACCACGGCGGTGATCCGCCGCGCGGGCGCCGTGGCCGGTGCAGCGAGGGCGAGCAGGTGGTCCCGATGGCCGGCGAGCACCGAATGGTCCCGGACGGTTCCAGTACCCGCCGTGCGCGCGGGCGCTGGGGCGCGCGCCACGTCCGGCAAGGTGCGCAGTCCGGTGTTCCATCCGACGGGTTCGGCGTGCGCGCGGCACAGCTTGATGCCGTTGTAGTGGGGCGGGTTGTGACTCGCGGTGATCATTGCGCCGGGACGGCCCAGGGCCGCCGAGGCGTAGGAGAGCATGTCGGTGCTGGCCAGGCCGATGCGTACGACGTCGCTGCCCTGGCCGAGCACGCCCCGGACGAAGGCCCGGGTGAGCCGTGGCGAAGAACGGCGCATGTCGTGCCCGACGATCACTTCGCCCTCCGGCACCAGGCGCGCGAAGCGCGCCCCGAACGTCTCGACTAGGTCCTCGTCGAGTTCGTCGTCCACGATGCCTCGTATGTCGTACGCCTTCACCACGGCGGCTGCGTCGCCCATGTTCGGCTCCTTGCTGTCCGGCCGCGCTCACCAGCGGCGGATACGGGTCGGCTGCACGGGGGGACGGCGGGTGCCGTCCGGGAGGACGTAGGGGTCCTCCGGGCCGAACGGCTCCTCCCACCACTCCTCGCGAGCGGGCTGCCATGTCTCGTCCGGGTAGATGCAGTCGACGGGGCAGACCGGGGGCAGGCACTTGCCGCAGCCGGAGCAGAGTTCGGGCAGGATGGCCATGCCGTGGCCGAGGTTGAAGACTGCGCCGAACTGGGACGGGCATGCCTCTACACAGGCGTCGCAGCTGATGCACTCGCTCTGCTCGATACGCAGGGGTGGCCGCCGCCACTGCGCAGGGCGCGTGCGGTCGGTGACGCGCTGGGCACGGGGAGTCTCCTGGGCCGGCGTCGGCTCGGTCCTGGAGCGCCGTTCGCGCCGCCCCGCGGGGCGGTCCGGCTCGCCGCCGCGCCGGTCTGCGGGGTCGCGTCCGCTGCTCTGCCGGGCGGGCCGGCCGGGGCGTTCATCGGTCATGGGCGGGATCCTCCGACACGGGTGAGGCCATGAGGGGTGCTGGCATGAGTGGGGTGATGCAGGGTTGCCGGCCGTCGGTGGGGCCGAGGGCGGCGGTCGTCCACGTGATCGTGGCCCGTACGGCGGCGGCCAGGCCGTTCGCCGAGAAGCCGTGGCTGCCGTCGACGATGTGCAGCGTCCAGTCGGGGCGCCGGTCGGTCTCGTCGAGGAGGAGGCGGGTGGTGGTGTCGGGGTGCTCCAGTTCCTCGGACCCGTAGACGACGAACACCGGTACTCCGCTCTCCCGCAGCAGTCCGGGGTAGTCACGGCCGCGGTCGTCGCGGGTGTAGGCGACGCCGAGCCACAGGCCGCACCAGGCGGCGGCGAGGGTGCCGTCGACGCGCTGCAGGCGGGGCGCGGGCCCGTCACCTTCCTCGCTGAGGATCGGTCCCCACAGGACGGCTCCGGTGACGGCCGGCAGGTGGTGGGCGGCCATCGCGGCGAGCCGGGCGCCCGCGCTGTTGCCCACCACGACGAAACGTTCGGCCACTCCCTGTGCGCGCAGCCGGTCGACGGCCGCGCCCAGGTCCGTCAGGCGGCGGCTCCAGGTGGTGTGCGTGAAGCAGCCGTCGCTCACTCCTGTGCCCCGACTGTCGTACCGGAAGACGGGCACGCCGTGCCTGGCCCCGGCGTGGGCCAGGAGAGTGCCGCACTCGTGGATGTCCACGCGCTGCCCGGGGTTGCCCGGTTCGTAGACAAGGCACACGGGCCAGGGGCCGGGACCGGCGTCGGGCGCGTGCAGGATGCCGAGCAGTTCGTCGCCTTCGGAGGTGAGGTGCGCGGAGCTGATGACGGATGTCCCGGGGCCGGGAACCGAGTCCGCCGTCCGGCCGGTGTACGGGCCCGGGGCCGAGGTACCGAAGGGCGGGGGGTGGTCCTCGGCGGCCGGAACAGGGTGGTCCGTGTGTACACCCGGGGTACGGCCCGCGCCGACGGGCGGGGGATCCGCGGGCGCGTCCCGGACACCGTCCGCACCACCCGTCGGCGTAGGGGCCCTGCCCGTCAGGAAGTGCTCCGCTGCTGTCATGACGGTCTCGCGCGGCTCGTGTTCCCAGTGCCAGCTCGGAGCCCACTTGGTCGGCCGGTGGCTGATCTCGCGCAGGGGCAGTCCGGTGTCGCGGGCCCAGGACCCGTCCTCCTCCGCGGCCGCGACGACCAGCGTGCGGGTGCCGCGCAGCGCGGCGAACGCCGGGCCGGCGGCTGCGGACGCGTCCGCGAGCAGCCCGGCGTCGACCGGCCCCGCGGGCTGCGGCGGCTGATAGGGCTCGCCGACGGCCGCGTCGAGCAGGGCCGCCGCGACCGTGCTGTCCTGGAGTTCGTCGGGGGCCGCCCGGCCGCGCGTGCGGAGAGCGGCGAGTTCCCGCGGGGCCCGTGGGCCGGACCGCCACAGCGCCAGATCGGGGCAGACGAGCACGCCGGCGGCGCTCTCACCGGCCGTCAGCAACTCGGCGGCGAGCACGTTGCCGAGGCCGTAGCCGATCACGGACACCGGGCCGGCACCGGTCTGCCGGGCATGGGCGACCACGGCTCGCGCGGCGGCCCGTGCCCCGGACCAGGTCGCCGGGCGGCCGGTGGCGGCGCTGTCGGCGTGACCGGGGTGGTCGTACTGCAGGACGTTCACGCCGCGGCGACGCAGCCGGCGGGCGAGGATCGACCACAGGTAGCGCGGCTCGCTCATCCCGATGGCGAGTCCGGTCAGCAGCACGACGGTGGGGGCGGCGCCGTCGTGCTGGTGGCGCACCACGCAGACCGGGTCGGCGGGTCCGCGCGCCGTCAGGAAGTACTGGCTCAGCCGCGGCCGCATGCCCACCGCTCCCCCCGTCGGGTCCGCCGGGCCGATGCCCGCAGGGACTCCTCGAACTCCGTGACGGACATCCCGTCCAGCGTCAGGCCGAGCAGCAGCTCCGCCGGAACCCCGGGATGCTTGCGCTCGAAGTGCGCGGCCGAGCGCTCCAGCGCCTCGCGGTAGAAACCGGCCGGTCTGCCGTGCGCGAAGTGGTCGTTACGGGCGGCGGCGCAGTGCCGGAACTCGGCTCCGAGCGTGACGAGGCGGTGCCCGAGTTCCAGATGTTCCAGGCCCCACCGGGTGAAGTCCTCGTCGAATCCGCCCGCTCGGTCGAAGAGCTCCCGGCGCAGTGAGACGTTGCCGGACAGGAAGCTGAGCCAGCGCACCGGTGAGGTGGTGCGCCCCGTCTCGTCGTAGACGGCGCAGACCTTCTTGACGAACGCGGGGGTACGCGACCGTCGGCGCAGCGCCTCCCCGTCGGTGGCGAGTTGCTCCTTGACCTCGAAGAGGCGTTCCTCGAAGGAGCTGACGTACATCTCCTTGACGTCCCCGACCACGACGCGGTCTCGCCCGCCGTCGTGGGCGCGGGCATGGGCGCGTACGAAGCCGGGCACCGGTGCGCGGTCCCCGTCGCAGAAGACGACCACCGCTCCCCGGCTGATCCGCGTTCCGGTGTTCCTGGCGGCGGCGCGGCCCCGCGCGGGGGCGTGCTCCGCGCGCAGCGGCAGCCGTTCCCCGGCGGCCCGCAGTACGTCGGCGGTGGTGTCGGTCGACCCGTCGTCGACGACGACGAGTTCCCAGGAGCCCGGCGGGGCGTCCTGGCGGGCGAAGGCGTGCAGCGTCGCGTCCAGGCGTGCCGCCTGGTCGCGGGTCGGCACGACCACGCTGATGTCCGGCGGGATGGTCACCGCGCACTCCGTTCCACGGCTGTCATCGGGCTCTTTCGTTCAGACGACGACCAGGTCCTTGCCCAGCCAGTAGGTGCGGCCGGTCAGGTCCGCCTCGGCGAAGCGCCGCTCGACGTCGAGATAACCCTCGACGAGCTGATCCGCCGTCAGCAGCTTGGGGGTGAAGGTCACGGCCAGGGGGTCGTCGATGCCCTGGGGCCGCTTCTCCAGCAGCCGTCCCTCCCGGCCCAGGTGCTCGTACAGGGGCGTGCCGGGGATGGGGTAGAGGATGCTCAGGAACAGGCGGGAGACCTTGGTGCGCATGGCGAACTCGTAGGTCTCGTCGAAGACGTCCGGGTCGTCCCAGTCGAACCCGAAGATGACGTTGACCTGGGTCTCCACTCCCGCTTCGTGCAGGCGAAGGAGCAGTTCCTCGGCCTCCGGGATCGTGAAGAAGGTCTTCTCGGTGAAGACGCGGTTCTTCTCCCGCACGCTCTCCACCCCGAAGGAGACCACGCGCATGCCCCCGTCGAGCGCCGCCTGGACGACGTCGGGATGGCGGGCGAGGTTGAAGTCGGTCTGGCAGCCCCATTCGATGCCCTCGCCCGCGAGGCGGCCGAGGAGTTCCTTGGAGCGCTTGGGGAAGACGAGGAAGTCGTCGTCGCGAAAGACCACGCGGGGGATGTGGAACCGGTCGCGGTAGGCGAGGAGTTCCGCGTGCACGTCGTCGACGGGGCGGTAGCGCCACTTGCTGTAGAGGAACTCGCTGCAGAAGGTGCACCTGCGCGGGCAGCCCCGCGCGGTGAACGAGGGCAGTACGTGCGGCTGCTCGATCTTGCTGAAGTCGACCAGGTCGAACCGGGGCAGCGGATGGCCCGTCATGGGCACCATCTCGTCGCTCTGGTACGTCTCCTTGAGTTCGCCGTGGGCCAGGTCGGCGAGCAGGTGCTGCCACAGGACGTCGGCCTCGCCCACGACGACCGAGTCGGCGAAACGGCGGATCACCGGCACCAGGCTGTGGTTGTCCTCGATGGTGGCGGGGCCGCCGACGACGACGCGGGGACCGAGCCTGCGGATGGTGCGGGCGAGTTCCAGGGTGCGTTTGAGCTGAATGGTCTGGGTGGTGATGCCGACGATGTCGTAGGAGGGGAGGTCGTAGTCCCGCTCCAGGTCCTCGCACACCTCGTAGACCAGGTCGACGTCCCAGTCGGGCGGGACCATCGCGGCCAGGTAGGGCAGGGTGAGGGAGATCAGCTGTGTGGGCCGCATCTCCTGTTTGTCCAGGCCGTCGGGGGTGTAGACGGCGGGTTCGACCAGCAGTATGCGCACGGCGACTCCTCGGGTCGCGGGGATCGGCGGACAGTACGTCGGGGCCCGGCCGGGGCTCCGGGCGGGCGGGAGCGGTTCCGGTCAGGGAACGGGGTGTTCGTGTCGGCTTCGGAAGCGGGCGTAGCGTTCGGGTGTGCCGATGTCGGTGAAGGGCTCGGCGACCAGGTGGGCGCCGAGCGCACGGCGCCTGACGAGGGCGCGGAACAGCACCCCGAGGTCCACCGGGTCCCGGTGCGGTTCCAGGTGCCGCAGGGCGTCGCGGCGCAGCACGCACACGCCGGTGTCGGTCCAGAGGGTGTCGGGGTCTTGGGCGGCGTCCTTGTCGTAGCGGGTCACCCTGCCGTCGTGGACACGGGTGTTGGGGCGTACACCGGTGGCCGCGGAGGTGAGGACCATGGCGGCCTCGTCCCGGGGGCCGAGCCAGCGGGCGGCGTCGGCGTAGGGGATGTCGAGCAGGGTGTCGCCCAGGACGAGCAGGAACACGTCGTCCAGGTGCGGCACGGCGGCCCGCAGTGCTCCCGCGGTGCCGCGCGGGGACGTGTCGACGTGGGCGGTCACCTCGATGGGCGCGGGCAACCGGTCCAGCCGGTCGAGCACCGGCTGGGCGAGGTGGCCGAGGCAGAAGTGGAAGCGGCGCAGCCCGGCGTCCAGCAGCGGGGCGAGGAGCAGATCGAGGAACGGGCGGCCGGCGACGGGCATCAGGATCTTCGGCCTGCGGATGGTCAGTTCGCCGAGCCGGGTGGCCTTTCCGCCTGCCAGGACGGCGACTTGGAGCCCGGTGCGGTGCCGGCCGGACGCGGCGGCGCGCACGTCGTGCGGTGTCATCGCGGCTCCCCGGCCCTCGACGGGCTGTCGGCGGACAGGAGTCCGCGGTGGTGGGCGCGCAGGAGGGCCAGTGCGGTGGGGCCGTCCTGGAGCTCTCCCGTGGTGGCGAGGGCCAGGGCCTCGGTCACCGGGAGGGGGCAGGGGCGGATGGCTTCGCCGTCGTCGAGGCGTGGTTGTCCGGGGCTGACGTCGGCGGCCAGGAAGAGGTGGACCTGTTCGTTGGAGGAGCCGCTGGAGGGCCAGACGGTGCCCAGGGGGTGCAGGAAGCCGGCGCGGGCGCCGGTCTCCTCGGCCAGTTCGCGGCGGGCCGTCTCCTCGGGGCTCTCGTCCGGCTCGCACCGTCCGGCCGGCGCCTCCAGGCACCACTGGCGCACCGCGATCCGCCAGGACCGGATCAGCAGCAGGGTTCCGTCGGCGGTGACGGGCAGCACCAGGGCACAGCCCGGGTGGTCCAGGTAGTACCAACTGCGCTCGCTCCCGCCGACCTCGGGCACCCGCGCCTCCCGGACGACGAGCCACGGCGTACGGAACGCGGCGCGCGGGGGGACCGCGGCACCGTCGCACTCACCGGGAGGAGTTACGGGCCCAGCGGCGACGGGGGTGCCTGGGCTTCCGTTGGCGGGGGCGAGGGCGGGGCCCGGCATCCGGGCGGCGGGAACGACGCCCGGCCTACCATCGGCCGAGCCAGGGCCCGACCTCCCGTCGGTCAGGACGACGCCCGGCCCCCCGTCCACGGAGGCGACGCCAAGCCCCCGTTCAGAAGGGACGACATCCGGCAACCCGGCAGCCGGGACGCTCCCGTGTCGGCAAGCGGCCGTCATGTCGTCCCCACCTCCGCCAGGGACTCCGACAGGGCCCGCACCACGTGCGTCAGCCGCTTCTCGCCCAGACCGGGGTAGATCGGCAGGCACAGCTGGCCGGCGCAGCCGCGCTCGGTTCCGGGGAGGCTGAGGTCGCGGTGGCGCTCGACGAGCCACGGCTGATGGTGCAGGGGGGTGGCGTACACCTCGCCCGCCGCCTGTACGCCGCGCCGGCGCAGGACGGCTTTGAGGGCGTCGCGGTCGGTGCCGGACGGGAGCAGCAGCATCGCCTTGTAGCCGCTGCAGGGGTGGTCGGGCACAAGGAAGTCACCGACGGGGAGTCCGCGCAGGGCGTCCGCGTAGCCGGCGACGACTTCGCGGCGGGCGGCGAGGGCCCGGGGCAGTCGGGCGAGCTGGGCACGGCCGAGAACGGCCGCGAATTCCGGGAGCCGGGCGTTCCAGCCGGGGCGGGTGTGCCGGCTCACCCACGCCTCGGGCTTGCCGAGGTTGCGTAACAGGCGTATCTCCTCGGCGAGTCGGGGGTCGCCGGTGATCACCATGCCGCCCTCGCCGGTGGTCATGACCTTGGTGGCGAAGAATGAGAAGGCCCCGGCGACCCCGAAGGTGCCCGCGTGCCGGCCGTCGCGTTCGCTGCCGTGGGCGTGTGCGCAGTCCTCGACCAGGGCGATGCCGCGCCGCTCGCACCAGGCGGCGACGGCCTCGGTCTCGGCGCTGATCAGGCCACCGGTGTGCACGACCGTCACCGCCGCCGTACGCGGGGTGCAGGCCGCGCGCACCTGCTCGACCGTGGGCGCCATGGTCGCCGGGTCGACGTCGGCCAGTCGTACGGTCGCTCCCGCGCGTTCGGCCGCGATGTACGTCGCGAAGTTGGTGCCCGCCGGAACGACGACCTCGCGGCCGCGTACGTCCAGGGTGCAAAGGATCAGCTCCAGGGCGGTGGTGCCGTTGGCGACGGCGACGGCGTGCGGGGCCCGGGTGAACGCCGCGAACTCCTCCTCGAACGCCTCGACGTTGGCGCCCTGGGAGAACTTCCCGGCGCGCAGCAGCCGGTCGACCTCGGCGAGTACCTGGCGGCGCTCGTCGTCGGGCACCTCGATCTCGACGGCCGGAACGAATGGCATGCCCACCCCTCTCGAAATCTTTGGGTTCATCATGCGACGGCCTGCGTGGGCGCACTGCGGAGAAAAATTTCCGAGGCGCATGCGGGGCGACCTGTTCCACAATGCATCAGACCCTTCCGGACGCGCAACACCTGCTCTCAGTTATTTCGCATCCGACCCACTTGACGGCGCCGCGCGCACTGCCTTATCAATTTTTCATGACGCTCCAGCATATTGCCCGGCAGGCCACCTCGTTCCTGGCCAGGGGCTACGATTCGCTTTCCCGCCCGCTGCATCCTTCGGTCGCCGAGCTGATCGGCCGTAACGTACCTCGGCTCGACGGCCCCTGGCTCGAACCGTTCAACGGCCAGCATGCGCGGCAGCGCATGTTCCGGTCCCTGGTCAGCGCGGTGCGACCGGCCGCGCTTTTCGAGTCGGGCAGCTACCGGGGTGCCTCGACGCGCTTTCTGTGGCATGTCTCGGGAAAGCCCGTCTACACCGCCGAAAAGAACCCGAACTTCGCTCGGTACGTGGCCCGAGAATTTCGCCATGTACCCGAAGTCAAAGTAATCAACCGAGATTCTCGCGAGGCACTGAAGATCTTGCACAAGGGCTCATACGTGCCGTCCTCGGAAGTATTCATCTGCTATTTGGACGCGCACTGGAATGCCGACCTTCCCTTGCGCGACGAGGTGGCCTTCATTCTTCAGAAATGGCCCCTCTCGGTCATTGTCGTGGACGATTTCAAAGTGCCCGACGACAGCGGCTACGGATTCGATGTGTACGGCGACACCGAACTGTCAATCGACTATCTCGGTCGGTCCGCTCTGGGGGAGAGCCACGTTCTGTGGCCGAGCTGCCCCGCGCATGAGGAGACCGGATACCGGCGCGGCTGTGTCGTCCTGGCCTCGCCCGGGACGGTGTCCGTCGTCGGCACGCTTCCCGAGCTGCGCCGGATCCCCGGGCCGGCGATCGGCGGCTGACCGCAGCCGCCGGTACACCTCCAGGTATCCGTCGACCATCCCGTCGGCGCCGAACTCCCGTCGTGCCGCCTCCTGGGCGCGGCGGCCGGCCGCAGCGGCCCGCTCCGGGGCGTCGAGCAGTCCGCAGACCGCGCGGGCCAGCGCCTCGGGGTCGCGTGGCGGCACCGGGACCGTACCGGGGCAGCACTCCATGACCTCCGAAAGACCCGATACCTCGGTCGCCACCAGTGGGCGGCCCGCGGCCACCGCCTCGATGGCGGAGAGACCGAGACCTTCGGCGTGGCTGGGCTGGACGACCACGTCCGCAGCCCCGTAGAGCGCGCGCATGGAGCCGAACGGCCGGTCGGAGGTGCGCAGCAGCACATGCCCGCGCAGCCCCAGCTCGTCGATGTCGCGCTCCAACTGCTCCTTGTAGGCGGCCGACGCCGAGTTGAGGGAGCCCACCAGGGCGGCCCGGGCCTGAGGGTGGCGTTCGACGATCCGGGCCATGGCCCCCACGAGTTCGCGCTGGCCCTTGCGTTCCTTGTACCGCCCCACCAGCAGCACCAGGGGCTCCCCGGGCGCCACGCCCAGCCAGGCACGGGCGTCTGCGATCTCCCGCGCGTCGGCACCGCCGTACAGGCCGGTCTCGATGCCGTACCGCGCGATGTGCACCCGGGCAGGGGGCGCGCCGTGGGCGATGGCCTGCTCGCGGTAGGCACGGCTGCCGGCCACCACCGCGTCGTACGGCAGATGCCCGAAGACGAACCGGGAACGGGAGGCGCCGAACGGGTCGGTCTCGGGGGTCGTCTCGTTCATCGTCACCACGACAGGACAGCCGACGGCTGCCCGCATCATGGCACCGAGGACGGCACCCACCTGGCAGAACGTCTGCAGGATGTCGACGGGAGCGGAGCCGATGAGGCGTTCGGCGTCACCGAGCAGGCCGAAGACCCGCTCCTCCCAGGGCACCCGGTCCGGCCGGTCCCAGAGCGCGGAGTCGGTGCGCACGCGGTGCACGCGCACGCCGAGCAGTTCCTCCCGCTCCGCCGTGCCCGGATAGCGCTCGGTGAGTACGTCGACCTGGTGTCCGCGCCGGGTCAGGCCCGCCGCCAGTGTGTAGATCTGTGTCTCCGACCCGCCGTGGACGGGCGGGAAGGTCGGGGTGAGGAACCAGATGTGCACGGCGCTCCCTTCCGCCGGCGGGCCGTCAGGTCCGCCAGAGCTGGGCGAGGTAACGGTCGCCTGCGTACGTCACCTCCTCCACGGCCGTACGCTCGGCGACGGCCGCCAGGCCCCGGTAGGCGGTCAGGGGCCGGATCACGGTCGAAGTGGTGGTGCTGGAGACGTCACGGGCCATGGCGGCGGGATGGTGGCCGTCCACGACGAGGAGTCGTCCGCCCCGCTCCACCACCACCCGGGTCATCTCGCGTACGGCGGCCAGGAACACCTCCTCGTCCGTGAGGTGCTGGAGCGTGAAGACCGCGAGGACGGTGTCGAAGGAGCCGCCTTCGAAGGGGAGCCGGTCGATTCCGGCGCGTACCGCCTGGGCCGGTTTCCCGTCGAGTGCGCGCGTCGCCCGGCGCACCATCTCCGCGGACCGGTCGACGCCCACCGTCCAGCGGGCCCGGTCGCCGAGCCAGGCAGTCAGCCGTCCGACTCCGCAGCCGAGGTCGAGCACCCGGTCGGCGCCCAGGTCCGGCAGCAGCCGGTCGATCAGCGCCTTCTGCTCGCGGTCGACCCGGTCGCACTGCTGGGGGGACCAGCGGCGGGAGAGCACCGCGTGCAGCCCGGGCCGTCCGGCCCGCTCGTCCCAGACATCCGTCGCCCCCGTCACGTCGGACGCCCTACGACCGGCGGGAGGCTCGCACGCACCGCGGGCGGTCCGCCGACGGTGCGGGAGCCGGGACGGGCGCCGAGCCCTTCGGTGATCATGTGGTTGACGGCGAGATGCATGTCCTCGACGACCCCGTAGTGGTCGGCGGGCACCGTGATCACGACGTCCGCCAGGGAACGCGCCGTACCGCCGTCGAAGCCGACGAGCGCGATCGTCTCCACGCGGTGGGCGCGCGCGGTGGTCAGTGCCTGGACGATGTTGGGTGAGTTACCGCTCGCGCTGATCGCGACGAGCAGGTCGCCGGCCCTGGCCTGCGTGGCGAGCTGCGCGGCGAAGACGGCTTCGTAGGAGACGTCGTTGGCCCAGGCGGTCAGCACCGAGGTGTCGAGCAGCGGCACGACCCGTAACCCCGCCGACAGGCCCGGTGTGGCCGTCTTCGCCAGGTCGCACGCCATGTGGGATGCGGTGGCCGCACTGCCACCGTTGCCCGCCACGAAGACGGTGGCGCCCCGGGCCCGGGCCGCCGCGATCCGGTCGACGGCCGCGGTCACGTCGTCCACGTCGAGTCCGCGCGCCGCGTCGACCAGGGCCGTGAGATAAGTATCCGGTTCCACTGAGTGCTCCGCTCTGCCGGGGGCCGCCCGGCCGGTCGTCAACGGGCGCGACTGGCGCGCAGATGGTCGATGAGGTCCTGCACTCTGGCGTACGAGGAGAGCAGCAGCCGTTCCTCGTCGAGCCGTACTCCGAACTCCTCCTCGAAGGACACCAGGGCCTCGATGAAGGCCAGTGAGTCGACTCCGAGGTCGTCGGTGAGGGACTGCTGGGCCGCGATCTCCTCTGCGGCCCGCGGGGGGATGCTCATGTCGGCGAGCTTCCGCACGATCCAGGCGTCCACTTCGTCCACGGTCGTCAACCGCCCACCTCCTCGACTTCGGGCATGTCCGGGCCGGGTCCGTCGGTCCGCGGTGGTGCGGCGCGGCTGCGGGCGAGCACCGCGGACCGGTCGATCTTTCCGGTGCGGGTACGGGGGAAGTCCGCCACCGCCACGATGCGGCGCGGAAGTTTGTGGGCGCTGAGCCGCGCCCGGCAGAAGCCGGTCAACTCGTCGAGCACCTCGGCCTGTTCAGCGACAGTGAGACGTACCCACGCCACCAGCGTCTCGCCCGCGCGGGCATCGGCCCGTACCCCGCAGACGGCCTCGGTCACCGCGGGATGGGCCGTCAGACAGGCCTCCACCTCTTCAAGGGAAACGTTCATGCCACTGACGATGGCGATGTTGCGCAGCCTGCCGCTCAGGTACAGGAAGCCGTCCTTGTCGAGGCGGCCGAGGTCGCCGGTGAGCAGCCGGCCGCCGCGCAGCACCCGCGCGGTCTCCTCGGGCCGGGCGTGGTACCCCGTCATCGTGCCGGGGCCCCGGACCACGATCTCTCCGGTCGCGCCCGGGGGCAGCGGACGGAAGTCCCGGTCGCGGATCGTGACTTCGACTCCGGGGAGCGGACGTCCGACGGATCCGGGGTGGGCCGCTCGGTCCCGTGGCCTCATGGTGGTGATCCGCGGTCCGGCCTCGGTCTGGCCGTATGTCTCCACCAACTCCACTTGGGGAATGCGCCGTTCGAGGTCGCGCAGGATCTCGGGCGGGGTGGGGGCACCGCCGTAGACGATGTGCCGCAGTGAGGACAGGTCGTACGTCCGGTGCCAGTCGCCCAAGGTGAGCAGCCGGAGCATGGAGGGCACGAGCAGGGTCGAGGTGACGCGGTGTTCCTCGACGAGCCGGCCGAACCGGCTGGGCAGGAAGTCGCCGCCGAGCAGGACCACATGCCCCGCGCTGTCGAACTGACCCACCAACTGAACGGTGTTGCAGTAGCCGAAGTTCAGCGGTACGGCAGCGAGGGCCGTCTCGCGGTCGGCCGTGGCGTCGAGTGAGGCACGATGCGCCCGCGCGTTGGCGAGCAGCGCGCGGTGGGTCAGCACGACGCGCTTGGGCAGGCCGAAGGACCCCGAGGTGGCGAGCAGGACGGCGGGCGACTCCGCCTCCGCGCGACGGCCCGGTGCGGCGTGCGTCCCCGTCAGCCCGGCGCGGGGAGCGCGCCTCACTGACGACCTCAGACGCGCCAGGTCTCCGTCGGCGTGAGCGCACACGGCTAGGTCCATGACCGCCGGAGCCGGCGCCGTGCCATCGGCGCCGGCGGTGGAAAAGGGGCGGCGAGCGGCGCGGACGTCCGGGTCGCGCAGCAGCAACGCCGGTGCACAGGTGGCGAGTTCGGTGACGGTCTCCGCCTCGCTCAGCTCGTGGGAGAGGGGTACGACGGCCGCGCCGATCGAGAGGACGGCGAGATAGAGCACCACGTACTCGGCGCTGCGCGGCAGTTGCAGGGCCACACGGTCACCGGTCTTCACCCGCTGGGCCAGAACCCGGCCGATGCCGAGGACTTCCTCTTGGAGTTGACGGTACGTCAGGCGGGTGCAGCCGTCGGTGAGTGCGGGGGACAGGGGGCACTTGAGAGCGGAACGTGCGAGCGCCGAGGGGATCGTCAGCGGCGGCGTGTCAGCGACGGACGAGGCTAACTCACCGGTGACCATCAGCAGATCACCTTCTCATCAATCGATCTCGTCGTACATTAAAGCGGACAAGCACAACACGGATCCTACGCTGAAGCTGGCACGGCTTGTCAATGGCGGCGGACGCAGAGCGCCGCGCGGCACTAGACTGCATCCGCTGCAGCGGACGGGGGCGTCTTCCCGTTTGCGGGGTGACGCGTTCAGCCACGGAGGTGCCATGACGGACAGCCAGCGCCAGCGGCCATCGAACCGCCAACTGGCGGGCAAGATATCCGAACGTCTCACGCACCTCATCGCCGCGCTCTATCCCGACGAGCGCACCAGGCCCGGCTATGCCCGACTGGCCAAGGAGATCCGGGAGGCGACCGGAGGAAAGCTCTCCGGCACGTATCTGTGGGAGCTGGCCACGGGCAAGAAGCACAACGTCACCGTCGAGCAACTCGGCGTCCTGGCGGAGTACTTCGGCGTACCTCCCGAGTACTTCTTCAACGAAGAGGTCGCCGACCGTGTCAACGCCCAGCTCCGGCTGGCCACGGCGCTGCGGGACGCCAAGGTCCGCTCGCTCGCGCTGCGCGCCGAAGGGCTCTCCAGCGAGACGCTGGACGCTCTGCTGGCCATGGTGGACGAAGCGCGCAAACTGCACCGGCTCCCGAGCGTCGACGAACCGGCGCAGGACAACGGAGCGGCTGACGCGGTGACCGACCGTCGTGACGAGATGACGGGCCCGTCCAGGCCGACATGATCCCCCACACACAAAGGACGCATGACCTTGCTGTTCCCCTACCGAGCGCTGCGACAGCCCTGTGAATCCGTCCTCAAGGAACTCGCACTGCCACGACCCGTCTCAGCGCACCAGCTGTGCCGGAACGTCGCCCGGCGGCGTGGCCGCCCCATCCATCTGCACCCCCTGCCACCCGAGGGCCGCAGTGACGGCGCCTGCGGCGCATGGATCGCCACCGACACCGACGACCACGTCTTCTTCGAACCGGGCACCACCCGCCCCCACCAGGACCACATCATCCTGCACGAGATCAGCCACATCCTCCTCGACCACCACCATCCGCTCACCGAGGGCCCGGGGCCGGTGACGGCACTCCTGTCCGACCTCGATCCACGCCTGGTCCGGCGCCTGTTGCGGCGCGCCTCGCACAGCACGCGGCAGGAGCAGGAAGCCGAGATGCTTGCAAGCCTGATCCTCAGCAGGGCCCTGCGCCCGGCCGGCGGGCCCTCCGAAAGCACGGCACGGACCCTGGAAAGGGCGCTGGGACTCGATGCCTCCGTTAGCGGCTGACCTCGGCACGCTGGGCAACGGCGCTCAGGCCGTGGGCAACGTGTGCATGTGGGCCGCCGTCCTGCTGCGTCTGCCGCACATCCTGGAGTCGCGTCGGCAGCGCGAACTGTGGCTCGCGGGCTTCGCGGCGGCGGCCGCCACGACCCTCGACCTGGACGGTGTCCGCGACTTCGTCGACCGTACCTTCGGCAGCCTGCACAGCGTGGATCTGGTGCGCAACGTGTGCGGACTCGTCTCGTCGTTCGCGCTGCTCGAAGTGGTCCACTCGCTCACCGCGGACGCCCGTCGCCGGGCCCGGCTGCGCTGGTTGCGGGGCACCGCGTGCTGTGTGGTGGCGGGTGTCGTGGTCCTGGACATGATGCACCGCCCGCACGGAGGCCAACTGATCCTGGAGGACTCCTCACCCACGCCGTCCACCGCGTACTGGCTGCTCATCATCGCCACACACATGACCGCCGACGTCCTGTGCGTCATGGTGTGTCTGAGCCGCGGACGGCAGTGCACCAACGGCTTCCTCAGGACCGCCCTGTTTCTGCTGGGTTCTGGCGCCGCCATGGCCGGCCTGTACTGGCTCGGCGCGCTGTCCCAACTCCTCGGCCGCGCCTGGTCGGTGCCCGTCCAACCCTTCGCCCTCGCCCTGCACGGCCTGCTGGTCGCCGCTGCCCTGTCCGTCCCCAGCATCCACACCGCCCGGCGCGCGCTCACCGACCTCAGGGACTGGTGGCTGATCTGGCCCCTGTGGCGCGATCTGGTGGAGGTGTGCCCCCAGGTGCTGCTCTCCCCGCGGCGCAGCCGCCTGCAGGAGATCCTTTGCCCGCAGGGCCCGGGCCGGCTCCTGCTTTACCGCAAACTCATGGAGATCCGTGACGCCATTCTGCTGCTCGACAAGTACGTCACCCCCGAACTGCACGCGTCCGCGCGGGCGTTCGCCGACCGCTCGGGCCGACGCACGCGCGGATCCGCCGCGGTGTCGCCCTCGGCCGAGGACCATTCGGCCGCCGTGCTCGCCGTCGTACTGAAGGGAGCCCGCGCAGCCTGTCTGGCCGCCGCCTGTCCGCGCCAGAGCACGGTACCCATCGCGCGGATCGGCGCTGACACCCTGCCCGACGAGACGGCGTTCCTGGTCGAGGTATCCCGGATCTACCGCACGGCTCCCACTCCCGTCCACCCGCACACCCCTGTAACAGAGGAAACAGCGCAATGACCACCGCAACCCCGCCCCCGGCCGGCCGACGGGAGTGGATCGGGCTCGCCGTCCTGGCTCTGCCGACGCTGCTGATCTCCATGGACATGACCGTCCTGTATCTGGCCGTACCGCATCTGAGCAGCGAGTTGGAGCCCAGCTCCACCGAACTGCTGTGGATCATGGACATCTACGGTTTCCTGATCGCCGGAGCGCTGGTTCCCGCCGGGGCGCTCGGTGACCGAATCGGGCGCAGGCGCATCCTGCTGACCGGTGCGGGGCTCTTCGGAGTCGCCTCGGTGATCGCCGCATACGCCGACAACCCGCTGATGCTCATCGCCTCCCGCGCGCTGCTCGGCCTGGCCGGTGCCACCCTGATGCCCTCCGCCCTGTCACTGATCCGCGTGATGTTCCACCGGGCGGGCGAGCGGAGCTTCGCGGTGGCCTTCATCATGACGAGCTTCTCGGTCGGCACGACCGCCGGGCCGCTGCTCGGCGGCGCGCTCCTGGAACACTTCTGGTGGGGGTCCGTCTTCCTGGTGGGCGTGCCGGTGATGCTGTTGCTGCTCGCCGTCGGCCCCGTGCTCCTTCCCGAGTACCGTGACCCGCAGGGCGGGCGCCTCGACCTGCCCAGTGCAGCGCTGGCCCTCGCCGCCGTCCTCGGCGTCGTCTACGCGGTCAAGCACGTCAGCTCCTCCGGGCCGGACGTCGCCTTCGCGCTCACCCTCGCCGGCGGACTGGCCCTCGGTGTGCTCTTCGTCCGCCGACAGGGCCGGCTGGACGATCCGCTGCTCGATCTGTCCTTGTTGCGCGACCGCGTCATCAACACGTCTTTGGGAACCTACCTCCTGGGCCTGCTGGCCATGGGCGGCACCCAGCTCTTCATCGCCCTCTATCTGCAGGAAGTCCTCGATCTGACGCCGTTCGTGGCCGGCGCCTGGATGGTGCCCGCCTCGGTGGGCACCATCGTCGGCTCCCTGCTCGCCCCCCTGCTGGCCCGGCGGCTGCGCCCGGCGACGGTCATCACGGGCAGCCTGCTGCTGGCGGCGCTGGGCTTCGCCACGCTCTCCCAAGTCGGCGCGGACGACCTGGCACTGCTCATCGTCGGCTACGAACTCGTGGCCCTGGGGCTGAGCCCCATGATCGCGCTCTGCACGGACCTGGTCATCGGCAAGGCCCCGCCCGAGCGGGCCGGAGCGGCCTCCGCCCTGTCGGAGAGCAGCGGTGAACTGGGCGTGGCCCTGGGCGTGGCGCTGCTCGGCAGCTTCGGCACCGCCGTCTACCGGTCGGAGCTCACGGACAGGCTGCCCGAGGGCCTGCCGCAGGCGACCGCGGATGCCGCGCGAGGCACCCTCGGTGGCGCCAAGGAGGCGGCCGCCGGCCTGCCGGATGACCTGGCCGAGCCGCTGATCGCCGCGGCCCGCGAGGCGTTCGGGCGCGGACTCGACCTGGCCGCGGCTGCGGCCGCCGCGATCGTCCTGGCCGCTGCCCTGCTGACCGCGACCCGGCTGCGCCATCTGCCGTCCGGCGCGCAGGCCGAGGCCGAACAGGCCGCGGTGACCGAACGTGCCGCGCAGACCATGGACAAGAGCTGACCGACCGCCGCCACGGACGCCGGGGCAGCCGACCGTAAAGCGGGGGCCTGCCGCCGGTGTTCGGCGGTGAGGTGGTGGGCTGCTCCCACGGCAACGGCGTTGCCGTCAAGGCCGCGCCGGGCACAGCGGCCGTCCGAGGGCAGCGCGCCGGGCGCCGCCCCGAGTTCGGCGCCATCGCACAGGCCCTCGCCCGCGACCGGGCCGATCGACGCGCGCGGCTGAACCGCTCTCTTGACGCTCTGCTAA